>NZ_CP157794.1:1087500-1445000 GCF_040111675.1 Salinarimonas sp. | reverse complement strand
GGTCCGTGGTCGTGTTCCTCTCGAGGGATGCGCGCATGGATCATGGGAGCGATCAAGTGTCTTAAGGGCATTCGGTGGATGCCTTGGCGCTGAGAGGCGATGAAGGACGTGGTACGCTGCGATAAGCCTCGGGGAGCTGCGAACGCGCTTTGATCCGAGGATTTCCGAATGGGGAAACCCACCTTCGATTCCTCGTTGCTTGGATGCGAGCCTGGTGCCCGCATCTGAGTAACGTGGGGTCATGTGAAGGTATCAGATCCTGAATCCATAGGGATTTGAGGCGAACCCGGGGAACTGAAACATCTCAGTACCCGGAGGAAAGGACATCAACGAGACTCCGTTAGTAGTGGCGAGCGAACGCGGACCAGGCCAATGCCGTCTCGATTCTCAACCGGAACCGTCTGGAAAGTCGGGCATGATGGGTGACAGCCCCGTACGGGTTCAGGGATCGAGCGGATACGAGTAGGGCGGGACACGTGTAATCCTGTCTGAACATGGGGGGACCACCCTCCAAGCCTAAGTACTCCTCAGCGACCGATAGCGCACCAGTACCGTGAGGGAAAGGTGAAAAGCACCCCGACGAGGGGAGTGAAACAGATCCTGAAACCGGATGCCTACAAACAGTGGGAGCCCAAGGTTCGTCCTGGGTGACCGCGTACCTTTTGTATAATGGGTCAGCGACTTGGCGTGTCGAGCAAGCTTAAGCCGTGAGGCGTAGGCGCAGCGAAAGCGAGTCTGAACAGGGCGTTCAGTTCGGCGCGCCAGACCCGAAACCGGGTGATCTAGCCATGAGCAGGTTGAAGGTGCGGTAACACGCACTGGAGGACCGAACCGGTGTCCGTTGAAAAGGCCTCGGATGACTTGTGGCTAGGGGTGAAAGGCCAATCAAACCCGGAGATAGCTGGTTCTCCGCGAAAGCTATTTAGGTAGCGCCTCGCATGAATGCTCCAGGGGGTAGAGCACTGGATGGGCTAGGGCTGTCCACAACGGTACCAAACCTAACCAAACTCCGAATACCTGGAAGCACTGTGCGGGAGACACACGGCGGGTGCTAACGTCCGTCGTGGAGAGGGAAACAACCCTGACCTACAGCTAAGGCCCCCAATTCGTGGCTAAGTGGGAAAGGATGTGAGGACCCCAAAACAACCAGGAGGTTGGCTTAGAAGCAGCCATCCTTTAAAGAAAGCGTAACAGCTCACTGGTCTAGTCAAGGGTCCTTGCGCCGAAAATGTAACGGGGCTCAAGCCACGAGCCGAAGCTTGGGGTGCATCTTCGGATGCGCGGTAGCGGAGCGTTCCGTAGGCCTGTGAAGGGAGACCCGCGAGGGCTCCTGGAGGTATCGGAAGTGCGAATGCTGACATGAGTAACGACAAACAGCGTGAGAGACGCTGTCGCCGAAAGTCCAAGGGTTCCTGCGTAAAGTTAATCTGCGCAGGGTCAGCCGGCCCCTAAGGCGAGGCCGAAAGGCGTAGTCGATGGGAATCAGGTGAATAGTCCTGAGCCAGCGGGTGGTGACGGATCCAAGACGTCGTAGGGCCTTATCGGATTGGCTCTGCGGCCGGCGGGTCCCGGGAAACAGCCCCCGCGCGAGACCGTACCCGAAACCGACACAGGTGGACTGGCAGAGCATGCCAAGGCGCTTGAGAGAACGATGCTGAAGGAACTCGGCAAATTACCTCCGTAACTTCGGGATAAGGAGGCCTTCCGTTTGGGCAACCAGGCGGGAGGGGCACAGACCAGGGGGTGGCGACTGTTTAGCAAAAACACAGGGCTCTGCGAAGTCGGCAAGACGACGTATAGGGTCTGACGCCTGCCCGGTGCCGGAAGGTTAAGAGGAGAGGTTCACGCCTTGAATCGAAGCCCCGGTAAACGGCGGCCGTAACTATAACGGTCCTAAGGTAGCGAAATTCCTTGTCGGGTAAGTTCCGACCTGCACGAATGGCGTAACGACTTCCCCGCTGTCTCCAGCATCGGCTCAGTGAAATTGAATTCCCCGTGAAGATGCGGGGTTCCTGCGGTCAGACGGAAAGACCCCGTGCACCTTTACTGTAGCTTTGCGCTGGCATTCGTGTCGGCATGTGTAGGATAGGTGGAAGGCTTTGAAGCGCGGGCGCCAGCTCGCGTGGAGCCGCCCTTGAAATACCACCCTTGGCGACATGGATGTCTAACCGCGATCCGTCATCCGGGTCCGGGACAGCGCATGGCAGGCAGTTTGACTGGGGCGGTCGCCTCCCAAAGAGTAACGGAGGCGCGCGACGGTGGGCTCAGACCGGTCGGAAATCGGTCGTCGAGTGCAATGGCATAAGCCCGCCTGACTGCGAGACGGACATGTCGAGCAGAGACGAAAGTCGGCCATAGTGATCCGGTGGTCCCGCGTGGGTGGGCCATCGCTCAACGGATAAAAGGTACGCCGGGGATAACAGGCTGATGATCTCCAAGAGTCCATATCGACGAGATCGTTTGGCACCTCGATGTCGACTCATCACATCCTGGGGCTGGAGCAGGTCCCAAGGGTTCGGCTGTTCGCCGATTAAAGTGGTACGTGAGTTGGGTTCAGAACGTCGTGAGACAGTTCGGTCCCTATCTGCCGTGGGTGTCGGAGATTTGAGAGGATCTGTCCCTAGTACGAGAGGACCGGGATGGACGCACCTCTGGTGGACCTGTCGTGGCGCCAGCCGCGGTGCAGGGTAGCTATGTGCGGACGGGATAACCGCTGAAGGCATCTAAGCGGGAAACCCACCTCGAAACGAGATCTCCCTCGAGAGCCGTGGTAGACCACCACGTCGATAGGCCGGGCGTGCAAGCGCAGCAATGCGTTGAGCTTACCGGTACTAATCGCTCGATCGGCTTGATCGCCTCCCATGATCCCTGCGCGCCCGAGGCGCGCGGAAACGAGAACGCGGTTCCTCGGAACCGGACCAGAGACACCTCATCACCTATGCGCGCTGTCTGTCCTTCGCCGGCCCGGTGACCGGAGCGAGGAGCATAAAACCCGATCCCATCCCGAACTCGGCCGTTAAACTCCTCAGCGCCGATGGTACTGTGACACAAGTCCCGGGAGAGTAGGTCGTCGCCGGGCCTGCAAAGGACAGACAACGCGCACCCCAGCCGAAAACCCCATCCTCTTCACGACGCCAGAACCCGCCGGCCCCGATCCCGCGAAAGGGACACATCGGGGCCGTTCGCGTTCGAGGCGAAAACGCCCTGCCGCGGGGTGGAGCAGCCCGGTAGCTCGTCAGGCTCATAACCTGAAGGTCGCAGGTTCAAATCCTGCCCCCGCAACCAAAACACGGAGCCCCGCAGGCGAAAGCCGCGGGGCTTTTTGCTGTCCGGGCCCTGCCCTCCCCGGCGATCGCGCAGAGCGTCAGGATCCGCGCCAGATCGCCGTGGAGCGTCAGCGCGACGCCGCCCCCCTCTCTCGGGACGACCACGATCTTCTCGATCATCGAGCGGATCGGCGCCATCGCATCGTCGCGGTGCTCCGCGTCCTCGAGCAGCCCTTCGAGCGCGGCAACGCGCTTCGCGTAGTCGGCGGGGTTGGGATGCACCAGCACCGCCGGCTTCGGCCGGGCGGCGAGTTGCGTCTTCAGGCGCGCCTTCTCGGCCTCCAGCTCGGCGAGGCGCGTCTTCATCGAGGGCTGGTACAGCCCGTCCTCGATCGCGCGCAGCATAGCGGAACGATTGCGCTCGACGCCCGTGAGGGCCGCCCGTGCTCCTTCCACGCCGGCGCGGCTCGCGGCCGCGATCCGGCTCGTCTCCTCCTGGAAGGCGCGCGTGAGCTCGGCGACGAGGGCGGGCGTGAAAAGCACTCCTTCAAGGGGCGCATGCCTCGGTGGCGCGGCGGATGCTCTCCTCGAGTTGCAGGGTGAGTCCGCCAAGCTCGTGATCTCCCCGCGCGCGGATGTCGGCATAGCGCCGCTCGTTCACCCCGAGCCGGGCCAGCCCGTGCTCGTCGAAGAGCGCGCGGATCGCCGTCGCGGTCGCCGGGATTTCGTCGGGCGCGCGTCCGAGGCGGTCGGCGACGACCCGCAGCGCCGAGAGGGTGTCGCGGCGCCGGAGGTCCGGCTCGCCGGCTTCGACGCGCCGCATCACGTCGCCAGGGAGACGCGCCCGCCGGGGCGGAAGACACGCGTCGGATCGCACGACGCCGAGGCCGTCGCGGGATGGCGCTCAGGCCACGTGCTTTCGCTCACGGGCGAAGGGGCTCAGCCCGAGCCACGCCTGCATCGATCGCGCGATCTCCGGGCTGCCGTCGAAATGGATCTTGTCGGCCGCCGTCTCGACCCGCTCGAGCCCCATCCAGATCGCCGTCATGGTCCGCAAGTCCGTCGTGAGGTAGAGATCCACCTCGAAGCCGGGATCGGACGAGCACAGGTCGACCTCTCCGGAAGCCTCGACCACGAGCCACCACGAGCGGCATGAAGGCGCGACGTCGGGATAGCGGACCCGGATCACCGTTCGGGCGCATGGAAGTGGCGTCGGGTCGAGGTTGCGCCGCATGTCCCACATCAGGAGCGAGGGGTCGAGATTGGCGAGCGAGGCCTCGGACTCGACCCATCTCTGTCCCCACAGGCCGAAGATCTCGACCACAGGCTGGAGATCGCGTCCTGCTTCGGTGAGCTTGTAATCGAAGATCCCGCGCTCTCCGCGAACGGCGACTCGGTCCACGATGCCGGCCTGCTCGAGCTCCTTGAGGCGCTGCGACAGCAGCGTGGGCGACATTCGCGGAACGCCGCGCCTGAGGTCGTTGAACCGCGTCGATCCCGCGACCAGTTCGCGTACGAGCACCATGGTCCAGCGCGTGCAAAGCAGCTCGGCCGCCATCGCGACCGGGCAGAACTGCCTGTAGCTTCCCTGGGTCATCGGCACTCCTCCTGGCCCGTCCAGGCTCGGCGCTCCCCATCACCGCGCCAAGTCCAGAAACTGTATCGCGGAGTCCAGTCTCGCCACTGGTCGGGCGGCGTGCGCCGGGTCCAGCGTTCGAGGACTTGAGCCAATCTAGCACGGGGAGCTTCCGCCATGACGACGTCTTTGCGAAGCCTGACGAGCGGCAGCGTGGATATTTCAGATAGCGCCGTCGCCTCACTGAGAGGAAGCCTGCACGGAACGGCGCTCCTCGCCGGGGATCCGGGCTTCGAGGAGGCCCGCACCGTCTGGAACGGCATGCACGATCGCAGGCCGGGTCTGGTGATCCGAGCCCTCGACCGCGACGACATCGCCACCGCGGTGAGCTTCGCCCGCGACAACGGGCTGCTCATGGCGATCCGGGCCGGCGGCCATCAGATCGCGGGACACGCCGTCGTCGAGGACGCCATCATGCTCGCTTTGTCGGGCATGCGTGCGATCCGGGTCGATCCGGAGGGGCGCACCGCCCGCGTCGAGGCGGGCTGCCTCCTGGCGGACGTCGACCGCGAGACGCAGGCCCACGGCCTCGCCGTCCCCGTCGGCATCAATTCCACCACGGGCATCGCGGGGCTGACGCTCGGCGGCGGCTTCGGCTGGATCACCCGCAAGTTCGGCATGACGATCGACAATCTCGTGTCGGCCGAGGTCGTGCTCGCCGACGGCTCGATCGTGCAGGCGAGCGCGACCGAGCATCCCGACCTGTTCTGGGCGATCCGCGGCGGCGGCGGGAATTTCGGGGTGGTCTCTTCGTTCGAATTCGCGCTCCATCCGCTCGGCCCGCAGGTCATGTCCGGCCTCGTCGTGCATCCGATCGCGGACGCGCCGGCTCTGCTCGCCGCCTTCCGGGACATCTGCGCCGGTGCGCCCGACGAGCTGACGGTGTGGGCCGTCATGCGCAGGGCTCCGCCGCTGCCCTTCATTCCCGAGGGCTGGCACGGGCGTGAGGTGCTGATCTTCGCGGCCTGCTACGCGGGCGACATGGAAGCGGGGGAGCGGGCGATGGCCGGCCCGCGCGCGCTCGGCGCGCCCATCGCGGACGTGATCTCGCCGCACCCCTTCGTTGGCTGGCAGGCGGCCTTCGATCCGCTGCTCGCGCCGGGCGCGCGCAATTACTGGAAGAGCCACGATTTCCTCGACCTGTCCGACGACGTGATCTCCGTCGTGCTCGACGCGGTGCACAAGCTGCCCGACCCGATGACCGAAGTCGTCCTCGCCCATCTCGGCGGCGCCATGGCCCGCGTCGCCCCGGACGCGACCGCCTACCCGCAGCGCTCGGCGCATTTCGTGATGAACGTCCACACCCGCTGGTCGGACCCCGCCGAGGACGCCGCCTGCATCGGGTGGGCGCGCGACCTGTTCGACGCGGCCGCGCCGTACGCGGCCGGCAGCGTCTACGTCAACTTCATGCCGGAGGACGATGCCGATCGCATCGCGGGCGCCTACGGCGGCAACATGGAGCGGCTCGGACGGGTCAAGGCGCGCTACGACCCGGCGAACCTGTTTCGGACGAACCACAACATCCCGGCCGCGGTCGCGCTGGCGGCGGAGTAGGCGCAGTCGCCGGGCGAGCGCTCATTCCAGGAGGACGACATGCTCCAGATCGCCGTCGTACAGCAACCACCCGTCTACCTCGACCTGAAAGCGTCCATGGCACGCGCCGTGGAGCTCGTCGCCGAGGCGGCGGCGCGGGGAGCGCGCCTCCTGGTCTTCCCGGAGGCTTGGCTCCCGGGCTATCCGACCTTCGTGTGGCGCCTGGCGCCGGGGGCCGGGATGAGGAAGGTCGACGCGCTCTTCGCGCTGACCCAGGCCAACTCCGTCGATCTCGGCAGGGGCCGCCTTCGTCCCCTGCAGGAGGCGGCGAGAG
Source organism: Salinarimonas sp. (assembly GCF_040111675.1). Taxonomy (NCBI): domain Bacteria; kingdom Pseudomonadati; phylum Pseudomonadota; class Alphaproteobacteria; order Hyphomicrobiales; family Salinarimonadaceae; genus Salinarimonas; species Salinarimonas sp. Next base: position 1,438,231 of record NZ_CP157794.1, on the reverse strand, counting down.
AGCACGAGATCGTCGTCGTCGTCGGCTACCAGGAGCTCGACGGCGCGATCAGCGGCAGCACACTGTTCAACAGCTGCGCGATCATCGACGCGGACGGGCGCATCCTGAACAATTACCGCAAGCTGATGCCGACGAACCCGGAGCGGATGATCTGGGGGTTCGGCGACGGCTCCGGGCTGAACGTCGTCGAGACCGCAGTGGGCCGGATCGGAGCGCTGATCTGCTGGGAGAGCTACATGCCGCTCGCGCGGTTCGCCCTCTACGCGCAGAACCTCGACATCTACGTCGCGCCGACCTGGGACAGCGGGGACACCTGGATGGCGACGATGCAGCACATCGCGCGCGAAGGCGGCTGCTGGGTGATCGGCTGCGCCACGACGCTGGAGGAGGCGGATATCCCGCCGTCGCTGCCCTACCGGGACGAGCTGTTCCCGACCGCCGGCGAATGGATCAATCCCGGCGACGCCGTGGTCTACGAGCCCTTCGGAGGCGCCGTAGCGGGTCCGATGCGCAAGGAGAAGGGCCTGCTCGTCGCCGGGATCGACGTGTCCGCCGCGCACGCGTCGCGCCGGAAGTTCGACGCGAGCGGTCACTACGCGCGGCCCGACGTCTTTCAGCTGAGCGTCGACCGCCAGCCCCGCAGCGCGATCAGCCTGAACTAGCGATTTTGCCGAGAACCCCACGAATGGGAGGATACCATGCACCGACCTTGTCTCGTCGCGATCATCGTCCTGGCGGCCACCCCGGCGCTCGCGCAAACCCCGCCACCGGCTCCGGCTGCACAGGCCCGGATCGCGGAGGCGCTCGCGGCCGCGCCGGCTCAGGTTCGCCCAACCGCGACGGTGGTGGATCTCGACGGAACCGTGCTGCGCGAAGGTACCGGCGCCTTCACCTGCATGCCGGCGCCGGATGGCTTCGGCGGCGCGATGTGCCTCGACGCGCCGTGGACCGCCTTCATCGGGGGCCTGACGAGCGGCGCGCCCGTCGAGGTCGATCGCCTGGGGATCGCCTACATGATGGCCGGCGACAGCCCGACCGGCGGCGCGAGCAACATCGACCCTGCCGATCCCATGCCTACCGCCGACAACCAGTGGATCGTCGAGGGACCGCACGTGATGATCCTCGCCCCGGAGCCCATGCTCGCGGGCCTGCCGACGACCCCGGTCGCCGACGGCCCCTACGTGATGTGGCCGGGCACGCCCTACGCCCACGTCATGCTCCCCGTCGGCGCGCGTCCCGAGCAGCGCGCCATCTCGACGCCGAACTGACGCCGCCGCCCCCCTCTGCCGGGGCGCGGATCCTGCCTCCGCACCCGGCATCGCCCACTCGCACGCGGAGCCACGAACGACATGCCGACATGCTATCTGCTCACAGTCAGCCGCCTCTCCGCCGCGGAGAAGCCGATGTGCTTCGTGTCGGTCGCCGAGACCGAAGCCGATGCCGTCGCGAACGTGGTCGAGGGGTACCGGGACTTCCTCGGACGAGAGCAGCGCCCCTTCGTCTCGGGAAGCCTCCTGCCCGATGCGGCGCGACGTCTCGCCATCCCGATCGATCGAAGCGGGCACGTTTCGTGCGCCTCCGCGTACATCGGCTGAAGATTCGCCGGAGCGAGGGTGAGCGCCGGGGCAATGGAACCTGGGTTCGGACCGGCGGCGGGACCGAGTGCGACGCCGAGGTCACTGACGACACCAGCGGTCGCGCTGCAGAAGCAGGCCGCGCCCGAGCCCCTCTCCTCGCCCGCCGGTGACCATCCACTGCTCCGGCATCCACGCCGCCGTCTCCGCCTCAACCCGGAAAAGGGCACCGCCCGCAGTGGCTCGCGATCCCGCAAGGTCGCCAGCGTAGAGCCCGAGAGCCGAGGATCGCCGTCGTCCGTGCCGGCAAGCCGTCCTCATGTCCACGGTCTCCAGGCGTCGTCATGGAGCAGAGCCTACGTCGAAGAGGAACTCGCCGGAACTGTCGGGAGGCACACGTGTTAGCCGGCTCACCTCTCAGAGGGGAGACGGCCTTTGTTGGTCATGCCGAAACGTTATGCGGTTGCATTTCTCAAACGCTCCCGCCGCATCTTGCGTGAGTTCGTCCCCGAACGGCTCCACGTCACCAGCCTTCCTCACCGTCTGCATCTTCGCCGCGAGGGCGCGACAGAGGGGCTCGTGGACATCAGTGTCAACCTTCCAGCATGTTGGGCGTCGGCGACTGACGACGAGAAGGCCCTCCTGCGCCGCTATCTGCCGGTGAAACGCCCTGCCGCGTCACCTGAAGACTGCGCTATCGCCAAGGTATCGGCCAGTGTTCAATGGCGTATGCCGAATAAACGCGGGGACGCGATGATTCGAGCCTATCGCGCACGCAGCATTGCACAGGGCCGATCGCAGGCTGACACCGACCTCAGGATCGAGCGCATTATCGACTACGCTGACGCGGTGCAAGCGGGCGCGTGTTTTCCTCCAATCATCCTCTACGTCGACGGAAGGCATCTGATCATGCTTGACGGTGCCCGCCGCGCGCTCGCCCATCTCTTGGCTGACTGCTCGAACATCGACGCTATCGTCGCCATGCCGACGATGTGCCTTGGAGAGACACCGCATAGGCTCGCGCGTCCGACTTAACGAGTGCTGATTGATGTCACCCTTCGTTCCAGCAGGAAGGCTCTGGCCTCGTAAGCGGCAAGCGGCGCGCCCGTCGCCGCGGTCGGAGCCGGCGAAGAGCCATGCCTTGCGCCCGACGGCCACGCCACGGAGAGCGCGCTCGCAGCGGAAGGCGAGACGCTCCGCGGCGGGTCGGCCGTTGACCAGCCCCCGATCACACGCCTGTCTGTTCGACGAACCGCCTTGCACAGACGGGGGCATCCATACATGAGTCCGCACCCTAGCTACGTCGACCGCGAGACCTGACCCACGCGAGCAAAGCGACGCGAGGCCAGATCAAGCTGTACGATGCTGGCTTGTAGGCGCCTTCTTCGATCAGCGCCCTGCGCGTCGGCGACTTCGCGGCAGCGCGCTCGGCGTCGAGGCGTGTGGCGCAGATGAAGAGCCGATAGGCGCCATGCTCCAGGGGCCTCTGCAGATAGGCGAGCCGCGGGCTGATGGCGGGCAGGGCGGGATCGTAGAACCAGCTGGTGGCGATCATGCCCGCCCTGGTTCGATCGCGTGCGAGCAGATCGGCCACTCTGCGATAGACGGCCTCGCGACCCGCCTCGTTGAAATCTGCCGTGTCACGAGCATCCAGATGGATCTGCAGCATCGGCCGGAAGCTGCCGGCGGTCAGATACCGGGCCAGGCTCGTGACGCCATCCCGATGGCCGATCTGGCGCAAGGCCAGCCTCGGACCGATCCGTGAATACAGGTCGACGATCTCCGCTCCGCCGGGCACGCTCGCGCCCAGCGCAAGCCGCGCGTCCTTGGCGTAATGATCGAGGTCGTATTCCGGCTCGTCCTCCCGGAGGAAACGCGCCATCTTTCCGACGGCGTCGGGATAGAGCTCGAGGATCGACCCGGGCAGCCGCAGCGCGGGGATGCGCTCCGGCAGCCGCAGGGCGAGCGCGGCGACGATGCGCCTGCGGGCGGCGCCGCGGGGCCGGCCTGGATCTCGCACCTCGACGACGCGATCGAGGACCCGCGCCGGCGCCGTGAAGTCCCAGTGCCGCGCAGCCGCTTCGGCGCGGGCGATGATGTCTTCGTAGTCCGCTCGCGACAGCGTGAGGTCGCCGGCGACGTGCTCCAGGGTCTCACGATCGTCCGGTTTGATCACGGTACGGCTCCTCGCTCCGACGGCCGACGACCCCCGCTCCGGGACCGGTTCATGCTCGGCCGGCTTCCGGCTCGCCCCGCGCGACGTCGACGACCGGCAGGATCTCCAGCCCGGCCTGCTTGGCGTTCACGATGAGCTCGTCGAGATCGCGCGCTCGGCACCCCCAGGGCGAGGGCCTGTCGCTCACGTCGTGGGTGAAGACGCTCAACCATCGTCCGCTCGAGGCGGCCTCGCCGATGAGACTCGGGATGTCGTGCTCGGCCATCTGTCGCTTCTCGAAGGCGACGCTCTTGATCTCGCTGGCGTCGATCCAGGGACCATTCGAGCCCGGCGCGATGCCCCGCCCCACGCGATAGCGCGCGGCGATCGCCATCTTGGCACCCACGGACACCGAGCCGAACGGATAGGCGAAGGTCTCGATCCTCGTCTGCGGAAGAATCGAGCGGAGGAAGCTTTCGTTCCGGGCGACGGACGCGACGAAGTCTCGCCTGCTTCGATCGAGCACGGAGGCGTGCTCGAAGCCGTGGCTGCCGACCTCGTGGCCGCAGGCGGCAACGGCTTCGAGATCCTCGGGCGTGAACTGGTCGAGATCGAGGTATCTGCGGCCGCACAGCCCTCCACTGGCGTAATAGGTCGCGCGCACTCCGTGGCCGGCCAGCACCGCGCCTCCTTCCGACCACGCGCTTCTGGGAAAATCATCGAAGGTGATGCTCAGGGCGCCCCGCGCCGGGCGCAGTCGTCTCGGCTTGACCGGAAGCGACCGGGCCAGCTTGGCTCGCGCACGCGAGAGCAACGCGCCGCTCATCGTCGCGACCTCTGCGTGGAGCCCTCGCGGGCTGGACCACAGGCCGGAGGCCATTGCGCCGACGTCGTGTCGCCGCCCACGACGAAGACGAGGGCGGCGAGCGAGGCGGTTTCAAGGGTGCTCGGCCGATACGTCCCGATTTTCCAGAATGGTCGTGGTTTCCAGCTCATGACGGACCCGACGCAGGGCCGACGCCTTCGATGACGCCGGTGATCGCCGTCTCGTGCCGCGGCCCGATAGGGGGTGGGAGATCGTATGGAGCGAGGCTGCGCAGTGGCTGCGGGAACGGCAAGCACGCATTCTCGGCGGTGTTTACGAGGCAGACGACTCGCCGCAAAAGGAGACCTCGGCGCTTCGGGCGTCCGCGTGGGAAACAGGCGTGATCAACCGTGGTTCCCTCTGCGGATTCCGCCTGCTGCCGACCGCGGGCATGGGTGATGGCGAGGAGCGCGGGACGGATCATGACGCAGGCGAACGAACGAGGGCCGCGAGCTCCCGCTCGAGCTTCTCCGTCTGACGCATCACGTCGAAATCCTCCTCGACGCGCCGCCGCGCCGCCCGCGCCATCGCGGCCCGTCGCTCCGGCGCCATGTCGGCGGCCTCGATCAGGCGATCGGCCAGCGCTTCGACGTCGCGTTCCGGGGCGAGCAGCCCGGTCTCGCCGGCGGCGACGAGCTCGGGGATACCGGAATGCACGGTGCTGACGACGAGGGCACCCGAGGCCATGGCCTCCATGATCGAGACCGGTATGCCCTCCGCGTCGCCGTTGCGCGCGGTGACGCTCGGCAGGAGGAAGACCTCGGCGTCGGCCAGGCGCTCGCGCACCGTCGCGGCGGGGCGAGACCCGAGGAACGTCACCCGATCGTCGAGGCGAAGAGCCCGGCCGAGCGCTTCGAGCTCCGCGCGCCCCTCCCCGTCGCCGATGATCCGATAGCGCCAATCGTGCTGCGGCCGGCGCGCCTTCATCACTGCGAGGGCCCGCAAGGCGTAGGCGATCCCCTTCTTCTCGGTGAGCCGGCAGACCGAGAGCAGATTCAGGGGCCCCTTACCCCGATTGCGCGGCGCGAACGGAATATGGTCGAGCCGCGCGCCGACATGGTGGACCCGCATCCGCTCGGCCGGCGCCCCCGCGGCGACGAGCGCGGCGCAAAAGGCGGCGTTCACGGCGAGGTGGCGCGCGCCGTGAGCGAACAGATCGGCGTAGAGCGCGCCGATCCGCTCCGGGGGAACCGTCGCGACGTCGTGGCCGTGAAAGATCGTGACGAGAGGCGGCAGGCCGTTCACGCGCCGCATCAGCCGCGCGACGCGCGCGCCCTCGTAGCCGAAATGCGCGACGATCACGTCGACCTTTGAGAGCCGTCGCGCGGAGAGGAGATCGAGCGCTGCGCCGGCGCGGTGCCGCCAGCGGGGCGGGAGCCGCGCGACGGCTCCGTCGAGCGGGCTCGCGGCCCTCCACCACGTGCGCGTCCGCGGCGCCGCCGCCCGGAGCTCCTCCGGAATGGCGCCTCGGCCGCCAGCGCGCCGCCGGCAGAGCACCTCGACATCGTGGCCACGCTCGCGCAGGCACAGCGCCTGATCCGACACGAAAGTCTCGGACAGGCGGGGGAACTCGTCTGCGACGATGCAGATCTTCAAGGGCCGTCCTTCCTGGGTGCGTGCCTGGATGCACGCCGGGGTGTGACACGCGCCGCGGCTGCCGGGCCGGCGCGGCCGAGACCGGCTCTATCAAGGACGAGAGGGCGGGAGAGTTCCCGCCCTGCCGGCCGTCGCGGCGACCACGACGGAAAGCGGACCGCGGGACGACGCGTTGCGCCAACGAGAAAACACGCGCGCGCTCGCCGGCAATGGAACCTTGTCGCGGACCGTCGCTTTCCGACGAGCGCTTCACCGCGCCACTTCGGTCGCTCCGGCCGCCGTCCCCCGGGAACCAGGACCTGCCCCAACGTGAAGAACTCGCTCGCTCAGCTTCTCGCGCTGCTCCGCCCGAAGGACAAGCGCAACGGCCTCGTTCTGCTCGCGATGATGCTCGTCAGCGCCGTCCTGGAGGTCGTCGGCCTCGCAGCGGTGCCGGCGTTCGTCGGCGCTCTCGTCGATCCCGAGCGGCTCGGGACCATTCCGTTCGTGGGCGAAGACCTGCGCGAACTCGGCAGCGAGTCCCCGAAGACGCTGGTCGTCTGGGGCGCGGCCGCGTTGTTCGGGATCTTCGCCGCGAAGAACGCGTTCCTGGCGCTGAACCACTACTCCCAGATCCGATACACGCTCAACCGTCGCGTCGAGCTCGCCAACCGGCTGATGCGCGCCTACATGCGCGCGCCGTATGTGTTCCACCTGAGGCACAACACGTCCGAGCTCCTGCGCAACGTCGAGCACGAGACGAACGTGATCGCGCAGCAGATCATCGGGGCCGTCCTGGACGTGGCCACCCGCATCGTGGTCCTGGTCGCGATCCTGGCCTTCCTCCTCGTCGCCGAGCCGGTGATCACGATCTTCTGGGGCGCGCTCTTCGCGTCGTGCATGCTCGGCGTGCTGCTCGCGACGAGCCGGCAGTTGCAGGGTCACGCGCTGACCGAGCAGCGCCATCGCAGCCGCTTCGTGCAGGCGCTCTACCAGGCTTTCGGCTGCATCAAGGAATCGCGGGTTCTCAACCGCGAGGCGCTCTTCGCCGAGCGCTTCGGAGACGGCCTGGCGCGCACCGCGCATGCGATACGCTACAAGAACTTCCTGAGCCGCATGATCCCGCCCCTGACGGAGATGGTCGCCATCACGGGCCTTCTCGTGCTTGCGGTCGCCCTGGTGCTGCTGGCGCGTCCCGTCGAGTCGATCCTCGTGACGATGTCGCTCTTCGTCGTGGCGCTCGTGCGGCTGCGGGAGGGGTTCTCCTCGCTGCTCTCGCGGCTCACGGGGCTGCGCTACAGCAGCGTCTCGCTCGCCCCGGTCCACCGGCACCTGATGGAGCTGGAGCGCGAGGGCGACCGGCAGGACGCCCTGGCTCCCCCCGAGGGCGAGCCGATGCGGCTGCGCTCCGAGATCCGCCTCGAGGACGTCTGGTTCCGCCACAGCGGCGCGGACCGCCCGGCGCTGCAGGGCCTCGACCTCGTCGTTCCCGCGCGCTCGGCAGTGGCGCTGGTCGGCAGCACCGGAGCGGGCAAGTCCACAGCGGTCGACGCCATTCTCGGCCTGCTGGAGCCCGACCGCGGCGCCGTGCTCGTCGACGGCGTGGACATTCGCGTGTCGGGCGTCCGGCGCTGGCAGCGCGCGATCGGCTACGTGCCGCAGACGATCTACATCCTCGACGACACGATTCGCCGCAACATCGCGCTAGGCGTTCCCGACCGGGACATCGACGAGGCCGCCCTGGCGCGTGCGATCGAGGCGGCGCAGCTGCAGCAGTTCGTCGCGCGCCAGCCGAGCGGGCTCGAGACCCAGGTGGGCGAGAACGGGCTGCGTGTGTCGGGCGGCGAGCGCCAGCGGATCGGCATCGCCCGCGCCCTCTACAACGACCCTTCGGTCCTGATCCTCGACGAGGCGACCTCGTCCCTCGACACGGTGACCGAGAGCGCGGTGATCCGCTCGGTCGAGCAGATGCGGGGCGAGCGCACGATCGTCATGATCGCGCATCGCCTGACCACCGTGCGCAATTGCGACCGCCTGTACTTCATGCGCGACGGCCGGGTGGAGGCGCAGGGGACCTACGAGGAGCTGCGCGAGCGCCACCGGGACTTCGCGCAGATGGCCGCGGAATAGCACCGCGATCGTGCCCCGCCCGAGGGAGGCGAGATGAGAATTCTCTTTGCGAGCGCGCATCCCTACATCCCGCAGATCGCCGGGGGCGCGCAATCCAGCACCCACGAGCTCGCGGGAGAGCTCGTCGCCCGCGGCCACGAGGTCGCCGTCCTGGCCGGGCTGACCAAGCCCGGCGCCGTCGGCTTGCGCGCCCGGGTCGCGCTGAAGCTGACCGGCCGGGGCTACGCGGTCGATCGGGCGCTCGGCTACCCCACCTTCCGGGCCTGGCATCCGCACGAGGCGGTCGCGCGCGTTCTCGCGGCGTGGCGGCCGGAGGTCGTGGTCACGCAGTCGGGCTTTCCCGTACCGATAGCGCGAAAGTCGCTCGAGTGCGGCGTGCCCGCGGTGCTCTACCTGCGCAATGTCGAGTTCGAGGATCTCGGCGGCGACCCGGCCGGGCTCCCAGGCGCGCGCTTCATCGCCAACTCGCGCTTTACGGCGCAGCGCTACGCGCAGGCCTACGGGCTTTCCAGCCGGATCGTCCATCCGCTGTTTCGGCCGGAGCGCTACCGCAGCGAGACGACCCGCGAGACGGTGGTGTTCGTCAATCCGCATCCGAGCAAGGGGCTCGACGTCGCGCTCGCCCTCGCGGCGCGCTGCCCCGACATCCCCTTCGCCTTCGTGGAAGCGTGGACCCTCGACGCGCAGGCGCGCCGAGCGCTGAAGGCGCGGCTCGCGGATCTTGCGAACGTCGATCTGCTGCCGCGGTCCCGCGACATGCGGCGCATCTACGGGATCGCGCGCGTGGTCCTCGTGCCGAGCCGATGGGACGAGGCGTTCGGCCGGGTTCCGGTCGAGGCGCAGTACAGCGGCGTACCGGCCCTCGCCTCCCGCCGGGGCGGCCTGCCCGAGGCCGTCGGCGACGCGGGGCTACTCGTCGATCCGCAGGCCGGGATCGATGCGTGGGTGAGCGCGTTGCGCCAAATCTGGGACGATCCGGAGTTCTACGAGCGGCTCTGCGTGGCGGCGCGCGCCGGCGCCTCGCGACCCGAACTCCAGAGCGAGCGACAGATCGCGGACCTGCTCGACGTGCTCGAGGGCGCGGTGACGGCGGGCGCGGCCGGTCGGGATGCCGGGGCGCCGCCGATGCGAGCGCAGACCGCATGAGGACGAGCCGGAGCGCCGCCGGCCGGCCCGAGCGGCGCTGCGGCATGCCGCGGCTGAGCGAGCGGCCGGGCTCGCCCCTGCTTCCGACCACGGGGGACCGAGATGCGGCAGTCGACGAGGACATCCGAGAGATTGGCGAACCGGATCTCGTTCCGCGGCCGGGTCCGGAGGTCGAAATTCCGAGCGCTCTATGACTATGGGCAGTAGCCGCCGCAAGGTTTTTCCTGGTTGACCAATCTGCAGTCAGGCCCCTGCCGCCGATCGTCGGTATCGAAGGATTTTCCTGTCGGCGTACAAGCGGGCCATCGCGGCGGCGAACGCGAGGCTTCCCTTCGACAGCATCCGGTGCCTGTGCGTGAAGCTCCGCTTCGACATCTGCACCGCGAAATAGCCATTCGAGCGCTTCGCTTCGTCGGCCGCAACGTCCGGAAATATGTCGGCCCATCGCTTCCACCACAGCTTGAGAATGTAGGGAGGCTTTTGTTCCAGGATGGATTTGACGCCGTCGTCGCTCGACGTGGTCCCGCCGGGATAGGCGAGCATGTGCGCTTGACCCTGCCAGCTGCAATAGAGGTAGGGCGCGCGTTTCCAGCATTCCCGAAAGTCTTTGTCCGACTCGAAGAGCTTGCGAAACAGCGCGTCAAGCCAAAAGTAGTTCTTCACAGAATCGTTGCTGCGCCAGTACGAATCGCATGCGGTCTTCCACTTCTCGATCATTAGCCCGTTCTTATGAGAGACTATGAACCAGCTGGCCGGCCCCTGCGTCGGCCGCATGCCGCCCCCCGAGCCATGATACATCCACAGCCCTGCCGGTTTCGCGGCCTCCTCCACCCAGGGCTCCAGTGGCTGCATGCACAGAAGGGTCGCGTCCGCCCAGACGCCGCCGTGGTTCTTCAGCAGGCTGAGGCGGATGATATCCGATTTCGCTTGCGGGCTGATATCCTTGTCGTCGCTGTGGATGTAGTCGATGTCATTGACGTAGCGTCCGAGATTTCCCTCGCTCAAGAACTCGATGTTCCAGCCAGGATTGTTGATCTTCCACGATTCGGCGACCTGACGGACGAGCCAGGGGGCGGTGTCCCAACCCTGCAGCCAGAGCAGCCAGACCGTCTTGTTCAACATTGCGGTTCGCCTCCGGGAAATGGGCGGGCCTGAAACGGGCGGCCGATGGAAGCGTTCCCCTATCGAAGCGCCGAACGGCGCCTGTGGATCGGGACGCCGAACGCCCTCTACATCAAGGCCGGCTGCGGCGATCTCTTGTTTCCGGTGTAGATGTAGACGGCGTCCGCATAGCTGAGCCGATGGGGGCTGTAGCCGGCCGTCGAGGCGTAGCGCCAGTCATGGGCGAACTCCGTCCCGCAATGGCATTGATTGTACAGGCCCACCAACTCGTAGCCGAACGGGCCGAGGAAATCGTGGATGCGCTGCAGTCCTTCCTCCGCATTCAGGTGGAACTCGGCTTGAACGATGCCGATTCGCGCAGCCCCGAGGGCGTCCGCAGCGCCCTGGAGGACCTGCAGCTCGTATCCCTCCGTGTCGATCTTCAGGAAGTGCACGAAGCCGACGTCGAACTCCCTCATGACACGGTCGACCGTCTCGATGCGGACGGTTTCGCGCCCGCCTCCGCTCGGAGAGTCGGTGATGAGCGAGTTGTGCGTCGATAGCTCGTGCAAGTTGATTTCCGCCTCTCCCGCGACGTCGCCGAGCGCATAGGGATGCACGGAGACGTTTCGGAGCCCGCTCATCCTGTCTCGCAGAACGCCGAACGTCTCGGACACCGGCTCGAAGGCGAAGATTCGAGGAGATGGGAGATAGGTCTGCAGCAACTGCACGGTTCTGCCGTCGTTGGCTCCGACGTCGAACACGATGTCCGCCTCCGACCAGCGCCGCATCGTTGCCAATGTGGGGTAGAAGTGCTTGCTCGGAGGCTTGCGGTATATCTTGACGTTGAGCGTGGCTTCGACGAGCCGCTTCAGCGTGCTGCGCATCATGCGTATTGCCCTCCACCCGAAGAACGTCCGACGAGCGGCAACCCGGAACGGGGTCGCGACGTTCCGAGCCTGCACGGCGGGACAGGCAGGCCGATCGACCGGCGCCTCCTCCCGCCCTCGCGGCGTCTCGATCTCGCGCGGGCAACCTGCCGCGCCCCGGCCGTGGTTGCTGGCGAATTCGACGGGGCGCTCATTCAGCGGCCTCCTTCGGCGGTCTTGCCCGCCATGCACGAGCAGGGATGCGACACGATGCGAAGCACGAGCGACGGAGCGGCGGCGGCGAGCGCCGAGGGCCTCGGGCCGGGTCGGCGCCTGGCGGCGCGCGCGCGGCGTGGCGTCCGCGAGGCCTGCACGATCGGCGTGAGGGCGGGCCTGCCCCCGTCATGGGTGGGCTATCGCCATGTCGTCCCGGTCTCGGCTCAGGATCACGTGGCGTCCATGCGGGCGAAGGGCGTCGCGTTCGCGCGCTGTGAAACGATCCACGCGCGGGCGGTCGCACGCAACCCGCTTCCCTTCAACGTCGCCGACCGAGACCTCCTGCCAGCCGATGCGGGCTGGTGGGGCTATTCCATGCGCGATGTGCCGGCCCGGACGAGCGAGGAGACGTTCATCGCGACGATCCCGGATGCTCGCATCGTTCCCGTGCACGACTGGCGCGGCGAGTTCTTCCCCGCGCTCCTCACCCGCGATCAGCGTGCCCTGAACCTGAGGGAGATGAAGTTCCGCGACGCGCACGCCGCGGCCCTGCGCCGAGGCGCGCCGCCGCAGCGCTTCGAGCGCGCGACCTGGATCTGCGAGCGGGTCTATGACAACCACTCGCATTGGTTGACCGCGCACCTGCCGAAGCTGGTCCTGCTGCGCGATCGCGGCGCGCTCGGCGAGGTTCTCCTTCCCCGGTCGCCGACCCCGGCGATGCGGGCTTCGTTGCGAATGATGGGGCTCGACCCGGACGCGTTCCGCACGGTCGATGGTGACCGCCCGATCGAGGTCGCCCGGCTGACGATCCTCGGAACGGATCGGTTCCGGCCGGAATTGCTTCGGCCGGTTCGAGAGGCGCTCGCGCCCGTCGCGGCCGCCCCGACGCGGCGCGTCTACGTGAGCCGCGAGCGGGCGCGCATGCGCAAGCTCGCCAACGAAGACGAGATCTGGCCGCTCTTCGAGGCGGCTGGTTTCCAGCGCGTCTTCATGGAGGAGCTCGACTTCCCGCGGCAGGTCCGGCTGATGAGCGAGACGACGGTTCTCGCGGCGCCGCACGGCGCCGGACTGACGAACATGATGTTCTGCCCGCCCGGGGCCCGCGTTCTCGAGATCGCCTGGCTCGGCTTCCCTAATCCCAACTTCTACGCTCTCGCTTCCGCGATGGGGCACCGCTGGGGCATCGTCGCGGCGCAGCCGCGCGGCCCGGGTTCGCCGCTCGAGCGAGACATGTACGTCGATCCTGCCGCGGTGGAGACGGCCCTCGACGCGCTCGCCCGCACCGCTGCGGCGCCCGCCGGGCCGGACCCGGTCTGAGCCGATGCGGGTCTCGGTCGTCATCCCCGTCCGCGACGGCGAAGCCTATCTCGCCCAGGCCGTCCGCTCGGTGCTCAACCAGACGGCGCCGGCATCGGAGGTGATCGTCGTCGACAACGGCTCGCGCGACCGCAGCGCGGAGATCGCGACGCGCTTCGGCCCGTCCGTTCGGCTCCTGCGCGAAGCGCGTCCCGGCGCCGCCGCGGCGCGGGCGACCGGCGCCGCGGAGGCGGTCGGCGACGCGCTTCTGTTTCTCGACGCCGACGATCTGGTCGGGCCGACGGCGCTCGATGCGCTCTGCGCCGCGCTGGTGACACGGGGCGACGGCGTGGCCTGCTGCCCCTGGCGCCGGTACGAGCTCGTCGGGACGCGCTGGTCGGAGGCGCCGGCCTCCTGCGTCCCGCGCGCGCCCGGCGGCGATCCGGTCGCGGCTTGGTTGACCGGCTGGTACTTCCCGCCCTGCGCGGTGCTCTGGTCTCGTGCCGCCTATGCGCGCAGCGGCGGCTGGGATCCGCGGATCGGCGTCAACGACGACGGTCACCTGATGATGCGCGCCCTCCTGCGCGGCGTGCCTCTCGTCGAGACCCCCGACGGGCTCGCCTTCTACCGCCGCCCGCCGCACGGCGTGCAGACCCTCAGCGGACGGCGCCTCACGCCGGAGGGGCTGATGTCCAGCCTCGCGGTACTCGAGAGCATCGAGCGGCTCGTGGTCGAGGCGGGCCCGTCTGCGGAACGCGAGGCGGCACTCGGCGGAGCCTACCGCCGCCTCGCGGCCGAATGCCCCCCGGGGCACGAAGCCTTGCGCGCGCGGGCCGAGGACGGAGCGTCTCGCCGCCCCGCGGGCGCCCGCGGAGGCTTGCCGTCCCGCAGGCGCAGGCTCCTGCGCGCGCTGCAGGATCTGGCGGACACGTCGCGTCGCGCGCCGAGCGCTCGCGCGACTCCGCGTCCGCCCGTGGCCGATCGCACCGCCCTCGCCTGCGCCGAGCCGGTCGTCAGCGTGATCGTGCCGACCTACAATCGGGCCCGGACGCTCGCGCGCGCTCTCGACGGCGCCTTGGCCCAGACCTATCGCCACCTCGAGGTCATCGTCGTCGACGACGCCTCGACCGACGCGACGGAGGCTTTGGTGAGGTCGCGCACGGACACGCGCCTGCGCTATCTGCGCCAACCGGCGAATGCGGGCGTCGCCGCCGCTCGCAACCGGGGTGTGCGCGAAGCGCGCGGAAGCCTCCTCGCCTTCCTCGATTCCGACGACGCCTGGATGCCGCGGAAGTTGGAGCGGCAGGTCGCGCTGTCGCGCCGCCGGCCGGATCGCGTCGGGCTGTTCTACACCGGGCTCGCCGTCGAGGAGGCGAACGGCGTCTCCACCACCTGGACCCCGAGGGCGCGCGGTGACGTGTGGCGCGACATGCTGCATACGAACGTCGTCCATTTCGGCACGAGCAGCACGCTCGTGCGGCGCGAGGCGCTCGAGGCGGTGGGGCTCTTCGACGAAAGCCTGCCGGCGAACGAGGACTACGATCTCTGGCTCCGGATCGCCCGCTTCTACGAATTCGACTTCGTCCCCGATCCGCTGACGGCCTATCGCAACGCCGGCGGCGACGGCGGACCGGACGAGCGGCGCTCGCGCAACTTCGACGCCAACATGCGCGCGCGCCAGACGCATCTCGACCGCTGGGGCGCCGAGATGCGGGCGGCGGGCGTCAAGCACCTCTTCCACCTCGACTGCGCGCGCCGGCATCTGGAGTCGCCCTACGGGAGCGGCTGGGCGGCGCGCCTGCACCTCCTCAAGGCCGTTCGCGCCGCGCCGCGCGAGCCGCGGCTCGCGCTCTGGCTCGCCTTCTCGATGCTGCCCGCGGGGCTGCGGCGTCGCGCGCTGTTCCCGCTCGCCCGCGCGCGCCGGATCCTGCCCGACCGGCTCTGGCTCGGCCGACGGGGCGGCGCCGACGTCGCGTGAGGCGCGCCGTCGAGAAAAGCCCGGCGCGGCGGGACATTCCGCGCCGCTCGCGCGTTGCGCAGGGCGTCGAGACGATCGTCAGACCCCACCGTCGAAACCAGAGCTCGAACTGCGGAGTCCTCATGCAGCGCGTCGCGAGAGCCCTCTTCTTCGCCCTGTTCCTCGCCACGTGCCTCGGCGTCGGGGTCGGCGTCGGCGCCCGGGCGCCGGCGCTCGCGCAGCAGGAGCCGGCCGACGTCGAGGCCGGTGTCGTCGGCGCCGGCGACACGCTGCGCCTGCGCGTCTTCGAATGGCGTCCGTCCACCGGCGAGGCGCATGCCTGGGAGGCCTTCGACGACGAGTTCGTCGTGGGCGCCGACGGGCGGCTCTCGCTGCCTCTGATCGGCCCGCTCGACGCCGCGGGCAGGTCGACGGGGGCGATCGGCGAGGAGATCGCGACGCAGCTGCAGGAGACCGCCGGCCTGCTCGAGAAACCGAGCGCGGTCGTCGAGATCCGCGCCTACAGGCCCTTCTACGTCGTGGGCGCCGTCAGCCGGCCGGGAGAATACCCCTACCGCCCTGGGCTGACCGTGCTCCAGGCGATCAGCATCGCCGGCGGCATGCGCCGGGGACCGGACGCGTTCGACCGCTTCGAGCGCGACGCGATCTCGGGCCGCGGCGAGCTGCGCGTGATCGCGCTCGAGCTCGACCAGCTCGCGGCGCGGCGCGCCCGGCTGGAGGCGGAGCTCGAGGACGCCGCCGAGATCGCCTTCCCCGAGCGCCTCGTCGAGCGACGGCCGACGGATCCCGCGGTCGACCTGATGCTGCGCGAGGAGGACCTGATCCTGCGCTCCCGCCGCGAGAGCCTCGAGCAGGAGGTCGACGCCAACGAGCGGCTGCAGGCGCTGCTCGCCGGGCAGGTCGCGCAGCTCGAGGAGCAGATGGCGCTCAAGCAGAGCCAGGTCGACTCGATCGCGGAGGAGGTCGAACGGGTCCGCGGCCTGGTCGAGCGCGGGCTCGGCACCGCCTCGCGCCTGTCGGATCTCGAGCGACGCCTCGCAGACTACGAGTCGGATCGCGGCACCATCACCCGGTCGCTGATCCGGGCCCAGGTCGACATCAACCAGGCCGAACGCAACATCATCGCCCTGCACGCCGCGCGGCGGCGCGAGGTCGCCCGGGAGATGCGCCAGACCCAGGCCGAAATGGAGAAGATGCGCGAGCGCTTCGCCACGGCGAGCGCCATGCTCCAGGAGGCCGAGGTGATCGCCCCCGCAAAGCGCGAGGCCGCGAATCGCCGGGACCTGTTCGAGCCGATCTACTCGATCGTGCGCACCACGGACGGCGAGACGAAGGAGGCCGTGGTCGAGGAATTCACCCCGATCCGGCCAGGCGACACCGTTCGCGCCATCGTGCCCATGCCCGACATCGGCGGCGGCGAAGAGGTGGCGCCGTCGTCGAACGCCGCGCCCGGGGGCAGCGCCAGCTACGCGGCGTCGGAGGCGACGGGCGCTCGGTGAGGTGCGGCGCCCGGCGCGCTACGGTGCGAGGCCGCGCGCGGGCCGCGACGACACGCGACCGGCCGACGGCGCGGCCACGCGGCTCCCGGCGAGGTGGGCTCCGAGGGCGACGAAGAGCATTTGATAGAGGCTGTGGTTGTAGAACAGCGGGGTCTCCGCGAGCGCGACGACGAGTATGTGCGTCATCGCCATGAGCGCCCATGCATCCTCGGCGCGGCGGCTCGTCAGGAAGCGCGCGACGGCGATCACGGCCGAGACCGCGAGCCCGATCGCGAACAGCGCGAGCCCGACGCTGCCGAACGCCACCGCGACCTCGATCGCGTTGTTGTGGAAGGTCCAGATCGCCTGGCCGAACCAGTAGATCAGGTAGGCGCTTGTGGTCGCCGGGGAGTCCCAGTACGCCTTGTAGCCGATCCCCAGGATCGGGTTCTCGGCGAAGGACGCGAGCCCGAACTGCCACAGCAGCGTGCGGCCCGTCAGCGTGCGGTCCTTGCCGAGCGCGTCGAGCGCGACGGTGTAGGGATCCGTGCCGGCGACCACGAAGGCGATCCCGGCGAGCGCGGCGAGGCTCAGGCCGCAGGTGGCCACGAGCAGGGTCGGGTGCGCGCCCAGGCGGATGCCGACGAGGAGCGGCGCGACCGCGAGCACGGCCACGAAGGCGACGGTCGCCGCGCCCGATCCGCTCGCCGCCAGCGCGACGACCGCGAGCACGGCGACGCCGCCGCTGATCCAAGGCCGCCAGCCGGCCCACGAGAGGGCGCCCGCGGTATAGGCCAGGACGACCATGGCGGAGCCGAGCGTGTTCTTGTGGCTGAACACGCCCTTCCACTCGCCGGCGTAGTTGCGCGTACCCGGGAGGCCGGCGGCGACGCTCAGGAACGAGAGCGCCATCGCCACCGCGAGCGCGACGAAGACGAGCTTGGCGAGGCCGATGAGGCCGAAGCGCCGGCGCAGCACGAGCCCGACCAGCATCGTCATGAGCAGCTGGGCGCCGTGATACGCGCTCAGCCCCGGCGTCAGCGACCAGAGCGCCGAGAGCATTGCGAGAAGCGGCCAGGAAAACAGGTGCAGGTTGCGCCAGATCAGTGTGGCGTAGAGCATCGGCGACAGGGCCACGATGCCGAGCGCGAGGAGATCGCCGCCGAGCCAGAACACCCGCTCGCCGAAACCCGTACCGAGCGGCAACGCCAGCCCGCCGCTCACCGCCAGGACGAACGCGATCCAGAACAGCGGCTCCAGCCGGGCGATCAGCGCGAAGGGATCGAGCACGGGGCGGCCTCCTCGGCGAAGGATCGCGATACGGAACGGCCCGGCCCCCGTGGAATTTTCCGCGCGGCGAGCCCGATGGTAAGGCGCGCGCGCCTCACGCGGCGGTCTCGCGCGCGGGCGTCTCCATGCCCGCGGCGCGGCCGGACGCCGCGGTCCGCCGACGCGGGCGGTAGCCGAGGTCGGTCGGGCGGTGCCCCATCGAGCGCATGGCCCGCAGTCGCGCCTTGTTGAGGATCGCGCCGACGATCTGGGCGCCGTGCCGGCGCAGATCCGCAACCGCGTCCTCGAGCCCCGGCCGCGAGGCCCGGCCCCATTCGGCGACGAGCACGATTCCGTCGAGGTAGGGCGCCACCGCGCCGGTGTCCGGCACGCTCTCGAGGGCCGGCAGGTCGAGGATCGTGATCTCGTATCGCTGGCGCGCCTCCTTCATGAACTGGCGCATGCGCGTCGAGGCGAGGAGATCGGCGGCGCTGGGGAGCGCCGTCGGGTCGTTGTCGGCGGGATCGCGCAGCTGCTCGAAGAGCGCCTCGCCGCCGACGACCTGCAGCCGCTTGGCTCCCGCGAGCGGCTCCGGCTCGACGCCGACGCCAGCTTCGGTGAGCGTGCCGTCGTGGAGGTTCGCGTCGACGAGAAGCGCCGTGCGTCCTGCGACCGCGTAGAGGCGCGCGAGGTTGGCCGCGATCGTGGAGGCGCCCTCGCCGGGGCAGAGCCCGGTGACCCCGATGACGGCGCCGCCGGCCTCTCCTTCGGGCAGCGCGTGGGCGACCTGGGTCTTGACGCGCCGCAGGCCGTTGGCGAAAGGCGATCCGGGCGCGCTCGCCACCAAGGACAGCTCGGCGCGCGCCGCCATCGCGTTCGCGCCCCGCGGCGCACGGCCGAACAGGCGGCGCCCGCGAAAGACACCGACCGGCTTCGCCAGGGGAACGATGCCCAGCGAGCGCACGCCGATGGCCTCGAGCTGCCGCGGCAGGCGGATCGTCCGGTCGAACCCCTCCAGGAGCACCGCCGCCGCGAGGCCGAGCCCGCCGCCGAGAATGGCCGAGAGGATGAGGACCAGCGCCTTCCTGGGTCCCGTCGGGCCGCTCGGGACGAGGGCCGGCGAGATCGTGCGTGCTTCCAGGAAGGGCGCGCTCTGCTGCTGGATCACGTCCGTGTAGCGCTTCAGGTAGCTCTCGTAGGCGGTCTGGAGGACCTCGGCCTCGCTCTCGAGCTGCAGGAGACGCACGCGCGCTTCCTCGGTGACGTTCGAGCGCTCGACGAGGCGCCTCAGCTCGTCGCGCAGATCCGCCTCACCGGCGGCGGCGATGTCCTGCTCGGTCCGCAGGCGCTCGGCGACGCGCCGCAGCTCGCCGCGGATCGCGTCCTCGGTGCGGGCGAGCTCGCGGCGTATGGACGTGAGCGCCGGGTTGTCGGGCGCGAGACGCTCCGAGAGGACGTCCTCCTCGGCGGACAGCTCGATGTAGCGGGACCGCAGCCGCGTCACGAGATCGCTCTCGCCGGCGTCGACGCGCTCGAGCGAGAGGTCGTCCTGCGCAAGGGCGCGCTGGACCCGGGCGTAGCGCGCGCGCGCCTCGGCGGCGTCCGAAGCGGCCCGCACGAGGCTCTCGTTGACCTGGGCCAGAGCCTGCTGGTTGATCAGCCCTCGCCCACCGCCGGTATCGATGATGTCGTTCTCGGCGCGGAACGCCTGAACCCGGCGCGCGGTATCGGCGAACTGATCCTGCAACTCGGCAATGCGACGGCGCAGCCAGGCGCCAGCGTTGTCGGCCGCGTCGAAGCGCGCGTCGATGCGGTCCTGGATGTAGGCTTCCGTGACGGCGTTGGCGATCGCCGCCGCGATTTCCGGATGATTGCCGGTATAGCGCACATCGATTGCCCGGGAGGCGCCGAGGCGGTAGACGTCGAGACTGGACCGGACGGCGACGGCCGCGCGCTCGCGCGGGGTGACCGCCGGGGCCGCTTCTGCATCGGCCTCGGCGCTGGTGCGATCGACCGGCGGGCTCGGCGCAGCGAACAGCGCATCCAGCGCGTCGCGCGCGCCGCTACGCGCGGCGCCGATGGCGGCGGTGACGACGTTGGGACGGTCGGGGATGAAGAGCGGGTTCTCGGTGAGGTCGAGCCTGTCGACGACGCTGAGCGCGACGTCCTGCGAGCGCAGGATCTGGATCTGCGTGGCGATGGCGACGAGATCCTCCGCAGCGGGAGCGCCGCCGGGGGACACGCGCGCGAGCTCGCCTTTCGTCTCGTCGATGACGAGCCCGGCGACGGCTGCGTATTTCGGCTGAGCCGTGAAGGCGTAGAGCGCGCCGATCACCACAGCGACCGCGACGCCGGCGGCGATGATCCAGGCCCGCCGCCAGAGGAATGCGACGAGCGTCGGCAAATCGAGCTGGGTCTCCAGGCGCGCGGTCTCGGGCGGCGGCTCGGGCGTCCGGCGGTACGCATCGCGGCGGTGGGCATCTGCGTCGTGACGAGCCATCGTGATCTTTCCGGCTCAGAGGCGGTCGGGGCGGACGCCGGGACCGTCGCCCGGGCGCGCGTCGAGGTGCGCCGACGCCGGCGGGCGAGCGATCGAGAAGCCGCCCGCGACGCTGCGCAGGAAGCCCGCCGACCAGGCGAAATGCATGATCGTCGCGGCGATGCCCGCGGCGAGGAGGGCCGGATCGCGCCGGCGCGCCGCGAGAGCGATCGCGAAGGCGTGGCAGAGCGCCAGATAGGCGGCTGGGATCGCGAGGAAGAGCGGCTCGAGCGGGGCCAGCGCGAGCCCACCGGTCGAGCCGAGGAGCGCCGCGGGCGGCGCCAGCTGCCGGAGCGCGGGCCGGATGCGATGGCGCATGACCGTGCGCCCCCGCCCCCTGCCGTGATTGTAGTATTGCCGCGCCAGCGCGGTCGGCCGCTCGCGCGGAAAATAGGAGATGGCCGCGGCGCGGCACATCCAGATCCGGAAGCCCGCGCTGCGCAGGCGATGGTCGTACTCGGCGTCTTCGTTGTGCGTGAAGCTCTCGTCGTAGCCGCCCAGCCGCAGGAAGACCGACCGGTCGAAGGCGGCATGGTGGCCGTGGTCGACCCAGCGCGACGGCCCCCCGCGTCGGTGTGCGGACCCGCCGTTGCCGAGGAAGCTGCCCTGGACCGCCGCGACCGCGCGCTGGAACGCCTTTTCGCCGACCGTGCGCATCGGCACGACGGCGGACGCGGCGTTTCGCGCCTGCAGGGCCGCGACGACCTCGGCGACGAAGTTGGGCGGATAGTCGGCATGGGCGTCCGCGCGTATCAGCACGTCGGCCTGCGGCGAGGCCGTCCGGGCGGCGAGATTGATCGCGGCCGCCTGGATCCGCGCCGGGTTGTCGACGAGGCGCACGGTGGGATGATCCCTGGCGATCTGCGCCACGATGGCGCGGGTGGCGTCGCGGCTGCCGCCGTCCAGCACGAGGATCTCGCTCGCCTTCGGATCGAGCTGGACGAGGAGCGAGGCGAGGCAGGCGCGGATGTGCGTCTGCTCGTTCAGCGTCGGGACGGCGATGCTGACGAACGTCTCGGAACGTGGCGACGGCGCGCAGCCGGTCTGGCCGGCTTCGGCTTCGAACATGGGCGATCCTTCGGCGAATCCTCGTCGACACGGGGCGAAGCTGCGCGCACGGCGCGCGGCCGGACACGTCGGGGGGCGTCGGCGCCGGGTCGAACGCGGCTTCTCCGCAGGGGTTCCACTTCGGCCGACCGAGGCGGCTGGAGCATGATCCACACGTGGAATCCGGTCGCGATGGACGACACGGTGCGTCGAGAAGAAGTCTGGAGCGCCCGACCCGCTCCCATCGGGCCGGACCGCGCTCTAGCGGTCGCGCCGACCCGCCTCGCGCTCTGCGGATCCGCCGCGGCGGGCACCGTTTCGCTTGCGCAGCGCCGGGACGTTCGCCCGCGCGACGAGGCCGATGGCGTAGGCGATCTGGAGGGAGACGGCGAGCGCGAGGAGACGCAGAGCCGTTTCCCCGAAGCCGCTGCCCACGGCGATCTCGAGGACGAGCAGCGCCCCGACGGCCAGGGCGCTGCCCAGGGCGAACGCCGGCAGGCCGAGGAATACGCCCGCCGCCATGCCGAAACAGCACCCGATGACCAAGATCGTCGCGAACATGGAAATCGCCCCCTCGCGACCGTCGGATCGCGCGTCACCCCGAATGGAGCATGGCGCAAAGGGGTGCTCATGTAAACGTCCGGTAAGCGAAAGCAAGTCGCGGCCGAGCCGTCACCGAAGCCCCATCGAGCCGCATTATGCTGCAGTCTTACGACCAAGCTCGACAGTAAGGAGTCGCCTGCGCAGCAGCCGCTCCACTGCGGAATGCGCGCGACTGTTGCCGAGAGGCTCCGCTGCGGGGTGCATGCGACGTCGGCCGGAGAGCCCGAACGCGCCGCGCCCGTTTCGGTTCGCACTGGAGACCGGCGACGCAACCTGTCTCATTGCGGCGCAAAAAGGGCCGGAACCAGCTCCCGCATTCGTGGTTGGGTGGGGCGTCGGACCCGGGGCGCCCCGCCGTTGAGGTCCGCACCCGCTCGCCGATCGCGACCGGGCCTCCCCCTCCCGTGCCCTCATGGAGACGCGACGGATGCAGGACGTGCATGAGGAACTCGGTCGCCACGCGTCGAACGCGAGGACGCTCCGGCGGCCGGTCGGCGGTCTTGCCAAGCGCGCGCTCGACGTCGCGATCGCCGCCGCCGCGCTGCTCTTCCTGCTGCCGCTCTTCCTGGCCGTCGCAGCGATCGTACGCGGCTCCGACGGCGGCCCGGCGCTCTACCGGCACCGGCGGATCGGGTTGGACGGACGGGAGTTCCATTGCCTCAAGTTCCGCACCATGGTGCCAGACGCCGAGGCGGCGCTCCAGAACCATCTGCGCCGCGATCCACTGGCCGCCGCGGAATGGCGCCGCACGCGCAAGCTGAAGCAGGACCCGCGGGTCACGCGCCTGGGCGGCGTCATGCGCCAGACCAGCGTCGACGAGCTGCCGCAGCTCGTCAACGTGCTGCGCGGCGAGATGAGCATCGTCGGCCCGCGGCCCATCGTGCACGACGAGATCCTGAAGTACGGCGGCGCGATCGAGCACTACTTCCGCGTCCGGCCCGGGCTCACCGGCCCCTGGCAGATCAGCGGCCGCTCGGACACGGGCTACGACGAGCGGGTCTCGCTCGACACGGACTACGTCTCGAACTGGTCGGTCGAGCGCGACATCGTCATCATCGTCAAGACCGTCCCCGCCGTCCTCAGCCGCCGCGGCTCCTATTGATCGGCGAGCGCACCAGGCGCACCCCGCGCACGACGGCCTGGCGCAGGCACTGCACGGCGATGTGCGCGAAGACGGCGGGGCTGTGCGCCGCGGTGCGCGGCAGGGAGCCATAGTCGCGCGCCTTGAACTGCGCGATGAAGGCCGCCCAGCGCTCGCGCTTGCGCGCGGCGAGGAGGTGGTGCACCAGGGCATTGCGCAGCCGCGGATTTTCCCGGGCGGGCTCGCCCTCCAACGCACGCTCGTCGACCCGGCACAGAAGCGCGAGGTCGCCCGCCGTGTGCGAAGCCGTGAGCGAGTTGCCGTGCACCGCGTACGAATAGAGCGGCGCCGGGTCGGTGACCCAGACGGCGCCGCGCAGAAGGCAGCCGAGATAGAGGCCGTAATCCTCGGCGAAGCGCATCTCTTCATCGTAGGCGAGGCCCTGCTCGCGCAGGAAGCTCCGGCGCAGGATCGGCTTGAGGAAGCCGTAGCCGCGGCGTGGTTCGCGCGGATCGGGAAGATTGCCGGCGACGAAAGCCGCGGCGTCGATCCGCTCCGGCAACGGCGCGCGCGCGAACATCGCGAACAGCTCGCGCCCGCTGTCCCGGTCGAAGACGGCCAGATCGTCGCAGGCCATGTCCGCGCTTGCGGCCTGTGCGCGCGTGACGAGCCGCTCGAGGCGGGTCGGCGCGAAGCTGTCGTCGGCGTCGAGCACGGCGATCCACCGGCCCCGCGCCGCCTCGATGCCGCGATTGCGCGCGGCCGACGGGCCGCGGTTCTCCGCGAGGGCGACGATGCGCAGGCGCTGATCGCCGGCGGCGGCCTCGCGCGCCGCCGCCGCGGTCGCGTCTCGCGAGGC
This sequence comes from Salinarimonas sp., assembly GCF_040111675.1. Lineage (NCBI taxonomy): Bacteria > Pseudomonadati > Pseudomonadota > Alphaproteobacteria > Hyphomicrobiales > Salinarimonadaceae > Salinarimonas > Salinarimonas sp. The sequence continues at coordinate 1,414,450 of NZ_CP157794.1, read as the reverse complement.
GTCGTCGACGACGATCACCTCGATGTCGGGCAGGGTCTGGTCGAGAGCCGAACGCACCGCGCGCCCGATCGTCTCGCGCCCGTCCTTTACGGCGATCACGACGCTCGCCGCCGTCATGCCTGCCGCGCCCCCGGCGCGATCCGCTCGAGCAGCGCGGCGGTATCGGTCTCGTCGACGAAGAGGGACGCGGGCAGCGCCAGGATCTCCGCCCGCCGCCGGGCGAGATCCCGCAGGTCGCAGCCGACGAGATAGGCGCAGGCCTCCTCCTCCAGCGGCTCGGGCAGGGCGACGCCGAGGCCGAGCGCCTCGACCTTGCGCCCGGCGGCGGTCCGCGCGCGGGCGATCGCCGGCGCGCCGTAATAGCCGCCCTCGTAGAGGCGGTTGGGCAGGAGCCAATCGGAATTCGTCCCCGCGTCGGTGTAGTCCACCGCCCAGGCGAGGTGGACGCCGCCGTACAGCGCTGCGAGATCGTCGGGGTTCGCGTAGGGGCCGCCGTGAACGATGTTCGGCCGCCGCGCGAGCACCGCCTCGAGCTTCTCGGGGGGGATGTCCTCCGGCGAGACCCGCCCGCGCAGGACGACGCGCACCCGCTCGCCGAGCCGCTCGGCGATGCGGTCGAGAAGAGCGAGGCTGCGGGCGCATCGCAGCACGCCGAACCAGCCGAGCACGAGCGGTCCCTCGAGGGACGGGGAGACCGCACCGGGCGGCGAACGCGAGGGCGCGCGTGCGAGCCGGCCCGCGTCGATCTTGTTCTCGAGCAGAAACCAGGGTCCGCGGTAGCGCTGGACCGGCACGAAGTAGCGCTCGATGAAATCCGGTGCGCTGACGACGAGGAGGCCGCTGCGCGCGAGCAGCCGGCGTTCTGCGAAGCGAAGCAGTGCGCCCGAGGGTCCCCGCGCCAGGAACGGCCGCTGCACGTCGAGCACCTCGTAGACGAGGCGCCCGCGCGCGCCCGTGAGGGCCTTCGCCGCGGCGGCGAGGACGAGCATGTCGATGTTGCGCGCGTAGAGCGCGTGCGCCTTCCGCAACGCCCGCCGGTGCCTCAGGATACGCGGGAGCGCGGCCGCGAGCCGCGGCAGGCGGGCCGCGTAGTTGCGGTCCCGGGTCGCGCCGAGCGGCACGTCGCGCCAGAACGGCGCCGGTGCGGGCCCCGCCTGCGGCGGACGCACGCGTGTGAAGGTGAAGCCGTCCACGCTCCACCCGCAGGCCTGGAACGCCGACACGCGCTTGCGCACCGTGCTTTCGTGCGCATCGTGGGCGAAGACCGCGATGGCGCGCGGCGCCCCGCGCGAGTGTGCTCCGCTCATGGGCGCCGCTCTTCGGGCCCGCGGGGCGCGCCGCGCGCCTCGACCTGAGGCCGGGCGTACTCGCGGTATCCCAGGCCGAAGGCGGCGGCGAGGAGCCCGCCGCCGCGGGCGACCGTGAACAGCCGCGCGACGATGCGGGCGGGGTCGCGCCACCCGGCCCACAGCGTCGTCAGCACGAGGCGCGCCCCGCCGCCGCCGATGCGCACGAGACCGCGCCCGGCGTTACGCAGGCGCGCATGCGCCCGCCTCGCGCCGAGCTCGGCGCCGAGGAGCCGGGCCTCGACGCCGCCGGTGCGGAACCAGCGCCGCACCAGCCAGCCGGGGCGCACACGGTCGGCGGGAGTCCACTCGTGCACGACCGCCTCGGGCGAGACCGCGATCACGTGCCCCATCTCGGCCAGCGCGCGGAAGAAGGCCGTGTCCTCGCCGCCGATCTCGTCGAAGTCCGGATCGAACCGCAGACCGGAGGCCGCCAGCGCCGAGCGCGAGAGGACCACGTTCCCGCTATAGGCTTCGCGGGCGCGCAGCACGCCCGCTCCGTCGACGGCGGCGTCGCGGTCGACGGCGGCGAAGAAGCCGCCGCGCCGCGCCCACAGGGGCGGCGGGCTCGCGAAGACGGGGTAGACCGGACCCACGCTCGCGGCTGCGCCGGTGGCCTCGAGCGTCGCGAGATGGGCCGCGAGCCAGCCCGGCTCCGGAGCTTCGTCGTCGTCGATGAAGGCGATCCAAGCGGCTCCGCTGGCAAGGCCCGCCTCCAGCGCCGCGTTGCGTGCGCTGGCGAGGCCCTTGCGCCGCTCGTGGACGTAGGAGAGGGCGAACCGCGCGTCGGGGGCGCGCCGCGCCACGATCGGTTCGGCGGACCCGTCCGGCGCGTTGTCGACGACGACCACGCGCAGGGCCGCGTCGGGAAGGTCGCCGAGGCGCAGGAACGCGAGCGCCCGCAGGAGGCCGTCGAGGCCCTGCGGGCGCCGGTACGTGCAGATGCACAGGCAGACCGCCGGCGTCATCGCGGCGCCTCGCAGGCGATCGACCCCTCGAACTGGCACGGCTCGCCCGGCGCGGTGTACGCGATGCGCGCGATCCGAGCGACGAGCGGCTCTCCCGGGTAATCGAAGCGGCCGAGCCAGTCCTGCATCGGCTCCGTGCCGTTGAAGATGCTCGCGAAGATCTTGCTCGGCGTCTGCGGGATGCGGGCCGGGTCGGTGATCTCGCGCACCAGCTCGCCGTCGACGTACCAGCGCAGCGAATCCGGCGCCCAGACGAAGGCGTAGTCGTGCAGATCCGCGCTCGCGTCGAAGCCGAGATCCTGCTTCACGCCGTCGTCGTCGGCGTCCTCGCCGTCGACCCAGTTGTTGAGCTCGACCGTCCTCGGCCGCGCGCCGGGGAACTCGATATCGATCTCGTCGTGCGGATCGCCGAAGTGCGGGCCCGTATAGGTGAAGAAGGCGGAGATGATCCCCGGCGCCGCCGCGCCGCTCATGCGGACCTCGTAGGCGCCGTGGTGGTAGACGTCGGTGGTCTGGATCTCGCCGCAGGAATACGGGCGGTCGTCCGTCTCCGTGTCGTCGAGGATCAGCGCGAGCTCGCCCCCGCGCATCTCGACGTTCCGTCCGTTCCAGCTGCAGCCGTGCCAGTCCCCGTTGACCCATCCGTCGGAGACGAACCAGAGCGTTCGATCGAGCCGGTCGCCATCGAACTCCTCGAGGAAGGACCCGCCGGTGCGCGCCGCGTCGTCCTGCGCGCCGGCCGGGATACCGCCTGCGATGCCCGCAGCCGATGCGGCGAGCGCCGCCGTGATGATCGTCCTGCTCATTGCGAGCGCTCCCGCTCTCGAGATGTCTGCGCCGGAAGCGCCGGACGCGAACGAGACGCTGCGCCGGCGGTCCCACGCCGGCCCGCGTCGCGCATTTGAGAATGGCGAGCCCCCGCCGATGTTCCCCATGCGAGCGGCCTCTTCCGGTCAGTCCCGCGCACGGGCGCGCCGGCCCGGCATGCGCTTGGCGAGAGCCTCCCCCCCGTAGCGCGCGACGAGTGGCCAGACGTCCGGCCGCGCACCCGCCCGCGCGAGCGCGTCGATCACCACACCCGCCTTGGCGCTCTCGACGACGCCGAGAAAAGCGCACGTGCTGGCGAGGCCCGCGTGATAGCGCGCCAGCGCCGCGCGGGTCGGGGCGTCGAGCGAGGCGCCGCGGCGCGCCTCGAGGCGGCGCAGCCCCGCGGCGAGCGCGTCGGCGCGCGCTCGCGTCAGGCGATGCGACAAGGATCCCTCCCTCATGCCGTAGAGATAGCCGGGCCGCGAGGTGACCGCGTAGCGTGCACCCGTCACGAGCGCCTCGAGCACGAACAGGAAGTCCTCGCCCGTTCGCACGTCGGGATCGAACGCGACGCCGTGGCGCGCCAGATGCTCGGCCGAGACGAGGGGCTTGAGGTAGCCCCAGCCGAAACCGCCCTTCATCATGACGTTGTCGTCGACGAAGCGCGGGGCGTCGAGCATGAAGCAGAAGGGCTGGGGGCCGGTCTCGAAGGCGAGCGCACCCGCGCGGCCCGAGGCGTCGCAGAGCGTGAGGTTGTCCGCCACGATCTGAACCGAGAGGCTCTGCGCCAGGTCGAGGAGCCGGCGGGTCCGATCCGGCGCGATGGCGTCGTCGGCGTCGAGCATGCCCACGAAGCGGCCGCGTGCCGCGCGTATGGCGGCGTTGCGGGCGCCGGACGGCCCGCCGTTCCGCGCGAGCCGAACGAGCCGCACGCGCGTGTCCCGCGCGGCGAAGTCCTCGACCACGGCGGCGGTCGCATCGGGCGACGCGTCGTCGGCGACGACGACCTCGACACGCACGTCGCGCTGCTCCAGAGCCGAGCCGACGGTCCGCGCGACGGTCTCCTGCGCGCCGTAGGCCGGGACGACGTAGCTCACGTCGGGCGTCATCGGCGCGCCCTCCAATTCGGCGGGGCGTCGACGCGCGCGGGGACAAGATCGGTCATGGGGGATCCCGGGCAGTGTCCGAGGGGTGCCGGCGGGTAAGATCAAGTCGGGCCGGAAAGTTCCGCCTGGTCGCCGGGGTGGCGCCGAAGCTCGTCTCGGCTCTTCGACGAGACGACGAGCCGACGGTCCCCTCGCGGCGGGTGCGGATCGGCGCCGGCCTGACGCGCCGATCGGCGCGGGGCAGCACGTGGTCGCGGAGCGAGGGGGGGGACCCGGATTCCGATGAAGTCTCGGTCGCTTCACGCCGCCGCAATCAAGAAACGAAGCCCCGCAGGCGAAAGCCGCGGGGCGTCTCGCGTCGGCAGGCGACATGACCGCCGCCGGCGCGGACCTCGCCTCGCGCCGGTCCGGCGCGATCTGGTGCGCGAGCGGCGGACCGGGCTATAGGCTGGACGCGGCTCCGATCGCGGCCCGGAGGCGACCGCGCGAGATCGTCGGCGCCGAGCGGCACGGGGCCGCGCCAGAAAGCGAGGACGTCATGGACATCGAGCAGAGCGAGCCCGGCGATTTCCCCGGCTTCGAGGGCTTCTCCGTACGGGACGCGCAGGTCCCCGACCGCGGCTTCGGCCCGGCGCGGATCCGCTTCCGCATCGGCGGTAACGGACCGCCTCTCCTCCTCCTGCACGGCAACCCGATGAGCCACGTCACCTGGCACGAGCTCGCCCCCGCCCTCGCCCGGCGCTTCACGGTCGTCGCCGCGGACCTGCGCGGCTACGGCGACAGCGTCGGCCCGGAGGACGGCGGGCCGGAGCACGTGAACTATTCCTTCCGCGCCATGGCGCAGGACCAGGTCGACCTGATGGAGATTCTGGGCTTCCCGCGCTTTCAGGTCGTCGGCCACGACCGCGGCGCGCGGACGGCCCACCGCATGGCGCTCGACCATGCCGCGCGCGTCCTGCGCGCCGCCCTCATCGACATCCTGCCGAGCCGGTTCATCTGGCGCAACGCCGACAAGGAGTGGGCGCTGAAGATGTGGCATTGGCCGTTCATGGCTCAGCCCGCCGATCTGCCGGAGCGCATGATGGCGTCCGTCCCGGCGCGCTGGTTCATGGAGAGAAAGCTCTCGAAGCCCGGGATCGGGCTCGGCTTCTTCCATCCCCGCGCCTTCGACGAATACGTGCGCTGCTTCACCTGGAAGACGATCCGCGGCTCCTGCGAGGACTACCGCGCCTGCGCGACCTCCGACCTCGCCATGGACGACGCCGATTTCGACGCCGGCAATCACGTGCGCTGCCCGGTTCTCGTGCTCTGGGGCGCCAAGAGCCATACACAGACCGTGCACGGCGACGTCCTCGGGCATTGGCGCGCCTATGCCGACGGGGACGTCGCCGGGGCCGCCCTGCCTTGCGGGCACTACGTGCAGGAGGAGGCGCCGGAGGAAACGCTGGCCTGGCTGGAGGGCTTTCTCGACCCGTCCGCGGCCTAGATCAGTCCACGAAGAACGGAGCCTGTCCCGCCTCGGCGCCGCGCGCGAGCGTCTCCAGCAGCTCGACGGCGGAGCGGCGCGTCTCCGGCTCCATCGCCTCGAGGGCGCGCACCGCGCGGGCGATGTCCTCGGCGCGGTCGTCGTCGGCGGGGCGACCGGGCGAGACGGCGACGCGCTCGCGCGCGTCGCTCCTGGAGGTGTGGTTCGACATGGCTGATCGCCTCCCCGACCTCGCTTCACGCCGCGCGGACGTGGGCGAGGAAGCTCTCCATCTCGTGGGCGAGGTCGTCCGCGCCGCGCGAGAGCTCGTTCGCCGCGGAGAGGACCTGCGCGGCGGCGCTTCCGGTCTGCGAGGCCGCGCCCTGCACCCGCCCGATCGTGCTCGTCACCTCCTCGGTGCCGGTGGCGGCCTGGGAGACGTTGCGGGCGATCTCCTGCGTCGCCGCCTGCTGCTCGTCCACCGCCGAGGCGATGGCCGTGGCGCTCTCGCTGATGCGCACGATCACGGACCCGATGCCGCCGATGGCGTCGACCGCGCCGCGCGTGTCCTCCTGGATCCGCGAAATCCGCGCCGAGATCTCCTCCGTCGCCTTCGCCGTCTGCTCGGCGAGGCCCTTCACCTCCGCCGCCACCACGGCGAAGCCGCGGCCGGCCTCGCCGGCGCGCGCGGCCTCGATGGTGGCGTTGAGCGCGAGCAGGTTGGTCTGGGCGGCGATGTCGCCGATCAGCTCCACCACCTCGCCGATCTTCTGGGCGTTCTCGGCGAGGGACTTGACGGTGACGTTGGTCTGCTCGGCGTCGCTGACCGCCTGGCGGGCGATCTGGGCGGAGGTGGTCACCTGCCCGCCGATCTCGCGGGCCGAGGCGGCGAGCTCCTCCGTCGCCACCGCGACGGTCTGGACGTTGGCCGAGGTCTGCTGGGCCGAGGAGGCGACGGCGCCCGATTCGCGTTGCGCCACATCGGCGGTCGAGGTCATCGACCGCGCCGTCGCCTCGAGCTCGCCGGCGGCGCCCGACAGGGCCCGGACCAGCGAGCCGACCTTCGCCTCGAAATCGTCGGCGAGCTTTTGCGTCGCACGGCGCTTCTCCGCCTCGGCTCGCGCCTCGCGGTCGGCGCGCTCGGCTTCCATGGCGCGGTTCTTCGCCAGCGCGTCCTTGAACACGCCGAGCGCCGCCGCCATGGCGCCGACCTCGTCGGCGCGGCCGCGGAACGGCACCTCGGTGTCGAGATCGCCCTCGGCGATCCGCTGCATGGCGCCGGTGATGCCCGCGAGCGGGCGGACGATGGCGCGCCCGAGCAGGAAGGCGAGGACCGCCCCGATCATGAGGCCGGCGCCGGTGGCGGCGATGGCGAGGATCTCCGCGGCGACGATCGTCGCCTGGATCTCCGGCCCGATCGCATCGCGGCGCTGGTCGAGCACGGCGGCCGCCCGGTCGATGGCGGCGAGCGCGTCGCGACCGTTGTCGCGCAGCCGCGCATAGGCCGCCGCGTCGCGCTGCCCGGCGGCCAGCGCCTCGGCGAAGGACCGCTGGTAGGCCTCGACGCCGGGCTTCAGGCCGTCGAGCTCCGCGCGCAGCTCCGGCGAGCTCGCGATCTCGCGCGCCCGCTCATAGGCGGCGAGCGCACCCTCGAAACGCGGGCCGACGAACTCGCGATGGCTGTCGTCGCCGGTCAGCATGTAGCTCTCGGCCGCGACCCGCGAGCCGTACATGTCGGCGCGCAGGTCCCCCACGGCGCTCGCGACGCGGGCGAGCTCGCGGTAGCTGTCGAACAGGCCGCCGGCCTGGAACAGGGAATAGGTCGTCTTGCCGGCAACCCCGGCGAACAGCAGCAGCACCACGGCGAAGCCGCAGGCGATCTTGGCGCGAAGCGAAAGCGCGGCGAAGCGTCGAAGCATGAGGAGCCCCCGTTTGCCGTGGAATGGCCCGCCGGTCAGGGCGGGTGGAGCTGCCGAACCGAGGATACAGCGGCCCGAACTTCGAGAGTTTCGCATTTGTTTAATAATGAAATCTGAATTTACGAGCATAACTATGTATATTAGGCTGAAGTGGCATCAACTTACCTTACGTCCACCCAGGGCTGAACGGAATGCTACTGCAGGCCCTCGTCTCGACCGAGGAGTCCGGCTTCTGCTTGCGATGCGGCAGGCCGGCGGCGATGTCGACCGAAGACCGGCATCTCGTGCGGAAATACGTGATGATCCTGTGCAAATCATCACAGAACGCCCGCCGCATTGCGGCACCGCCCCCCACGACGTACAACGAAGGGGATCAGACGCGAGGCCCCGATGCGCACCGAGACCGCTCAGACCGTCAAGCTTTCCGAGTACCGCCCGAGCGATTTCCTCATCCCGGAAGTCGCCCTCGACATCGCCCTCGACCCGCACGCGACCCGTGTCGTCGCGCGGCTCACGGTCGAGCCGAACCCGGCCGGGCTGCCGGACGCGCCGCTCGCGCTCGACGGCGACGACCTGACGCTTGTCTCCATCGCGCTGGACGGCGCGCCGCTGTCCCCCGACGCCTATGCCGCCAACCGGGACGGGCTCGTGATCCACGCGCCGCCGCGCCGACCCTTCTCGCTGACGATCGAAACGCGCCTCGACCCCACCGGCAACACCAAGCTGATGGGCCTCTACCGCTCCCGCGGCGTCTATTGTACCCAGTGCGAGCCCGAGGGCTTCCGCCGGATCACCTACTTCCTCGACCGGCCCGACGTGCTCTCCGTCTACGAGACGCGCATCGAGGCGAACGTGGCGGAGGCGCCGGTCCTGCTCGGCAACGGCAATCTCGTCGAGAGCGGGCCCGTGGGCGACGGGTCGCGCCATTTCGCCCGCTGGGTCGACCCCTTCCCGAAGCCCACCTACCTGTTCGCGCTGGTCGGCGGCGCCCTCGCCAAGGTCGGCCGGCCCTTCAGCACAATGAGCGGGCGCGCGGTCGATCTCGCCGTCTACGTCGAGCCCGGCAAGGAGGGGCGCGCGGATTACGCGCTCGACGCGCTCGAGCGCTCGATGCGCTGGGACGAGCAGGCCTTCGGCCGGGAATACGATCTCGAGGTGTTCAACATCGTCGCCGTGTCGGACTTCAACATGGGGGCGATGGAGAACAAGGGGCTGAACATCTTCAACGACAAGTACGTCCTCGCCTCCCCCGAGACCGCCACCGACACCGACTACGCCAATATCGAGGCCATCGTCGCGCACGAGTACTTCCACAACTGGACCGGCAACCGCATCACCTGCCGGGACTGGTTCCAGCTCTGCCTGAAGGAGGGCCTCACGGTCTTCCGCGACCAGGAATTCTCCTCCGACATGCGCTCGCGGCCGGTGCACCGGATCTCGGAGGTGCGCGCGCTCAGGCTGCGCCAGTTCGTGGAGGATTCGGGTCCCCTCGCCCACCCGGTGCGGCCGAGCGAATATCGCGAGATCAACAACTTCTACACGGCGACCGTCTACGAGAAGGGCGCCGAGGTCATCCGCATGCTCCAGACGCTGATCGGCGCGGAGGCCTTCGCCCGGGGCATGGACCTGTATTTCGCGCGCTGCGACGGCACGGCGGCGACGGTGGAGGACTTCGTCGCCTGCTTCGCCGAGGCGAGCGGGCGCGACCTCTCGCAGTTCATGCTCTGGTACGAACAGGCCGGCACGCCGCGCCTCGCGGTCACCGGCCACTACGACGCGCAGGCGCGGACCTACCGGCTCGACTTCGCCCAGTCGATCCCGGCGACGCCGGGCCAGCCGACGAAGAGCCCCGCGGTGATCCCGATCAGGCTCGGCCTCGTCGGCGAGGACGGCGGCGAGATCGCCGCGACCTCGCCACGGCTGCAGGCGGACGGCGTCTTCGTGCTCGACGAGGCTTCCGACAGCCTCACCCTCGAGAACGTGCCGGTGCGGCCGGTGCCGAGCGTGCTGCGCGGCTTCTCCGCGCCGGTGCGGGTCTCGCGCGACCTCGGCGAGGCGGACCTGCTCACGCTGCTGCGGTCGGATACAGACCCGTTCAATCGCTGGCAGGCGGCGCAGACGGTCGCGATCCGCATCCTCACCCGCGCCGCCACGACGGGCGCGCTGGAGGAGCCGGCGGCCCGCGCCTATGCCGCGGCGCTCGCGGTCTTCCTCGACGCCGAGGGCGAGGCGGACCCCGCCTTCGCCGCCCTCGTCCTGGCGCTTCCCGGGGAGCCGGACGTCGCCCAGGATATCGGCGCCGACGTCGACCCGGACGCCATCCACGCGGCCCGCGATCGCCTCAAGGCGCTGATCGGCGCCACGCTGACGGGGCGCCTCGAGACCCTGCGCGCGCGCCTCGCCGCGCCCGGGCCCTACAGCCCGGACGCCGCGAGCGCCGGGCGCCGCGCCTTGCGCAACGGCGCCCTCGACCTGATCGCCGCCGCCGATCCGGTTGCCGGCGTCGAGCGCGCGGCCGGGCAGTACGAGGCCGCCGACAACATGACGGACCGCCTCGCGGCGCTCGGCGTCGCCGCGCTGACCCCGGAGACGCCGAAGCGCGAGGAGATGCTCGGCGATTTCCGCAGCCGCTTCGCCGACGAGCCGCTCGTCCTCGACAAGTGGTTCGCCCTCCAGGCGGCGATGCCCGAGGCCGGCACGCTCGCGCGCGTCGAGCGGCTGATGGGCGATCCCGCCTTCTCGCTGACGAACCCCAACCGCGTCGGCGCGCTCATCGGCGCCTTCGCCCTGTCGAACCCGACCCAGTTCCATCGGGCCGACGGCGCGGGCTACGCCTTCGTCGCCGACAAGGTGACGGCGATCGACAAGACGAACCCGCAGGTCGCGGCGCGTCTGCTCACCGCCTTCAACACCTGGCGCACCATGGAGCCCGGCCGCCGCGCCGCGGCCGAGGCGGCCCTGCGCGCGATCGCCGGGCGCAGCGACCTCTCCCGCGACGTCTCCGACATCGTGGGGCGCACGCTGGGGTGAGCGCCGGGACACATCCCTGCACCCCCTGTCATGTGTGGACGGCGAAGCCGATCCGGGACCCGGAACCGCCGACGCCCCTCTTGCGACCTTCAGGTCGCATCGCGAGCCCTGTGCGAAGGCGGCCCCACACCCGCTGCATGAATGGCGGAGGGACGCGGCATATACGCCGCTCGGGACGCGCCGGCGGTTCTGGGTCCCGGGTCGCCGTTCGGCGCCCGGGATGACACCCTTCCCCCGTCATCCCGGACGCCGAAGGCGATCCGGGACCCAGAACCGCCGACGCTCGTTTTGCGACCTTCAGGTCGCATCGCGAACCTTGAGCGGAAGCGGCCCCACACCCGCTGCATCGGGGGCGGAGGGACGCGGCGTATACGCCGCTCGGGAGACGACGGCGGTTCTGGGTCCCGGGTCGCCGTTCGGCGCCCGGGATGACACCCTCCCCCGTCATCCCGGACGGCGAAGCCGATCCGGGACCCAGAACCGCCGCCGTTTATCTTGCGACCTTCAGGTCGCATCGCGAACCCTGAGCGGAAGCGGCCCCACACCCGCTGCATGAATGGCGGAGGGACGCGGCGGATACGCCGCTCGGGAGACGACGGCGGTTCTGGGTCCCGGGTCGCCGTTCGGCGCCCGCGATGACACCCTCCCCCGTCATCCCGGACGGCGAAGCCGATCCGGGCCCCAGAACCGCCGACGCCCCTCTTGCGACCTTCAGGTCGCATCGCGAGCCCTGTGCGAAGGCGGCCCCACACCCGCTGCATGAATGGCGGAGGGACGCGGCATATACGCCGCTCGGGACGCGCCGGCGGTTCTGGGTCCCGGGTCGCCGTTCGGCGCCCGGGATGACACCCTTCCCCCGTCATCCCGGACGCCGAAGGCGATCCGGGACCCAGAACCGCCGCCGTTTATCTTGCGACCTTCAGGTCGCATCGCGAACCCTGAGCGGAAGCGGCCCCACACCCGCTGCATGAATGGCGGAGGGACGCGGCGTATACGCCGCTCGGGAGACGACGGCGGTTCTGGGTCCCGGGTCGCCGTTCGGCGCCCGGGATGACACCCTCCCCGTCATCCCGGACGGCGAAGCCAATCCGGGACCCAGAACCGCCGCCGTTTATCTTGCGACCTTCAGGTCGCATCGCGAACCCTGAGCGAAGGCGGCCGCGAAATGGCTGCATGATCGGCGGAGGGACGCGGCGTATACGCCGCTCGGGACGCGCCGGCGGTTCTGGGTCCCGCCTCGCCGGTCGACGCCCGCGATGACGGCCGAACGAGCCCCTTGACCTCGCGCGCGCGGCGTTCTCCAAAGGAGCCCCGTTCTCGCGAGGAGGTCCCCCGTGCTCTCATCCGTGCTCATCGCAAATCGCGGCGAGATCGCCGTGCGCGTCATCCGGACGGCCCGCCGGCTCGGCATGCGCACGATCGCGGTCCATTCGGACGTCGACGCGGACGCGCTGTTCGTGCGCATGGCAGACGAGGCGCATCGGATCGGCCCGGCCCCGGCCGCGGAGAGCTACCTGCGCATGGAGGCGATCCTCGAGGTCGCGAAACGCACCGGCGCGGCCTGCATCCATCCGGGCTACGGCTTCCTCTCCGAGCGCGCCGCCTTCGCCCGCGCCTGCGCGGATGCGGGGATCGTCTTCGTCGGCCCGCCGGCCGCCGCCATCGAGGCCATGGGCCTCAAGGACGCCGCCAAGGCGCTGGCGCAGAAGGCGGGCGTGCCCGTCGTGCCGGGCTATCACGGCAATCGCCAAGAGCCCGACTTCCTGCGCCAGAAGGCCTACGAGATCGGCTATCCCGTGCTGATCAAGGCCGTCGCCGGCGGCGGCGGCAAGGGCATGCGCCGTGTCGACAAGGCCGCCGATTTCGACGCGGCGCTGGCCTCCGCCCAGCGCGAGGCGCAAGGCGCCTTCGGCGATCCGCGGGTGCTCGTCGAGAAATACGTGCTCGCGCCCCGCCACGTCGAGATCCAGGTCTTCGCCGACGCGCACGGCAACGTGGTCCACCTGAACGAGCGCGACTGCTCTCTCCAGCGTCGCCACCAGAAGGTGATCGAGGAGGCGCCCGCCCCCGGCATGACGCCCGAGGTGCGCGCCGCGATGGGCCAGGCCGCCGTCGAGGCCGCCCGCGCCGTGGGATACGTCGGCGCCGGCACGGTCGAGTTCATCGCCGACGGGCGCGAGGGCCTGCGCGCCGACCGCTTCTACTTCATGGAGATGAACACCCGTCTCCAGGTGGAGCACCCGGTCACCGAGGCGATCACCGGGCTCGACCTCGTCGAGCTGCAGTTCCGCGTCGCCGCGGGCGAGCCCCTCCCCTTCTCCCAGGAGGAGGTGCCGCTCGTGGGTCACGCCGTCGAGGCGCGGCTCTACGCCGAGGATCCCGAGCGCGGCTTCCTGCCCTCCACGGGCCGGCTCTTCGCGCTCGCGCTGCCGCAAGGCGCGGACGTGCGCATCGACGCGGGCGTCGAGGCGGGCGACGAGGTGACGCCGTTCTACGATCCGATGATCGCCAAGATCATCGCCCGCGGCGAGACCCGCGCCGAGGCGCTCGACGCGCTCTCGCAGGCGCTGGGCGAGACCGTGGTCGCGGGCCCGCGCACCAACGCCGCCTTCCTCAGGCGCCTCGTCGACGCCTCCGCCTTCCGGGCCGAGACGTTCGACACGGGCTTCATCGACGCCAACCTCGAGGCGCTCGGCGCGATCCCGCAGGGCCGCGACGCCGCCGCGACCGCCGCCGGCGCGCTCGCCCTCGTCGAGCGCGACATCGTGCGCAACCGCGACGCGGCCCTCTCCGCCGTCGCCGACCCCGCAGGCCCGTGGTTCGCCGAGGACGGCTTCCAGCTCCTCGGCCTGCGCCGCACGTCGCTGCCCCTCGTCGTCGACGGGGAGCGGCTCGACGTCCTCCTCACCCTGGACGCGGAAGGCCCCGCCGTGGAGATCCCCGGCGAGACGCTGCCGACGGGCGCCATCGACGCCGCATTGATCGAGGCGGACGAGGAGATGCTCGTCCTCCACGAGGGCCGCCAGACCCGCATCGCCCTGTTCGACCCCTCGGGCGTCGATCTCGAGCATCTCGACGCCGGCGGTCTCGTCAAGGCGCCGATGCACGGCAAGGTCGTCGCGCTCTTCGTCGCGGCCGGCGATGCGGTCGAGAAGGGCCAGCGCCTCGCCGTGGTCGAGGCGATGAAGATGGAGCACCCGCTCACGGCGCCGGTCGCCGGCACGGTCTCCGAGATCGCCGCCGCGCCGGGCGACCAGGTCGCCGAGGGCGCGCGCATCCTCGTCATCGAGCCGGCCGAGGAGGGTTGATCCCATGCGCAAGCTCGCCATCGCTCTCGGAATCCTCGTCCTTCTCGGCGGCTTCGGGACCTATCTCGGGTTCCAGCTCCAGCAGCATGCCGGCGAATGCGATTCGGCGCTGCGCCATTGCGCCGTCGAGCGCGAGGAGATCGCCTTCCTCGAGGGCGACTGGTGCCTCGCCGCCGACCCGGCGAGCCTGCGCGAGGAGATCCGCTTCGAGCCCGAGCGCATCCTGGTGCGCCAATCCGGCCCCCGCGCCGGCGGCGAGCGCCTGCTCGAGGCGCGCGTCTTCCGCTCCATGGGCGAGCTCGTCTATTTCGAGCACGACGCCGAGACCGGCGATCGCATCTCCACCGAGCTCACGCTCCGCCGCACCGGCGAGACCACGCGCGACACGGTGGTCGGGCCGAACCGGGTGTCGTGGGCGCGGTGCTGAGGGGGGATCTCCCCTCTCCCCCGTGGAGAGGGGCCGGGGGTGAGGGGCGCACAGAACGGTCTCGGCGGTGAGGACGCGCCGCCCGACGCCGAATGAGCTCGAGCCGGCCGAAGACTTTGCATCGAGGTCCCGATAGGTCTGCTCGCCCCTCACCCCCAACCCCTTTCCACGAGGGAGAGGGGAGCCCGTCGGCGCTCTCCGCTTCCGGTCGCGGCTGTCCGACAACAGCCTCCCCTCACTCCACCACGTTCCCCAGATAATCCAGCCCGCCCAGCGGCCCCGCCCGCCATTCGTGCACCGCGAGCCGCGGGGTCGTGACGTCGCCGGCCTCGTCGAAGACGATCGGTCCCAGCACCGTGTCGACCGGCGCCTCGCGCAGGCGCGCCGCGACCGCGCGGCCGTCGAGGCCGACGTCGTTCGCCGCCGCGGCGTAGGCCTCGAGCGCGGCGTAGGCGTTGAGCGCGACGGGGTGGAGCGTCTCGATCACGCCCTCGGGCGCGAGCACCGGCACGATGCTCGCCGGCGCCTCCGCGAGGGCGACCGGCTCCCCTTCTCCTGCGCCGTCTGCGCCGTCTGCTCCCTCCGCCCCCTCCCCCGCGGTCGCGGCCTCGGCCTCGGCGAGAATGGCGCCGGCGATGGTGGTGGCGGCCGGGATGTCGGCGCTGGCCGCGACGGCCGTCATCAGCGTGCCGCCGGCGATCTCGGATGGAAGCGCCGCGAAGCCCGGCGAGACGATGGCGTCGGTCGCGACCAGCGTCGCGTCGGAGCCCGCGGCGCGCAGGTCCCGCAGCAGGACCACCGCCTCCGCCGCCAGCCCGCCGAAATAGACGGTGTCCGGCTCCGCCGCCGCGATGCGGGCGGCGAGCCCGCGATAGTTCGGCTCGCCCGTGTCGAGGCCGCCGTAGAACACGTCGACGATCCCGGCCTCGTCCAGCGTGGCGCGCACGTCGTCGGCGACGCCCTTCCCGAAGCCGGACTTGTCGTGGACGATGGCGACGCGGGCATTCGGGTCGCGCGCGGCGATGTGGCGGGCGGCGACGACGCCCTGGCGCGAATCGTCGGCGGCGAGGCGCAGCACGTTCCAGGCGGGCTCCTCCGTGAGCCGCGGCTCGGAGACGGCGGGCGTGATCATCACGATTCCCGCCTCGGCGTAGAGCGGCGCGGCCTCGAGCGAGGGGCCGGCGGTGAAATGCCCGATCACCGCCGCGACCTCCTCCGCCGCGAGCGCGCCCGCGACGGTG
Organism: Salinarimonas sp.; assembly: GCF_040111675.1. Classification (NCBI taxonomy): domain Bacteria; kingdom Pseudomonadati; phylum Pseudomonadota; class Alphaproteobacteria; order Hyphomicrobiales; family Salinarimonadaceae; genus Salinarimonas; species Salinarimonas sp. The sequence goes on along the minus strand of NZ_CP157794.1, from coordinate 1,398,833 downwards.
CGGGCGCGGGCCGGGTCGCCGACGTCGTCGCGCACCAGGATCTCCACGGGCTCGCCGCGGATCCCGCCGCGGGCGTTGATCGCCTCAGCGGCGCGGCGGGCGCCCTCCCCCATCATCGCGCCGAAGACGGCGAGCGGCCCGGATTGCGGGCCCGCCACCGCGACGCGGACCTGCGCCGCGGCCGGGGCGACGAGACCGGGCGCGAGCGGTCCCGCGAGGAGGAGGAGTGCGGCGAGGGTCGTCGAGATCGGGAGTTTCACGAAGATTGGTTCCCCTGGTGCGGCGTTCTTTCCAGCCCAGAATGGCTCTGGTTTGACCGAGATCAAGGTGAAACACCCTGCCCTTCCGCGATGGTGCGCGCCAAGGCCCGGACGGCGACGTTCGGGCGCCCGTCTGTCACGGCAGCATCACCCAGGGGATTTCCATGGCCTCAATCGGCGCATCTCCGGTCGCTCCCGGCAAGAGGATGACGCTCGGCGAAGGGGGAAGCGCGCTCGCGTTCGCGGCGCTCGCGCTTCTGTCCATCGTCGTCGCCGCCAAAGCCTACGAAGCGGCCTACGCCTTCCACGCCTACCTGTTCGCGGCGGGGTCCGTCGCGGCGGTGTTCGCGATCATGAACCGCTACAACGATCGCCCCGCGTCGCTGCCGCCGCAGGAGATCGCCGGCAAGCCCAACTACAACATGGGCCCCGTCAAGTTCGCCACCGTCGCCGCCATGGTCTGGGGCATCGCCGGCTTCACGGTCGGCGTGCTGATCGCGTTCCAGCTCGCCTTCCCCGCGCTGAACTTCGATCTGGCGTGGGTGAACTTCGGCCGGATGCGCCCGCTGCACACCTCCGCGGTGATCTTCGCCTTCGGCGGCAACGTGCTGCTCGCGACCTCGCTCTACGTGGTGCAGCGCACGAGCCGGGCGCGGCTCGCCGGCGACATCACCCCCTGGTTCGTGGTGATCGGCTACAACTTCTTCATCCTGATCGCCGGCACGGGCTACCTCCTCGGCATCACCCAGTCGAAGGAATACGCCGAGCCCGAGTGGTACGCCGACCTGTTCCTGACGGTCGTCTGGGTCGCCTACCTGCTGCTGTTCCTGCTGACGCTCAAGAAGCGCAAGGAGCCGCACATCTACGTGGCGAACTGGTTCTATCTCGCCTTCATCGTCACGATCGCCATCCTGCATCTGGGCAACAACGCCGTGCTGCCGGTGTCGCTGTTCTCGGCCAAGTCCTACCAGGTCTGGTCGGGCGTGCAGGACGCGATGGTGCAATGGTGGTACGGCCACAACGCGGTCGGCTTCTTCCTCACCGCCGGCTTCCTGGCGATCATGTACTACTTCGTGCCCAAGCGGGCCGAGCGGCCGGTCTATTCCTACCGGCTGTCGATCATCCACTTCTGGGCGCTGATCTTCCTCTACATCTGGGCCGGCCCGCACCACCTGCACTACACGGCGCTGCCGGACTGGACGCAGACGCTGGGCATGGTCTTCTCGATCATGCTGTGGATGCCCTCCTGGGGCGGCATGATCAACGGCCTGATGACGCTCTCGGGCGCCTGGGACAAGCTGCGTACCGATCCGGTCCTGCGTCTCATGGTCGTGTCCATCGCCTTCTACGGCATGTCGACCTTCGAGGGCCCGATGATGTCGATCAAGGTCGTGAACTCGCTCTCGCACTACACCGACTGGACCGTCGGCCACGTGCATTCGGGCGCGCTCGGCTGGGTCGCCTACATCTCCTTCGGCGCGATCTACTGCCTGGTGCCCTGGCTGTGGAACCGCGAGCGGCTCTACTCGCTCAAGCTGGTCAACTGGCACTTCTGGATCTCGACGCTCGGCATCGTGCTGTACATCTCGTCCATGTGGGTCGCCGGCATCATGCAGGGCCTCATGTGGCGCGCCTACACCGCGCTGGGCTTCCTCGAGTACTCGTTCATCGAGACCACCGAGGCGATGCATCCCTACTACGTGATCCGCGGCCTCGGAGGGCTTCTGTTCCTCGCCGGCGCCCTGATCATGGTCTACAACCTGGTCATGACCGTTCGCGCGGTGAAGCCGGTCGCAGAGGCCGAGCCGAAGTCGCCGCTGGTCGCGGCCGAGTAAGGGGGGGGGCGAACCATGTCTCTCTGGAACAAGCACGCGATCTTCGAGAAGAACTCGGTCGTCCTCGTGGCCGGCATCGTCGGCGTGGTCTCCATCGGAGGCCTCGTCGAGATCGCCCCGCTCTTCTACCTGCAGAACACGATCGAGAAGGTGGAGGGCATGCGGCCCTACAGCCCCCTCGAGCTGGCGGGGCGCAACATCTACGTCCGCGAGGGCTGCTACAATTGCCACAGCCAGATGGTGCGGCCGCTGCGCGACGAGGTGGAGCGCTACGGTCACTACTCGCTGGCGGCGGAATCCATGTACGACAAGCCCTTCCAGTGGGGCTCGAAGCGCACGGGGCCCGACCTCGCGCGCGTCGGCGGCAAGTATTCCGACGCCTGGCACGTGGCGCATCTCGTCGATCCGCGCTCCCTGGTGCCGTCCTCGATCATGCCGGGCTACCCCTTCCTGTTCGAGACGCCGCTCTCCTTCGCGACGATCGAGCAGGACCTGAAGGTGCAGGCCGCGATGGGCGTGCCCTACACGGAGGAGATGATCCTCAACGCCCGCTCCGACGTCGTCGCCCAGGCGACCACGGACGACCCGGGCCAGGCGGATCTGCTCGCGCGCTACCCCAAGGCCCAGGCCCGGTCCTTCTCGGGCCGCACCGACGGGGTCGTCACCGAGGGCGACGCCCTCGTCGCCTACCTGCAGACGCTGGGCACGCTGGTCGACTTCTCGACCTACGACGGCCAGGCGAACGTGCGCTGAGGAGGGGAGAGCATCATGTACGAGACACTCGCCTCCTTCGCCCAGACGGGCGGGCTCCTGATCTTCGTGTTCGGGTTCCTGCTCGTGCTCGTCTACGCGCTCCTGCCGTCCAACCGCTCGACCTTCGACAAGGCCGCGCGGACGCCCATCGAAGAGGATTGAGGCCATGGCCCAGAACAAGCAGGACATCGACAAGGTGACCGGTGTCTCGACGACCGGGCACGAATGGGACGGCATCCGGGAGCTCAACAACCCGCTCCCGCGCTGGTGGCTGTGGCTGTTCTACGTCACGATCGCCTTCTCGGTGATCTACGTGCTGCTCTATCCGGCGATCCCCCTCGTCAACACGGCGACGGGCGGCATCCTCGGCTGGAACTCGCGCTCCGCCGTCGTGAACGATCTCGAGCGGCTCGACGCCTCCCGCGGCGGCGACATCGCCGCGCTGCGCGACATCGAGCTCGCCTCGATCGAGGAGGACCCGCAGCTCCTCGCCTTCGCCCAGGCCTACGGCCGCGCGGCGTTCGGCGACAATTGCTCGGCCTGCCACGGCGCCGGCGGCGGCGGGGCGACGGGCTTTCCAAACCTCGTCGACGACGATTGGCTGTGGGGCGGCTCGATGGAGGCGATCCAGCACACGATCACCTACGGCATCCGCTCGACGCCGATGGACACCCGCATCGGCGACATGCCCGCCTTCGTCCGCGACGGCTGGTTCGGCCGCGAGGAGGCGCTCGTGCTCACCGACTACGTGCGCTCGCTCTCCGGCCTCGAGACCCCGGCGGGCTTCGACCCGGCGCAGGGCGCCGAGCTCTACGCGATGAACTGCGCCGCCTGCCACGGCGAGACCGGCGAGGGCATCCGGGAGATGGGCGCGCCGAACCTGACGGACGGCATCTGGCTCTACGGCTCGGACCGCGAGGTCGTCCTCGAGGGCCTGGTCAACGGCCGCGGCGGCATGATGCCTCATTTCGGCGAGCGCCTCGACGAGGCGACCGTGAAGGCGCTGGCGGTCTACGTCCACACGCTCGGCGGCGGCGAGTGAGCCGCGCCCGAAAGGCGGGATGAGACGGGAGACGGCGGGTCCTGCAGGGCCCGCCGTTTTCGTTCGCGCAGCCGCGCCGGCCGGCGCTACCGGACGAGCCGGACCGCGACGCCGGCACGCGCACGATCGCGGCAGCCGTGTCCTCGACGAGCATCTCCCCTCCCGTCGCCGGCCCTCGGCGGCCTCGGAAGTCCGCGGGCCGGCCGAGGCTGCCCCATGCCGTTGTCCTCTCACGCGCCGTCATGGTTCCGGCCCTCGATCGCGGCTCGTTGCGGCGACATGGCAGGCGAGCCCCGGAGGGCGGCTCCGGCGGATCCGGGGACTCACTCCTGCACCGGCACGAGCCACCCGTCCGAAGGCCCGCCCTCCTCCTCGCCGCCCTCGCTCGCCTCGGCGAGGGAGGCGACGCTGACGCTCTCGGGCTCGGCCCTCTCCTCGCGCAGCTTCGGCGCGCGCGGCTGCCAGCCCTTGAGATGCTGTCCCACCCGCTCGTAGAAGCTCGGCACCGCCGCCTCGAGCTCCGAGACGAACTTGTTGCGCTGGGCGAACCTCGCCGCGAGATCCCGGACCAGCAGGATTTCCATGGAGACGAGCTCCGGCGCATCGCGCCCGCCGGCGATCTCCTCCGCGTCCACGCGCGCCTCGGCGAGGCTCGCCTGCCGAGACGGGGCGCGACCGATGTAATGCAGGCGCACGTGGAGGCCGTCCGCCTCGCTCGCCTCGATCTGCCGCAGCAGCCAGCCGAGCCGCGCCTTGTTGCTCTTGCGATCCTCCGGCGCGCGCACCTTCATCGAGACGAGGAGGCTGCGCCCGCGCAGGTCGGCGCGGATCTCGATCGGCGCGGCCGCGTCGGGGACGAGCAGGCTGGCGCCCAGGCAGTGCTCCGCCGTGAGCCGCTCGGCGTCCGCCTTGACGCGCGCCTCCGGGTCTCCCCGGTGCGCGCGCGGGATGGCCGGGTGCACCTCCGTCGTGAGCTGGCGGCTGAGGATGAGGGAGAGATCGCGCACTTCCTGGTGCCAGGCGCCGACGACCTCGCGCACCGATTCGTCGCCGGCGGAGATCGGCGCGCCCGCCTGCGCCTTCGCCACCAGATCGGGCCAGGCGGGCGGCATGCGGTCGAAGCCCTTCACACCGGTGCTGGGATGAGCGAGGAAGCGGACGAGCTCGGACAGGACGAAGGCCTGATCCGTGTCCGCGACGCCCTCGCCGTCGATCAGCAGCGTCGCCTGGGTCAGCACGTTCATCCAGGACCAGTGGTAGACCGCCACCTTCCGGCGCGCGGCGGTCGAGAGCGCCACCGGGTGATGCGCCGGCAGCGCGGCGAACTGGTTCGAGAGCGTCACGACCGCGTCGAGGCCGTACCGGCGCGCCACCTCGCAATAAGTCTCGACCTGCGTCGCATCGAGATCGGCCGCGCCGACCTTGGCCTCGACGAGCGCCGTCCAGGTCCGCGATCCGATGCGCAGCACGAGCAGCCCGTCCGGGCGCGCGGCCTTCTCGCCGCGCCCCATCGGGAAGCTCACCTCCGTGTAGGCGGCGATCTGCGCGCGGCTGCCGACCCGTTGCCCGAGGCTGCCGAGCATCACGCGGCCGAATTCGGAGACGCTGGCGAGACAGGCGAGCAGAATCGAGGTGGCGCGCCCTTCCTTCGAGGTCTCCGCGAGCACGGGAAACAGCCGCGCCCGGTGACTTTCCTTGATGACGCTGTCGAGATCCGCCATTCCCGCCCCCTGCGTGCACGCACGGCACCTAGGGCGTCAGGATTGCAGATTCATCAGGTCGCGATCAAGTCGTGCGCAGGCGCGATCTCGCCGCAGCCGATCGCGCCGCCTCGGCGGCCGCACCGCGGTCGGTACGGCCGCGGCGCAGGCTCACTCCTCCAGATCCGTCTCCAGGATCGCCATCTGGAACTGATACGAGCGGTCTTCGTCCTCGTCGTCGAGGAAGAGTACGCCGATGAACTCGTCGCCGATATAGACCTCGGCCGAATCGTCCTTCTTCGGGCGGGCGCGGATGCTGATGGAATGGTTCGCGAAGGTGCGGCGCAGATAGCGCTCCACCTTGGCCAGCTCGGTCTTGTTCACCGGATTCCTTTCTCGTGTCGTCTGCGTCGTCGTCGCGGGCGCGACGACGAGGGCGAGGGCCCGGGATGCCACGGCGCGGACGCTACGGCAACCCGGCGGGCGCTCAGGCGGGCGAGAGGCTCTCGGCGAGGATCTGGTCCATCGTGCGCGCCGGCTCGGCGCAGCCGGCCTCGCCGACGACCTTGGCCGGGACGCCTGCGACGGTGGTCTTCGGCGGCACGTCCTTGAGCACGACGGAGCCCGCGGCGACGCGGGCGCAGCGCCCGACCTCGATGTTGCCGAGGATCTTCGCCCCCGCCCCGATCAGCACGCCGCGGCGGATCTTCGGATGGCGGTCGCCGCCCTCCTTGCCGGTGCCGCCGAGCGTCACCCCCTGGAGGAGCGACACCTCGTCCTCGATCACCGCCGTCGAGCCCACGACGAGCCCCGTCGCGTGATCGAGAAAAACGCCGCGCCCGACCCGCGCGGCCGGGTGGATGTCCGTCTGGAACACCTCGGAGGAGAGGCTCTGCAGGTAGAGCGCGAAATCGCCGCGGCCGTGGCTCCACAGCCAATGCGCCAGACGATGCGTCTGGATGGCGTGGAAGCCTTTGAAGTAGAGCATCGGCTCGATCACCCGGTTGCAGGCCGGGTCGCGGTCGGCCACCGCGAGGATGTCGGCGCGGAAGGCGTGGCCGATCTCCGGGTCCTGCCGCAACACCTCGCGATAGGTCTGCTCGATCAGCGTCGCCGAGACCGCCGGATGCGCGAGCCGCGCCGCGACGCGGTGGATCACCGCGTCCTCCAGAGAGGCGTGGTTGAGGATGTTCGTCAGGATGAAGTTGGTCAGCGAGGGCTCGGCTCGCACCACCGCCTCGGCCTCCCGCCGGGCGCGCGCCCAGACCGGATCCACCGTGCCCACGACGGGATCGATCTCGTTGGTCTTCTCGCGCAGCTGCGTCACGGGCTGGCTCATGGGTCGCACCCTCTCGATGGCGGTCCCCCAGAGATAGGAACCGCGCCGCCGGGGAGAACCCCGCACGGCGCGATCATGCCAAAGGCGGCGCGCTTCGTCGACCCGAGCGAGCCGATCCGCGCCGTCCCGGATCGCCTTGGGCGTCCGGGACGAGGGGAAGCGCACTTAACGATCGACGACGACCCTCAATCGTCGTCCTCCTGCTCCGCCGTCGACGACACCTGGCGCGACACGTACAGCTGGTCGCCCATCAGCTCCATGAGGTCGAACTGGGTCTCGACGAAGTCGATGTGCTCCTCCTCGTCCTTGAGGATCGAGCGGAACAGGTCGAAGGTGCCGAGGTCGCCGGCGTCGCGGGCCTCGCGGGCGGCCTTGTCGTAGTAGTCGCGCGCCTCGTTCTCCATGCGCAGCTGGGTATCGAACATCTCGCGGATGGTGCTGTCGGGCTTGATCGGATCGAGGTCGTGCACGTTGGCCTCGCCCTCGAGGAACAGCATGCGGTCGAGGAAGCGGTGGAAGTGGCCGCGCTCCTCCTCGACCTCCTCGGCCATGCGGTCGGCGAGCTGGTCGACGCCCCAGTCGCGAAGCTTGGCGGCCTGGAGCTCGTAGGTGTTGATGGTCGTCAGCTCCATCGTGATGGCGCGCTGCAGGTGGGTCAGGGAAACTTGGGGGCCCTTCATGAAGGTCTCTCCTCGCGTTCGTGTGGTTCGCGAGGGGAACCCGAGGCCGGCTCACGCGGTTCCGGGCGCCCCGGTGGGCGCGACGTCGCGCCCCGGCTCAGGCGCCCGCCCGCTCCTCCTCCCGCGCGCCCTCGGCGGGCGCGTCCCCGGCCTCGTCCGCCGCCGCGTCGCCCGCCTCGGCGGCCGGCGACTCCGCCCCGTCCTCGCCTGCTCCCTCAGCCTCCGCCTCCGCCTCGCCGAAGTCGAACTCCCCCTGGATCTCGCGCAGCTCGGCCTCCGCCGCCTGCGCGGCGTGGGCCTCCACCGCCTCCAGCGTCTCGGCGGCGTAGCCGTGCGAGACGGTGGGCACGGTCTCCACGATCTCCTCGCCGCGCGGATCGAGGGGCGCGGCGACCGGCGTGGTGCGGGGCAGCGTCTGGAACTTCATCTGCTGGTCGGCCGGCACCGGCGGGCGCGCCTTGAGGCGCCAGGCGGCGAAGCCGATGGAGACGACGCCGATCACGCCGGAGAAGACGAAGAGCCCGCTCGGGCCGACGGCGCTCATCACCGCCGCGGCCACCGGCGGGCCCACGGTCGCCCCCGCGGAATAGGTGAGGACGAGGCCGCCGGAGGCGCCCACGCGCTCCTCGCGCTCGAGGTGGTCGTTGGTGTGCGCGACGCAGAGCGGATAGATCGCGAAGCCGATCCCGCCGAACAGGGCGGCGACGACGAGCAGCACGGGAAAGCCGAGCGCCGGCAGGGGCAGCATCAGGAAGCTCACGACGGCGCCCGCGATCATGGTCCCCACGATGACGAGACGCCGGTCGTAGATGTCCGACAGGCGCCCCAGCGGCCATTGCAGCAGCACGCCGCCGAAGATGATGGCGGACATGAAGGTCGCCGTGTCGGAGAGGTCGAAGCCGAGGCCGGAGGCGTAGACCGGCGCGAGGCCGTAGACCGAGCCGAGGATCAGCCCCGAGGAGACGCAGCCGAAGATGCCGAGCGGCGAGGCGATCCACAGCCGCTTGAAGCTCAAGGACGACACGTTCGGGATCATCGGCGGGGCGCGCGGCGTCATGGCCACCGGCACCACGGCGAGAATCATCACGATGGCGATGAGGGTGAAGATCAGGTAGCCCGTCTCGTCGGGCACCGTCAGCACGAACTGCCCGCCGCCCTGCGCGAAATAGAGGCAGGTCATGTAGATCGCGAGGATGGTGCCCCGGTTCTCGGGCGTGGCCGAATCGTTCAGCCAGCTCTCGATGCACACGAACAGGCCCGCGGCGCAGAAGCCCTGCGTGAGCCGGTAGACCGCCCAGAGCGATTCGTCGACGACGAGCGGGTAGGCCAGCGTCGCCGCCGCCATCACCGCCGCGAACGCGGCGAAGGCGCGCACGTGGCCGACGCGCGTCACCACATGGAACGCGAACAGCGCCCCGAGCGTCAGGCCCAGGAAGTTCGCCGCCATCACGAGGCCGATGACGAGGGTGGACGCCTGCGCCTGCTCCAGGCGCACGCTGACCACCGTGCCCAGCGGGCCGGATCCCGCCATGAAGAGGATGACGGCGAGGAGAAGGGCGAGGACGGGCTGTACGGCGCGGGGCATGAGACCTTGGTCGAGTCTGGTGCGTGGAAAGGCGGTCCGGTTGTAAGCGGCCCCTATACGACGGGGCTGCGCGCACTATATCCTGTTATGAGGCGCCGAGATGACGGACGGGGATGAGCGCCCCGCGCGCGTCGCCCTCCGCGCATCGGGTACGTGTCTTGCTTGCTACGGCGAGCGCTCGCCGCGCACCGCGGCCAAATGATCGCATCCGGCTCAGCGCGGATAGGCGCGCCGAGCGGGACCCGTCAGACTGGCCTCGGCGCCTGCGAGAGGAGAGCGGTCGAACGATTAGAAGGGGATAGCGCCGCGTGCGACGCGATGCCCATCTGTCCGCCGACCGATTCTCCCGGCAACCTTCGACGCGGGTCGGGGGTTAAAGTCAAGATGATGCCAGGATGGGGCGAGCGATCATGTATCCGAACGACGACCTGTTCACCTCCTTCGCGCAGATGTACGACCAGCGGCGCGAGACCGAGATGTCCCTCATGGACTATCTCGAGGGATGCAAGTCGGACCCGATGATGTTCGCGAGCGCGCCCGAGCGCATCCTCGCGGCGATCGGCGAGCCGGAGATGGTGGACACGGCCAAGGATCCACGGCTGGGCCGGATCTTCATGAACCGGACGATCCGGGTGTATCCGGCCTTCGAGGAGTTCTACGGCATGGAGGAGACGATCGAGCGGATCGTCTCCTTCTTTCGTCATGCGGCCCAGGGGCTGGAGGAGCGCAAGCAGATCCTCTACCTGCTGGGCCCCGTGGGCGGCGGCAAGTCCTCCCTCGCCGAGCGCCTGAAGGCGTTGATGGAGGTGCACCCGATCTACGTCCTCAAGGCCGGGGGCGAGATGAGCCCGGTCTTCGAGAGCCCGCTCGGCCTGTTCGATCCCGAGCGCATGGGCGACATGATCGAGGACCGCTACGGCATCCCGCGCCGGCGGCTCACGGGGCTGCTCAGCCCCTGGGCGCTCAAGCGCCTCGACGAGTTCGGCGGCGACATCTCGCGCTTCAAGGTCGTGAAGGTGAACCCCTCGCGCCTGCGTCAGATCGGCATCGCCAAGACCGAGCCGGGCGACGAGAACAACCAGGACATCTCCTCGCTGGTCGGCAAGGTCGACATCCGCAAGCTCGAGACCCTCTCGCAGAACGATCCGGACGCCTATTCCTACTCGGGCGGCCTGAACCGCGCGAACCAGGGCGTGCTCGAGTTCGTCGAGATGTTCAAGGCGCCGATCAAGATGCTCCACCCGCTGCTGACGGCGACGCAGGAGGGCAACTACGTCGGCACCGAGAACATCGGCGCGATCCCCTATCAGGGCATCATCCTCGCTCACTCGAACGAGGCGGAGTGGCAGTCCTTCCGCTCCAACAAGAACAACGAGGCCTTCATCGACCGCATCTACGTGATCAAGGTGCCCTATTGCCTGCGGGTCACGGAGGAGCAGAAGATCTACGACAAGCTGATCCGCACGTCCGAGCTGGCCGACGCGCCCTGCGCGCCCGGTACGCTCGACATGCTGGCGCGGTTCGCGGTGCTCTCGCGGCTGCGCGAGCACGAGAACTCGAACGTCTATTCCAAGATGCGGGTCTACGACGGCGAGAGCCTCAAGGAGGTCGACCCGCGCGCCCGCTCCATCCAGGAATATCGCGACGCCGCCGGCGTCGACGAGGGCATGGACGGGATCTCGACGCGCTTCGCCTTCAAGGTGCTCGCCGCCACCTTCAACCACGACACGATCGAGATCGCGGCCGACCCCGTGCACCTGATGTACGTGCTCGAGCAGACCGTGCGGCGCGAGCAGCTGCCGGACGAGCAGGAGAAGCGCTACATCGAGTTCATCAAGGCCGAGCTGGGCCCGCGCTATGCCGAGTTCATCGGCAACGAGATCCAGAAGGCCTATCTCGAGAGCTACCACGATTATGGCCAGAACCTGTTCGACCGCTACGTGGACTACGCGGACGCGTGGATCGAGGACCAGGACTTCAAGGATCCCGACACCGGCCAGCTGCTCAACCGCGAGCTCCTGAACCAGGAGCTGACCAAGATCGAGAAGCCGGCCGGCATCGCCAACCCGAAGGATTTCCGCAACGAGGTGGTGAAGTTCGCCCTGCGCTCGCGGGCGAGCCACGGCGGCAGGAACCCGTCCTGGACCTCCTACGAGAAGATCCGCGAGGTCATCGAGCGGCGGATGTTCAGCCAGGTGGAGGAGCTCCTGCCGGTGATCAGCTTCGGGTCCAAGAAGGATTCCGATACCGAGAAGAAGCATTCCGACTTCGTCGACCGCATGACCGAGCGGGGCTATACCGAGCGGCAGGTGAGACGTCTGGTCGAATGGTACATGCGCGTGAAGCAGGCGGGCTGAGAGAGGCCCGCGGACGAGAGGCGCTTTGATGCATATCGTCGACCGCCGCCTCAATCCTGGCGGCAAGAGCCTCGCCAACCGGCAGCGCTTCCTGCGCCGTGCGAAAGCGTTGGTGAAGCGCGCGGTGCGCGACTCCTCCAAGGAGCGCAGCATCAAGGACCTCGAGGCCGGCGGGGAGGTGTCCATTCCCCTCGACGGAGTGCGGGAGCCGCGGCTGCGGCGCTCCTCGGAGGGCGGCGTGCGGGACTACCTGCTGCCGGGCAACAAGGACTACGTGGAGGGCGAGCGCATTCCGCGCCCGCCCCGGGGGGGCGGAGGCGGCGGCTCCCAGGGCTCCCCCGGCGGGGAGGGCGAGGACGACTTCCGCTTCGCGCTCTCCCACGAGGAGTTCGTCGATCTCTTCCTCGAGGACCTCGAGCTGCCCGATCTCGCCAAGCGCAAGCTCGCGACGACGGAGCAGCTGAGCTGGCGGCGCGCCGGCTTCTCGGTGACGGGCTCGCCGGCGAACCTCGCGCTGACGCGGACGATGCGCAACTCCCTGTCGCGGCGCATCGCCCTGCGCCGGCCGCGGCCCGACGCGATCGCCGCGCTCCAGGCCGAGATCGAGGAGCTCGAGCGCACCCACGACGACCCGATCCGGCTCGAGGAGGCGCGCGAGGAGCTCGCCCGGATGCGCAAGCGCACCAAGGCGATCCCCTGGATCGACCCGATCGACCTGCGCTACCGCCGCTCCGAGGCGACGCCCCGCCCCATCGCCCAGGCGGTGATGTTCTGCCTGATGGACGTCTCCGGCTCGATGACGGAGCACATGAAGGACCTGGCGAAGCGGTTCTTCACCCTGCTCTACCTCTTCCTCAAGCGCCGCTACAAGCACGTGGAGATCGTCTTCATCCGCCACACCCACGAGGCGTCGGAGGTGGACGAGGAGACCTTCTTCTACTCGCCCGAAACCGGCGGCACGGTGGTCTCCACCGCGCTCGAGGAAATGATCCGTGTGATGCACGAGCGCTACCGGCCGGAGGACTGGAACATCTACGCCGCCCAGGCCTCGGACGGCGACAACACCTCCTCCGACAACGCCAAGACGGCGGCGCTGCTCACGGACCAGATCCTGCCAGCCTGCCAGTACTTTGCCTATCTCGAGGTCGGCCGCGAGGACGACAGCCCGATGGGCTTCGGCTACCGCCAGAGCGACCTGTGGCGCACCTACGACCTCGCGCGCAGCGCGGGCGCGCAGATCGCCATGCGCAAGGTCCGCCATCGCAGGGACATCTATCCGGTCTTCCGCGAGCTCTTCGCCAAGAAGGGCGAGCAGAAGACCGCATGAGGACACGAACCGTCGTGGAGACACGCGCATGAGCCTCGCCGACCTGACGGCGCGCAAGACCGCCGGCCCCCTGCCCGAGGGGCTCCTGTTCGAAGGCGCGGACTGGGATTTCGGGACGATCCAGCGGGTCTTCGACGCGATCGAGGACATCGCGGTCGGCGAGCTCGGGCTGGACGTCTACCCCAACCAGATCGAGGTGATCACGGCCGAGCAGATGCTCGACGCCTATTCCTCCATCGGCATGCCGCTGTTCTACAAGCACTGGTCCTTCGGCAAGCATTTCGCCGCGCACGAGGCGAGCTATCGCAAGGGCATGCGCGGCCTCGCCTACGAGATCGTCATCAATTCCAACCCGTGCATCTCCTACGTCATGGAGGAGAACACGGCGACGATGCAGGCGCTGGTGATCGCCCACGCGGCGTTCGGGCACAACCACTTTTTCAAGAACAACTACCTGTTCAAGCAGTGGACCGACGCCGACGGCATCCTGGACTATCTCGAATTCGCCAAGGGCTTCATCTCGGACTGCGAGGAGCGCTACGGCCACGCGCAGGTGGAGATGGTGCTCGACGCCGCCCACGCGCTGATGGGCCAGGCGGTGCATCGCTATCCGCGCAAGATGCGCCCGGACCTGCGTTCCGAGGAGAAGCGCGAGCACGATCGCCGCCTCCACGAGGAGCGGATGTACAACGACCTCTGGCGCACCGTGCCCACCAAGGAGCGCGGCGCGCCGGACGACGGCGACCTCCTGCGCCGGCGCGCGCTGCTCCAGCTGCCGCAGGAGAACATCCTCTACTTCCTCGAGAAGACCGCCCCGAAGCTCGCCCCGTGGCAGCGCGAGGTGCTGCGCATCGTCCGCCTCATCGCGCAGTACTTCTACCCGCAGGGCCAGACCAAGGTCATGAACGAGGGCTGCGCCACCTACGTGCACTACAAGATCATGACCCGCCTGCACGAGACGGGGAAGATCTCCGACGGCGCCATGCTGGAATTTCTGCGCTCGCACACGAACGTGGTCTACCAGCCGCAATTCGACGAACCGCATTACGGCGGCATCAACCCCTACGCGCTCGGCTTCGCCATGATGCAGGACATCGAGCGCATCTGCGAGGACCCCTCCGACGAGGACCGGGAGTGGTTCCCCGACATCGCCGGCCGCGGCGACCACATGGCCGTCCTGCGCGACGTCTGGGCGAACTACCGTGACGAGAGCTTCATCCTGCAGTTCCTGTCGCCGCACCTGATGCGCCAGCTGAAGTTCTTCCACGTGGTCGACGACGAGGACGAGCCGGATCTCGAGGTGAAGGCGATCCACGACGAGCGCGGCTATCGCAAGCTGCGCCGCGCCCTGGCCCGCCAGTACGACATCGCCCACACCGACGCCGACATCCAGATCGTCGACGTCGACCTCGCCGGCGACCGGCGGCTGATCCTCCAGCATTCCATGCTCAACCGCATCACGCTGGAGGAAAGCGACACGCGCCGCACGCTCCAGCACCTCGCCGACCTCTGGGGCTACGACGTGCTGATGCGCGAGGTCGACCCGGAGACGGACATGGTCGTGCGCGAGCACACCGCGAGCGCGCGGCGCCGGCTCGTCTGAGCGCGCCGCGTTCGCGCGCGCGCCGCCTCGCGGGGCCGCCGCCCCGTATCCCGGCAATCCCTCGCGCGCCGAGCTCTCGCGCCGCGGCGCGGGGGCAGGCGCAGCCGTGGGATTGAAAAAGTTAAGTCATTCTGAACGGCGACTCTGGACAAATCCCGAGAGTGCGATTCTATTGTTAGCGATTCGGGTAGATGCGGCACGTCTCCCCGGACGAGACGTCAACGGAATTCGAGGGGGAGTCTGCATATGGCGGGTGCAGACACCGCGTGCGCGTCTGCGCGCGCTGGAACGATACTGGGCGTCGCGCGGTCGCTGGGGCATCCGGCGCTCGGGAGACTGGACAGGGCCGACCCCTGGCTGCGCCTGGCCGTCCCCATCCTGCTGACCCTCTTCCTGCTCGCGCTGGTCACCAGCGCCTGGATGCAGACGCGCGACGGGCGCGCGGAAGCCCTCGCCAAGGCCGCGACCGAGATCGACGTCGTCGGCAGCTTCGCCGCCCTCGACCTCGCCCGGCTCGGCGCCGACGTCGGCCCGGCGCGCCTCGACGGCGCGCTCGCCGCCGTCGCCCGGGACCTGCCCGAGGGCACCCTCTCCCGCGGCCGCGTGCTCTACGCAGCCGACGAGTCCGGCGCCGTGCTCGCCGCCCATCCGCCGCAGGCCGCCCTGCCGAGGACGCTGATCGACCTCCTCGGGGAAGCGCAGCCCCTCTCCGCCTTCGCCGATCGGGCCGGGGTGATGACCATCGCCCGGCCCGACGGCTCCGAGGCGATCGCCACCGTGCGCGTCGTCGAGGGCCCGGGGCTGCGGATCGCCCTCGTCCAGCCCGTGGAGTCCGTGCTCGCCCCGTGGCGGGCGCGCGCCAGCGGGCAGATGACGCTGCTCGCCGCCACCATCGTGGTGCTGATCGGGCTGGGCGCCGCCTATTTCCTCCAGGCGAACCGGGCGCGGGCCGCGGACCACGTCTGCGAGAAGGTCTCGCGGCGCATCGATTCCGCGCTCTCGCGGGGCCGCTGCGGCCTGTGGGACTGGGACATCGCCCGCGGGCGCATCTACTGGTCGGATTCGATGTACGAGCTCCTCGGTTTCAAGCGGGCCGACGAGTTCATGTCCTTCGGCGACGTCAACGCCATGGTCCATCCGGACGATTCGGACTTCTACGCGTTGGCCGACGAGCTCGCCGCCTCGCGGGCGAGCGTCGTCGACCACGAGTTCCGCATCAAGGACGTCGACGGCCAGTGGGTCTGGCTGCGCGCCCGCGCCGAGCTCGTGCAGGACAAGGACGACGACGGCTGCCACCTCGTGGGCATCGCGGTGGACATCACCGAGCAGCGCCGCCTCGCCGAGGCCACCGCGGCCGCCGACATGCGCCTGCGCGACGCGGTCGACGCCATCTCCGAGGCCTTCGTGCTCTGGGACGCCGACAACCGGCTCGTCCTGTGCAATTCGAAATTCCGCCGCCTGCACGACCTCTCGCCGGACGCCGCCGTTCCGGGGCGCTCCTACGCCGAGGTGATGCGCTCCGGGCGCCAGCCCATGGTCAATCAGGAATTCCTGCGCGAGGAACGCCCCGAGACCGGCGCGCGCACCTTCGAGGCCGAGCTCGCCGACGGGCGCTGGCTGCAGATCTCCGAGCGCCGCACCGACGACGGCGGCTACGTCTCGGTCGGCACCGACATCACCACCCTCAAGCGTCACGAGGAGCGCCTGCTCGAGAGCGAGCGGCGCCTCAAGCAGACGGTCGCCGACCTGCGCGTCTCGCGCCAGAAGCTCGAGGCCCAGGCCCAGCAGCTCGCCGATCTCGCCGAGCGCTATCTCGAGCAGAAGGCCGAAGCCGAGGGCGCGAGCCGGGCCAAGTCCGAGTTCCTCGCCAACATGAGCCACGAGCTGCGCACGCCGCTCAACGCCATCATCGGCTTCGCCGAGGTGATGGAGGCGGGCGTCTTCGGCGAGCTCGGCAGCCCGCGCTACACGGAGTACAGCCGCGACATCCGCTCGTCCGGCGAGTACCTGCTCTCGGTCATCAACGACATCCTCGACATGTCGCGGATCGAGGCCGGGCGGATCACGCTGGAGAAGCGCGAGGTGCATCTCGGCGAGGTGGTCACCCGCGCGACGCGCATGGTCGGCGAGCTCGCCCGCGCCAAGGGCCTCGCGCTCAGCGTGGACGAGCAGGCGGACGCGACGCTTCTCGCCGACGAGCGGGCGATCCAGCAGATCCTGGTCAATCTCCTGCAGAACGCCGTGAAGTTCACGCCCGAGAACGGCCGCATCGCCGTGCGCACCCGCCTCGTCGCGGGGGCGGTGAACATCTACGTGGAAGACACCGGCATCGGCATCCCGCGCGAGGCGATGAAGCGCATCGGGCGGCCCTTCGAGCAGGTCGAGACGGAATATTCCAAGACCTACCAGGGCTCGGGGCTGGGCCTCGCCATCGCCAAGTCGCTCGCCGAGCTGCACGGCGGCAGCCTGCGCATCCGCTCCCAGGTCGCGGTGGGAACGGTGGTGATGATCCACCTGCCGCTGCGCGGCGCCCAGGCGCTGTCGAACGCGGCCTGAGGGCCGGCCGCCCTCCCCGCTCGCTGGAGGGCAGGGAAAGCCACCCTGGCGCCGCGAGACGTGATAGGCTCCGCCATCCGCATTCGCCGCCGCATGGGAGCCCCCGATGGCCGTCGCCGAGCCGTTGCCGATGTCCGCCGACGCGTTCCTCGCCTGGATCGTGGGCGAGAGCGAGCGCTGGGAGCTCGTCGACGGCGTGCCGCTGCGGATGATGGCGGGGGCGAAGCGGAGCCACAATGTGGTCGCGAGCAACATTCTCGTCGCCCTCGCGCCTGCGGCGAAGCGGCGGGGCTGCCGCACCACCGCGAGCGACACCGCCGTGCGCACCGGGCCGGTGAACGTGCGCTTCCCGGACGTCGTGGTCGATTGCGGCCCGCCCGACCCCGCGGCCCGCGAGGCCGCGAGCCCCACCCTGGTCGTCGAGGTGGCCTCGCCCGGCACCTCCGTCGTAGACCTCACCGACAAGCTCGACGAATACCGCCGTCACGAGGCGATCCGCCTGATCCTGCTCGTCGAGCCGGACGTGGTCGCCGCCAAGCTCTACCGCCGCGACGCCGCCGGCGGCTGGACCATGGAACGCCACGACGACCCCGCCGCGCGCATCGCCCTCCCCGAGATCGGCGCGGAGCTGGCGCTGGGGGACGTGTACGACACGCTGGAGCCGGGGCGGCGGTGGCGGGTGGTGGGGGATGAGGGGGCGGGGTGATGCGGGGGCGATCTTCGGGCGTCCCGCGCTACGCATGGTGCGTCGCCCGATCTGGACACGCGTGAGCTGCACGCCTAGGCTCGACACCGCCATGCCCACGCTCGCCAAGGGCGCCAACGCCCCGCTTCCCGCCACGGCCGCGACGGTCCGCATCCGCTGGACCTCCGCCACGCTCGCCGATGTCGACGTGTCCGCATTCCTGCTCGCCTCCGGCGGCAGGGTGCGCGGGGACGACGACATGGTCTTCTACGGCCAGCCCGCCCCTGGCCGCGAGCGGGTGCGGCAGACCGCGCTGGCGCGATCCCTCGGCGCGGCGCGGGAGACGGTTTTCGCCGTCGACCTCGCCGGCATGGAACCCGAGGTCGAGACCGTCGCCTTCGCCGCCGTGGTTCCGGCGGAGGCGCCCGGCCGTCGGCTGGCCGATCTGGCCTCCCTCGAGGCGCTGGTCGAGGCCGAGGGAGCCACCCTGTCCTTCGCCGTCGATCTCGCCGGCGCGAGCGAGGCGGCGATGACGCTCGTCACGCTCTATCGACGCGACGGCGCGTGGAAGATCCGCGCCGTGGGACAGGGCTTCGACGGCGGGCTGAAGCCGCTGGCCGAGAGCTACGGCGTCGCGGTCGAGGACGAGCCCGCGGCGCCGCCGGCGCCGAGCCCGGAAGACACCCGCGTCGTCGACCTGCGCAAGCGCCTCGTCGATCTCGCGAAGCGTGATCCCGCGCTCGCGGCCTCTGCCGAGACGGCGCTCGTCAGCCTGGAGAAGCGCGGCGTCGCCGGCCTGCGCGGCAAGGTCGCCCTCGTCCTCGACATCTCCGGCTCGATGCGGGACATGTTCAAGGACGGGCGCGTCGGCGACCTCGTCCGCCGCGTGCTGGCAACCGCGCTGCCCATCGACGACGACGGCGAGATCGACGTCTTCCTCTTCGGCGTCGGCGCGCACGCCCACGGGCCGGTGACGGAGCGCAGCTACCGCCTCTTTCCCGAGGAATGCCAGCGCCGCTACGGCTTCGAGCCCGGCACCAAGTACGGCGAGGCGATCGAGCTCGTGCGCGCGACATACCGCCCGCGTTTCGGCGACGGCCTGCCGGTCTACGTCGTCTTCGTCACCGACGGCGGAACGCAGGACGTCCGCAAGTCCAAGGACGCCATCACCGCGGCGGCGGCCGAGCCGATCTTCTGGCAATTCGTCGCCATCGGCGAGCACGAGGGCAAGGCCCCCGCCAAGATCGGCCGCACGCTGCCGCGCGGCTTCGACTTCCTCGCCATGCTCGACACGATGCCCGGCCGCGTCGTCGACAATGCCGGCTTCTTCGCGGTCCCCGACCCCTCCGCGCCGACGGACGCGGAACTCTACGACATGATGTTCGAGGAATTCCCCGATTGGCTGCGCGAGGCGCGCCGCGCGGGGGTCCTGCGCGGCTAAGGCGCGGGGGCCGCACCGCGCCATCCCCGCAGGGGATGGAGTCGGCCCGCAGCGCCAGCGGGTGGGGAGAGCCGTTCGGCGAAGATTTTCCTTCCCTGTAGGGGAAGGTGGACGGGCGGCGCAGCCGACCGGACGGATGGGGCGCGGCGCGAAGCGGCGCGTTCGGCGAAGCCGAATCCCTCCGGTTCCGGCCGGCCGCCGCCGTCCCCTTCGGCTTCGCCGAACGCGCGTGCCGCGCGCCCCATCCGTCTCGCCGCTGCGCGGCGATCCACCTTCCCCTACAGGGAAGGAACCCGCGCGGTGGAGGGGTGACCCGCCGGCCGCGCGCGGTACGGGGCGCGCGCACGTTTCCGCCGAGGATACGCTTCAACGCCATGTCCGACCCTCCGGACGCGAAGGTGCGCGGATCGCCGAGGGCTGGGAAGGCCGGCAGAATGCGCGTTTCGCGGGGACTTTCCGTTCACCGTCGTGCGGGGCCAAGGAAACGTCGCGGCCCACCCCCGCCGCCCCCCGGTCATTCCCGGCCGGAGCGCGCTCGCGCGCGGAGGGATAAGGGGGGCCCAGCACGACTCGCCCGCCGCGAAAGCGGCGTCCGCATGGCGGCGACCAGCCGCCTGGTCGGCGGCCTATAGCGCGCCTTCGGCGCGACATTTTGCGCTGGGTTCCCTTCCCCTGCGCCGCTTCGCGGCTCCGGCCGGGAATGACAGCGGTGCGCGTCCCCCAACCGAGCGCCTATCCCCCCGCCGCCTCCAACTCCCCCGATACCGCGAGCCATTCCTCTTCCGCCGCGGCCAGAGCATGCGCCGCCTCGGCGCGCTTCCTGGCGAGGTCCGAGGCCTTCGCCGCGTCCTTCTGGAAGGCCGTGCCGTCGGCGAGCGCCGCGTCGATCTTCTCGATCAGGCCCGTCATCTTCTCGATGCGCGCCTCGAGCGCGTCGCGCTGCTTGCGCAGGGGTCCGAGCGCGACGCGGCGCTCGGCGGCGGCGCGGCGCTCGCCCTGGCGGGCGGCCTTCTCGGCGCGCTCGACGGCGTCGCGGGCGGGGTCGCGCGCGGGGTCGAGGCCGCCGGAGAGGACGAGGCGGCGATACTCGTCCATGTCCCCGTCGAAGGGCTTCACCGTGCCGTCGGCGACGACCCAGAGCCGATCGGCGCAGGCCTCGATCAGGAAGCGATCGTGGCTCACGAGAATGACCGCCCCCTCGTAGTCGTTGATCGCCTCGATCAGGGCCTGGCGCGATTCGATGTCGAGATGGTTCGTCGGCTCGTCGAGGATGAGGAGGTGCGGCCCGTCGAAGGCGGCGAGGCCGAGCAGCAGCCGCGCCTTCTCGCCGCCCGAGAGCTTCGCCACCGGCGTGTCCGCCTTCGCGCCGGAAAAGCCGAAGCGGGCGGCGCGGGCGCGGATCCTCGCCTCGGGCGCCTCGCGCATGCGCTCGGCGACGTGGCCGTAGGGCGTGTCCTGGAGGCGCAGCTCGTCGAGCTGATGCTGGGCGAAATAGGCGACGTCGAGCTTCGGCGAGGCGACGACCCGGCCGTCGAGCGGGTCGAGGCGGCGGCCGACGAGCTTGCAGAAGGTGGACTTGCCGTTGCCGTTGGCGCCGAGCAGCGCGATGCGGTCGTCGGGCAGGACGGTGAGGTCGAGGCGCTTGAGGACGACGCGCTCGCCGTAGCCGGCCTGCACCTTGTCGACGCGCACCAGCGGCGGGGAGAGGGGCTTGTCCGGGCTCGGCAGGTCGAAGGGAAGCGTCGTCTCCTCGATCACGCCGGCGATCGGCGTCATCTTCTCCAGGCGCTTGAGGCGCGACTGCGCCTGGCGCGCCTTCGAGGCCTTGGCGCGGAAGCGGTCGACGAAGGCCTGGAGGTGCTTGGCCTCCGCCTCCTGCTTCGCCTTCGCCTTGGCCTGGAGCGCGGCCTGCTCGGCGCGCTGGCGGGCGAAGGAGGTATAGCCGCCGCGATAGAGCGTGAGCTTCGCCTCGCCGAGGTAGAGGATATGGTCCACCGCCTCGTCGAGGAGCTCGCGGTCGTGGCTGATGACGAGCGCGGTGTGCGGGTAGCGCGCGAGGTAGTCGTAGAGCCAGAGCGTGCCCTCGAGATCGAGATAGTTCGTCGGCTCGTCGAGCAGCAGCAGGTCCGGCTCGGTGAAGAGCACGGCGGCGAGCGCGACGCGCATGCGCCAGCCGCCGGAGAAGTCCGCGCAGGGCCGCGCCTGGGCGGCCGAATCGAAGCCGAGCCCGTGCAGGATCGCGGCGGCGCGGGCGGGGGCGGCGTGGGCGCCGATGTCGGTGAGCCGCGTCTCGATCTCGGCCCGGCGCATGCCGTCGGCGTGCTCGGCCTCGGCGAGGAGGCGGGCGCGCTCGGTGTCGGCGGCGAGCACCACGTCGATCAGGCTCTCCGGCCCGCCGGGCGCCTCCTGCGCCACCGCGCCGATGCGCACGCCCTTGGGCATGCCGATCGTGCCGCTCTCGGGCGCGACCTCGCCCATCAGGATGCGGAACAGCGTGGTCTTGCCGGCGCCGTTGCGGCCGACGATGCCGACGCGCGCCCCGTCGGGCACGGCGAAGGAGGCCTTGTCGAGGAGGACGCGTTCGCCCAGCCGGTAGGTGAGATCGTTGACGTGCAGCATGGCGCCCTATCTCCCCCAGACCGCGCGTGTTGACAAGCGATGTGGAGAGTGGGGACAGGCGCGAGGAAACGTGACGACTGCCCTGAAACCGCCGCATTCGCGCCCTCGCGCGGCCACGAGGGGCCGGCTTTCATTCACAAGCTAACAAAGGTGATTCGCGTAGCCCCATGACCGACACCGCCCGCCACTTCTGCATCACCGCCATCATCGTCGCGCTGGCGACGCTCATCGCCGGTATCGCCGTCGCCGTCGACGCCATCGCGGCCTCGCGTCGCTGCGCGCCGCCGCCGGCCGTGTCCGTATCCTGCGCACCGCCGGCGCCGCTCGTCGAGATCGACCTCAAGCGGCCGTGATCGGTCGCACGGTGGCGCCGCCGCGCCCGGTCTCGCGGTGATAGAGAATCAGATCGAAGGACGGCGCCGTGCCCGCGAGCCGGGTGAGCAGCGCATGCGCCTGGCCGCGATGGTGTGTCTGGTGATTGAAGAAGTGGTCGAGCGCCGGGGCCAGCGGCTGGGTGACGACGGCCGGGCTCGAGTTCGTCCGGTAGCTGAACGGTCGATCGAGCGCCGCCGTGTCGAGACCCTCCACGAAGGCGACGATGCGCGCGTCCATGGCGTCGCGCGCGGCCCGCAGCGCGGGGAGCTCGTCGTGCGGCACGGCGTCGAGCGCGAGCTTCGGCGCGTCGTCGCCGGTGAAGCGCGCCATCCAGATCGTGTCCCCGACGAGGAGGTGGTTGAGCGTGCGATGCAGCGAGCCGAAGAAGGCGCCCTCGTCCGCGCGATAGAGCGCGTCGGGCAGTCCCGCCGCGGCGTCGTAGAGGCGCGCGTTGGCCCAGGCGTTGTAGCCGGCGAGATCGCGATAGCGCTGCATCGCGGACATGTTCTCTCTCCCGCTCGTGGTCCGCGCGACGCGGCCGCCTGCGGCGAGGCGTCGCCGGGGCCATGCATAAGCGCCCGTGGGCGCAGACCGCAAGCGTATGGCACGCCGAGCTCAGATGCGCTACACGCGGGGACGATCAGCCAAGCGGACACCGTAACCGCGCCGGTGAGCGCGCGGGTGGAAAGGGTTACATGGTCGCGCAGAACCTGGACTCGCAGAACCAGACACCGCGTGTCGCCGTCATCGGATGCGGTGCGTGGGGGCGCAACATCGCGCGCTGCTTCGCCACCCTCGGCACGCTCGAGGCCGTGGTCGACCCCAACGCGGAGACGGTCGAATCGCTGACCGCCCTGTTCGGCTGCCGCGGCGCGACGCTGGACGAGGTTCTCGCCGATGCGGGCATCGGCGCCGTCGCCATCGCGACGCCGCCCTCGATGCACCGCGCGGTGGCCGAGGCCGCCCTCGCCGCCGGCAAGCACGTCTACATCGAGAAGCCGCTGACGCTGAACTATCCCGACGCGCTCGCGGTCGCGGACGCCGCACGCCAGGCCGGCCGCACCCTGATGACCGGGCATATCCTCCAGTTCCACAACGGCTTTCGCGCGCTCAAGGAGCTCGTCGCCTCGGGCCGCCTCGGCGAGGTGCGCCGCGTCCACGCCAACCGGCTGAATCTCGGCGCGGTGCGCAAGGAGGAGGACGCGCTCTGGTGCCTCGCGCCCCACGACGTCTCGATGACGCTCGCGCTCATGGGCGGCGCGCCGGAGACCGTGGAGGCCTTCGGCGAGGGCCATCTGCGCAAGGAGACCGCGGACGCCGTGACCCTGCGGCTCGGCTTCGCCGGCGGGCCGCAGGCGATGATCCACGTGTCCTGGCTGCATCCCTTCAAGGAGCACCGCATCTCGGTCATCGGCTCGCAGGCCATGGCGGTGTTCGACGATTGCCTGCCCTGGGACCGGAAGGTCCAGATCTATCCCCACCAGGTCTCGCTGGACGGCGGCTCGCCCACCGTGGTGCGCGCCGATCCCGTGCCGGTCGAGGTCGAGCAGGCCGAGCCGCTGCTCGCCGAGTGCGCGCACTTCCTCGCATGCTGCGCCTCGGGCGAGGAGCCGATCACCGGGGCGACCGAGGCGCTCGCGGTGATGGACGTGCTCCACCGCGCCGCCCTCTCGATGACCGACCACCAGGTCCACACGCTTCCCGCCCGCGCCAGCGCCTGAGCAGCCCACCAGGGACACCCCAGGAACGATCCATGACGACCCCCATCCCCTTCATCGACCTGCCGGCGCAGCGCCGCCGGCTCGGGACGGCGCTCGACGAGGCGGTCGCGCGCGTCATGGACCATTGCGGCTTCATCCTGGGCCGCGAGGTGGACGCCTTCGAGGACGCGCTTCGCGCCTTCACCGGCGCGCGCCACGCCATCGGGGTGGCGAGCGGCACGGACGCGCTGGCGCTCGTGCTGATGGCCCGGGGCGTGCGCCCGGGCGACGCGATCCTGGTTCCCGCCTTCACCTTCGCGGCCACCGCCGAGGTGGTCGCCTGGCTCGGCGCGACGCCGATCTTCTGCGACGTCGAGGAGGCGAGCTTCAATCTCTCCCCCGAGAGCCTGGAGCGCGGGATCGAGACGGCGCGCGGCCTGAAGCTGCGACCCGTCGGGGTCATGGCGGTGGATCTCTACGGCCGCCCGGCGGACTACGACCGCATCGAGCCGATCTGCGCGCGCGAGGACCTGTGGCTCCTCACCGACGCCGCGCAGAGCTTCGGCGCCGAGTACAAGGGCCGCAAGGTCGGCACGATCGGCCTCGCCACCGCGACCTCGTTCTTCCCCTCGAAGCCGCTCGGCGCCTACGGCGACGCCGGCGCGGTCTTCACGGAGGACGACGATCTCGCCCGGCTCATGCGCTCCATGCGCATGCACGGCATGGGCAAGATCGCCTACGATCATGTCGAGATCGGAATGAACGGGCGCATCGACGCCCTGCAAGCGGCGATCCTCGTCGAGAAGCTGAAGATCTTCCCCGACGAGATCGCGGCCCGCCGCCGCGTCGCCGCGCGCTACAACGCGCTCCTCGGCGAGGTCGCGACCGTGCCGGCGATCGCGGAGGAGACGCCCTCGGTCTGGGCGCAGTACACGCTGCGCATCGCCCCGGAGCGGCGCGAGGCCTTCCGCGCCGCGCTGCAGGAGAAGGGCGTGCCGACCGCGATCCATTACCCGAAGCCCTTGAACCGCCAGCCGGCCTACGAGCGCTATCCGTCCGCCGGCAACGGCGTGCCGGTCTCCGAGCGGCTCTCGCAGGAAGTGGTGAGCCTGCCGATGCACCCCTATCTCGACGAGCCGACGCAGGACCGGATCGTGGACGCGGTGCGCACGGCGCTCCGCTGAGCCGCGGGATTCATGGTGAACGCCGCGGAGGGATCGCAGGCGGCGGCGGCAGCCCGGCCATCGCCGCGTCTCCCCGAGAGTGCCGTTGCGGCAAGGGCTTGCGCGCAGAGCGGCCGCGCTCGACCGTTTACGAGAATGGTGAATCGGGCACGGCGCTAAACCTTATCTTTACCATTTCGGTCAACCTTAACCCAAACTCGCTTTCATGCGTCGTTGAGGTGCGCCGATGTCTCAAGTTGCCCTGTCCGCGGGAATCCGCGACACCCTGCTGACGATCCAGAGGACCACGCGCTCGGCCACCGAGGCCGAGCAGCGGCTCGCGACCGGTCTCAAGGTGAACTCCGCGATCGACAACCCGCTCGCCTTCTTCACGGCGGCGGGCCTGCGCGATCGCTCGACCGACCTCGCGGGCCTGCAGGACCGCATGCAGCAGGCGACGAGAACGATCGCCGCGGCGAATACCGGCATCGAGGGCATGAAGAAGCTCCTCGAGACCGCGCAGGGCCTCGCCAACTCCGCGGCGGCCGAGCAGGACCAGACGGTCCGCCAGCAGCTGCAGCAGCAGTTCAACGACATCCTCGTCCAGGTCGACGACCTGATGGAGAATTCGGGCTACGGCGGCGTCAACCTGCTCAACGGCGGCACGCTGCGGGTGATGTTCGACCCGAACGACACCACGGCGTCCCTGGCGCTCACCGTGAACGGCGGCACGGCCCTCGACGTCGCGACGCTGGGCGTCGTCTCGACGGCGACCGGAGGCTGGACCAACGGCGCCTCCGACACCGTCGGCGACGCGGCGATCCAGACGCAGCTCACCCAGCTGCGCACGGCCATCACGTCGCTGCGCACCGAGGCGAGCCGGCTCGGCGCCAACAACGCGGTGATCACCACCCGCCAGGAATTCACCGAGAACATGATCAACACGCTGAAGGCCGGCGCAGACGACTGGACGCTCGCGGACCTGAACGAGGAGGGCGCCAAGCTCACCTCGCTCAACACCCGCAACCAGATCGCCCAGACGGCGCTGGCGCTGGCCGCCCAGCGCGATCAGTCGGTCCTGCGGCTGTTCGGCTGACGAAACCGGGCCGGCCGCGCCGGCGGGGAAGGAAGGCACGCTCCATGTCCAACGCGCCCACCGCTCTCGCCTTCCCGCGCCCGCTCGGCGACCCGGAGCTGGAGACGCTCTTCCAGAAGGCGCGCGCCCTGCGCGCGCCGGCGGACCCGGAGACCCCGGAGCCGGGCGAGGGCCGGATCTTCGTCTCGATCGCCGCCTTCCGCGACCCGGAATGCCAGAAGACGCTGGTCGAGCTGTTCGAGAAGGCGGCGCGGCCGGAGCGCATCTCCGTCGGCCTCGTCTGGCAGCACGACCCGGTGGAGGACGCCGCCTACTTCGATCTCCAGCCGGCCCGCCGCGACCAGGTCCGCGAGATGCGCCTCGACTGGCGCGACAGCCTCGGCGTCTGCTGGGCGCGCTTCCTGGCCCAGGCGATGTGGCGCGGCGAGGAGTTCTACCTCCAGATCGATTCGCACATGAAGTTCGAGGCCGGCTGGGACGAGATCCTGATCGAGGATCTGCGCGCCTGCCCCTCGGACAAGCCGCTTCTGACGATGACGCCGCCGCCCTATCTCACGCCGGGCGACACGCTGTCCGACCTCCACCCCGGCATCCTGCGCACGGACGGCTTCCTGGAGGACGGCTCGATCAGGTTCACGGGGCTGTGGCTGCAGGAGCCCCTGCAGCGGGCGGTGCGGCTTCCCTTCCTCCTCGCCGGCGCGCTGTTCGGCTACGGCCGCACCATCGCGGACGTGCCCTACGACCCCTATGCCTGCTTCTCCACCGAGGAGATCTCGTACGCTCTGCGGCTCTACACACACGGCTTCGACGTCTTCGCCGCCCCGCGGCGCACGATGTGGCACCAGTACAAGCGCGACAACCGCGTGAAGCGCGGCGCCGCGCCGGACGCGCGCTACACCCAGCGGATGGGTGCTTGGACGACGCGGGCCTTTCACCGCTTCAACCACTCGACCGGGCATACGCTGGTTCTCGACGCGCCGGTCCTCGTGGACCTCGACCTGTTCGGGCTGGGCGAGGCGCGCACGCTCGCGCAGTACGAAGCCTATACGGGCATCGATTTCCGCTTCAAGCGGGTGACCGAGGACTGCGTGCGCGCACGCTTCGTACCCGACGTCGAGACGATCGCCCAGTTCGAGGTCCCGGTCCTGGACGATCCGGCCGAGCGCCGCCCCGCCCTCGTCGAGGCCGAGGAGATGCTGCTGCGCGAGGCGCTCGCCGCCTGGGAGACGCCGCGTCTCGTCGAGGAGCTGGTGACGCTCATCATCGAGTTCGATCGCCATCGCGCCGCGCGCGTCGACGGCGCGCCGCAGGCGCGTCTCCAGCCGGACCGCGAAAAGCTGATCGCCGACTTCAGCACCTGGGACCGCTACGCGCTCGCCTGCACGCTCGCGAAGCTGTCCTACGCCGTGCACCTGATGAACGCGGTGAAAGCCGCCGCCGAGAGCGCCGGCGCGCCGCCGCGGGACGGCGTCGCCGCGGCCGGCTGAGGCCGGGCGGGAGGAACCATGAAGACGTGCGAGACGACCGACGCCGCGAGCGCCGCCGAGCGGGGCGCCCGCGCGGACGTGACCATCCTGGTCCCGACCTACGAACGGCCGACCTATCTCGAGACCTGCCTCAGGCACCACGTCCAGAACTTCGACGCGGCCGGGATCGACTACGAGATCCTGGTCTGCGACAACGCCTCCGGCCCAGAGGCGCAGGAGGTGATCGCCCGCTGGCGCGAGCGCAGCCCGCGCGTGCGCAGCGTGCGCCAGCCGCGCAACCTCGGCTATCTCGGCAACTTTCTCTACGGCCACCGCCACGCCGCGGGCCGCATCGTGGTGACGACCGGCGACGACGACCTGCTGATCCCCGAGACCGTCGCCTCCTACGTCGCCATGTTCCGCGACGACCCCGATCTCGTCATGATCCAGGCGCCGTGGTTCGTGATGAACGAGCGCGAGCGCAACAAGATCGTCGGAGCGAGCTGGTCCGTCGAGGCGCCCGTCGTCATCGAACGGGGCGACTTCCGGGCCGCCGCCGAGCTCGTCCTGACCCGGCGAATCTTTCCGGAGACCTTCGCCATCCGCCCGGAAGTCGTGAACGAGGTGATCGGCCCCGCCGATCAGACCGCCTATCATTTCTTCGTCACGCTCGCCCGTGCGGTGGAGGCGGGCAAGGTCGTGTTCTCCGACCGCCCGCACGCCATCGTCACCGGCGTCTCCCGCCACGGCAAGCACCAGGGCAACAGCGAGACCGCCACGGGCTGGGACATGTATCGCGGCGGGCTCGAGCACCTCGTCGGCCGGGCGCGGCAGGCGGATCCCGAGGCGGACTGGTCGGGCGTCGTCGCGAAGCTCGACGCCTTCGTGCTCGACCGCATGGCCATGGCGCTGCGCCTCCAGCTCGGCGCCCGCCACTGGGAGAAGGCCTGGCACCTCTACCGGCGGCTGCACGCCCACGGCGTCGACGCGCTCTCGACCGAGACCGCGCACGAGCTCCTCTCGCTCGCCGCGATGGATTCGGCCCTGCGCGAGGCCACCATGCTCGGAGCCGAGGAGGTCGTCCTCGCCGACGAGATCTTCTCCATCTACCTCAACGTGATCGATCTCGCGCGCCATAACGTGGCGCCGGTCTGCGCGGCGGACTGGGCCGGCGAGCGCAAGGGACGCACCGCCTTCATCGGGATGGCGCGCACGCGCACGCCCGCGGATCGTCCGGACGATCTCGTCATCGACCTCGCGGCCACGATGCGGCGGATATCCGCCTGAGCGCTTCAGCAATCGTTGACCCTCTTCGACGGGTCCGCCCTCCGGCGGACCCGTTTCGCGTTTCAACGGCCGCGTTAACGGGCGTTAGGCACGTTTCTGAACCGCCGCTTTACGGGTGATCGGTCAGAGTGCGTTCAAGGCCAGAACGGTCCTTACGACGACACAGAAGGAGATCGTCATGCAGATCGCGCTTTCTTCGGGCATCCGCAACACGCTGCTCACCATTCAGCAGACCACGCGGGCCGCCAACCAGTCCGAGCAGCGGCTCGCCACCGGCCTCAAGGTCAATTCCGCCACCGACAATCCGCTCGCCTTCTTCTCGGCCGCGGGCCTGCGCGATCGCGCTGGCGACCTCGCCGGCCTTCAGGACCAGATGCAGCAGGCGACCCGGACGATCTCGGCGGCGACCACCGGTATCGAGGGCATGAAGAAGCTCTTCGAGACCGCCCAGGGTATCGCCAACCAGGCCGCCGCCGAGCAGGACGCCACGGTGCGCGGCCAGCTGCAGACGCAGTTCAACGAGATCCTCACGCAGGTCGACGACCTGATGACGAACTCGGGCTACGGCGGCGTCAACCTGCTCAACGGCGGGACGCTCAACGTGCGCTTCGACGCGTCCGACACCTCCGCCTCGCTGGCGCTCTCGGTGAACGGCGGCACGGTGCTCGACGCCGCCACGCTCGGCGTCACCACCAACGCGGCCGGCGGCTGGACCAACGGCGCCTCCGACACCGTCGGCGACGCCAACATCCAGACGCAGCTCACCAACCTGCGCACGGCCATCACGTCGCTGCGCACCGAGGCGAGCCGTCTCGGCGCCAACAACGCCATCATCACCGCGCGCCAGGAGTTCACCGAGAACATGATCTCGACGCTCCGCGCCGGCGCGGACGACTGGACGCTCGCGGACCTGAACGAGGAAGGCGCCAAGCTGACCTCGCTCAACACCCGCAACCAGATCGCCCAGACGGCGCTGGCGCTGGCCTCCCAGCGCGACCAGTCGGTCCTGCGACTGTTCTGATCGCGCGTCGGGAGAGATCCCGCCACGACCATCTCAGCGCCGCGCCTCGAGAGGGGCGCGGCGCTTCTTCTTTAAAGGATCGTTTACCAAGAGCTCGTTAGGCTCGGCGCGAACAAGCCGGAGGAGCCGCCATGGCGCTGCGCATCGAGCTCAAGCCGCACGAGCGGATCATCATCGGGAAGGTCGCCCTCACCAACGGGCCGACGCGCACGACCTTCGTCGTCGACGGCCGCGCGCCGATCCTGCGCTGCAAGGACGTGATCACGCCCGAGGAGGCGGACACGGTCTGCAAGAAGCTCTACGTGCTGATCGAGCGCGTCTATC
Organism: Salinarimonas sp.; assembly: GCF_040111675.1. NCBI lineage: Bacteria > Pseudomonadati > Pseudomonadota > Alphaproteobacteria > Hyphomicrobiales > Salinarimonadaceae > Salinarimonas > Salinarimonas sp. The sequence continues at coordinate 1,368,619 of NZ_CP157794.1, read as the reverse complement.
TCGAGGAGATCTCCTTCGAGGAGGCGGCGCCGCATTTCCACGCGCTCGCGGCCGAGATCGTCGGCGCCGCCCCGAGCACCAAGCGCTTCCTCGCGGCCATCGCCGAGCGCTTCGTGGCGGAGAACCTCTACGCGGCGCTCAAGCTCTGCCGCAAGCTGATCGCCTACGAGCGCTCGGTCATCGCCCATGCCCAGCAGGCCGCCTGACGAGCGACGCGCGCCTTTACGTCGGCAACCCAAACTTAATCCAGATCGGTCACGATCGGCGGGCCAGTCCAGTCGGGGGTAACGAGGATGCACAACGCCGCCCAGGCCTACGCCAGCACGGCGAAGACGGCGAAGGTCGACCAGCGCGAGCTGGAGGCCGATCTCTTCATGCGCGCCGCCGCGAAGCTGCAGGCCGCACGCGAGCGCTTCGCGGACGAGCAGCTCGTCGACGAGGCGCTCGAGTTCAACAAGCGGATCTGGGCCGTCTTCCTTCCCTCTATCGTCGACGCCTCGAACCCGCTGCCCGCCGAGCTGAAAGGCAACCTCGCCAGCCTCGGCATCTTCGTGTTCCGCCGCATGGACGAGATCTATGCGAAGCCGGCGGCCGAGCGCCTCGATATCCTGGTCTCGATCAACGCCGACATCGCGGCGGGCCTGCGCGGGCAGGCCGCGGCCTGACGCCGGCCCGACCGGCGTGCGCCAGCGCCCCGGAAGCCCTGGACTCCGGGGTCGGAAGGGACGCGCGCGGCCGGCTCAACGGCCGGGCTCGACCCCGCGCAGGTAGGCGCGCAGCTTGAGCAGGCTCTCGGCGGGAACCTGATCCACCACCTCTCCCGACTCCGTGTCGACCTTGCGCGTGACGACGGCGCGCGTCGCCTCGTCGATGTCGGTCCGACGGGCGAGCACGCGCTTGATCGCCGCGTCCAGAGCCGCACGCTCCTCCGCGCCCGGATTCATGTCGAGGCGCACGGCCTCGCTCTCCGCCACTTGCGTGACGGTCCGGGACGGGTCGAGCACCGTCGGCGCGGGCTTGGGCGCGGTCTGCGCGTCGGCGCGCTGCACCGCCGCCACCGCGGCGGGGTTCGACGCCTTCGCGGTCGGCGTCGCCGGTGTTTTCGGAACGCTGCCGAAATCCATGGGCAGGCCTCCTCGTCCACGGCCCTTCTGGCCGCGTGGGGACGATACCCGGCTTCGCTGAATCGACCGTTTAAGCAAAGGGTTAAATCCCGATGGCGCAAAACGCCTCGAATCGGGACGTCGCGGTGTCGAGGCTCGAGCGCCTACAACGACCTGGAGAGCACGAGCGAGCCGCCCGCCGGCGCGGCGGGGCGCCCTCCTCCGGCGCCGCCCGGACCGTAGCCTGCGGGTCGCGCGCCGCGGTCGAGCTCCGACGAGAGCGAGCGCACGAGCCCCTCGGAAACGGCGCGCGCCGTGGCGAGCACGATCTGGTTCGTCTCGATCACCCGCGAGAAGGCCGCGTGCTCGGCCTTGAGCCGCTCCAGCGCGTCCGGCGCGAAGCGCGCGAGCGCCACCGCGTTCGCCTTGAGCGCCTCGAGCCCCTGGAGATAGCGCGAGGTCAGCGCGCTCTTGCGCTCCTCCTGGGCGAGGCCGTCGCGGATGCGCCCGGCGCGCAGGTGCGCGGTCTCGACCTCGAGCACCTTCTCGAGATCCTTCATCACCCCGCTCACCTCGGCCACGAGGGCGGCGGCCGCCTCGCGCGTGGCGACGCGGGGCGTCTCGACGGGTGGCTTGCGTTCGTCGGCCCACATCAGGCGGCCTCCTGGAGCTTGAGGATCTCGGCATAGACCTGGTCGGCGAGCCCGATGCCTCCGCGCTCGGAGATCATGCCGGCATATTCCTTGACGAGCATCGAACGATACATGCCCGCGCCCGGCCCGGCCTCGCCGAAGAAGCCCGTGTCGCCGACGCTCTCGAACACGCGCCCGAGCATCTCCTCGAGCATCATCGCCTCGAAGTCGTTCGCCGTCTCGCGGGCGCGCGCGGCCGCTTCCGGCGAGGCGGCGCCGCGGGCGAGGCCGGTCCGCGCGGCCTCGAGGCGGGTCGAGAGGCTCTGGTCGGTGGCGGCGAAGGCGGTGAGGCTCGGGTTCATCACATCACCTCGATCTCGGCCTGGAGGGCGCCCGCCGCCTTGATCGCCTGGAGGATGGCGATGAGGTCGCGCGGGCCGACGCCGAGCGCGTTGAGCCCGTCGACGAGCTCGCGCAGGCTCACGCCGGTATCCACGATCGCGAGACGCTGGTCGCCGTCGGTCTCGACCTGAACGCCGGTGCGCGGCACGACGACCGTCTCGCCGAGCGAGAACGGATCGGGCTGGGCCACCTGCGGCTGCTCGGTGATGGTGACGGTGAGGTTGCCCTGCGCCACCGCCACGGTGGAGACGCGTACGTCGCGCCCCATGACGATGATGCCCGAGCGCTCGTCGATGACGACGCGGGCCGGCTGGTCCGGCTCGACGCGCAGCTGCTCGATGTCGGTGAGCAGCGAGACGATGTTGCCGGGATAGCCCTCCGGCACGCGGATGGCGACGGAGGAGGGGTTCAGCGGCTCGGCGACGGGCGCGCCCATGAAGGCGTCGATCGCCGCCGCGATCCGCCGGGCGGTGGTGAAGTCCGGGTTGCGCAGGGCGAGCCGCAGGCCGGTCTGGACGTCGAGCCGGAACTCGATCTCGCGCTCGATCAGGGCGCCGTTGGCGATGCGTCCCACCGTCGGCACGCCCTGGGTGATCGAGGCGGCGGCGCCCTGCGCGGCGAAGCCGGCGATGGCGACCGGCCCCTGCGCCACGGCGTAGACCTCCCCGTCGGCGCCGAGAAGCGGCGTGACCAGGAGCGTGCCGCCCTGCAGCGAGGACGCGTCGCCCAGCGCCGAGACGGTGACGTCGAGCCGCGTGCCTTGCGTCGAGAAGGCCGGCAGGTTCGCCGTCACCATCACCGCCGCGACGTTCGCCGTGCGCAGGTTCTGCCCGCGCGTGTTGACGCCGAGCCGCTCCAGCATGGCGGTGAGCGACTGGCGGGTGAAGGGCGAGTTGTTGAGCGTGTCGCCGGTGCCGTTGAGGCCGACCACGAGGCCGTAGCCGACGAGCTGGTTCTGGCGCACGCCCTCGATGTCGGCGAGGTCCTTGATCCGCGACAGCGAGGTGAGCGGGCGCGTGGCGTCGGCGAGGGCGGCCGGCGCCGGCAGCACGAGCGCGAGCGCCGCCGCCGCGGCGACGGCGAGGCTGACGAGACGGGTGACGAGACGCGCGCGCTTCATATCGGCTCCTCCGGAACGCGCTTCCCCGCTGCGAAGCGCGTGCCACCCGTGCCGCTTCCGTCGACGCGTTGCGAAGCAAGCCTTTCGGCGTGGAGCGCGCGGTCCGCCGACGCCGTCCGCCCGGCAGATCCCGCACTATGCCGGCAGGCTCTGCCGGGCCGTAAACTTTTCGTTAACCCTGTCCGGCGAGGATCGAGCCCGGTTTCGAGAACCGGGAAAAGGGGGTCCCATGCGTATCGAGAGCAAGCCGGGCGCCTCGATCGCGTCCATCGCGAACGCCCGGCGCCGCGCCGATGGCTCGGGCTTCTCCGTCAGCGAGAGCGCCGAGGGGGGCGCCGCCGCCGGACCGCGTGCGGCCTCCGTCGGACCGACGACGAGCCTCGACGCCATCCTCGCGCTCCAGGGCGAACCGGACCCCGAGGAGCGGCGCCGCCGCGCGGCCCAGCGCGGCCGGGAGCTGCTCGACGGGCTCGACCGGCTCAAGGCGGCGATCCTCTCCGGCCGGGTCGCCCCCGACGATCTCGCCCAAATCGCCCGGCGTCTCGGAGAGAGACGCGAGGCGACCGGCGATCCGCGCCTCGACGAGATCCTCGCCCAGATCGAGCTGCGCGCCGAGGTCGAGATCGCCAAGCTTTCGGCCCGCGAGGGTCGCGCGGCCGGCGACCGAGACTCCTGACCCCGGCGGCCGACTTTCGAGGCTCCAATCGGTTGAACGCCGCACGGCCAGGCATGCTGCACCGCAAACGGCCGGATTGCCGCCATTTTCCGTCCACTTTTCGCGATTGTCCCCGGGGACCCGCTCCGGTATAAGGAGCCGCGCCCGAGGGGCGGGTCCCGACGGCGCGGCGGCAGCGAGAAGGGCCAACATGTCGAATTCCATCATCGACCAGGGCTACCGTCCCACCGAGGACGAACCCTTCATGAACGAGCGCCAGCGCGAGTACTTCCGACGCAAGCTGCTCCAATGGAAGCAGGACATCATTCGCGAATCGAGCGAGACGCTCGCGACCCTCCAGAGCGAGAACGAGAACCACCCCGACATCGCCGACCGCGCCTCCTCGGAGACGGACCGCGCCATCGAGCTGCGCGCCCGGGATCGTCAGCGCAAGCTCATCGCCAAGATCGACGCGGCGCTCGCACGCATCGAGGACGGCTCCTACGGCTATTGCGAGGAGACGGGCGAGCCGATCTCGCTCAAGCGCCTCGAGGCCCGGCCCATCGCGACGCTCTCGCTCGAGGCCCAGGAACGCCACGAGCGCAACGAACGCGTCCACCGCGACGACTGACCCGATCTCGCGCCGCTTCGACAGCGGCGTTTTTTATGGCCTCCCACCGATCTCGGCGAGGCGGGGGGCTCGACCGGTGCGGAGCCCGCAGGCGCAGCGGGCGCCGTCCGGACGCCGCCCCGGACGAGAGGCGGCGCCGGTCCTCGATCGCGTCACTCGGCCGCTTCGACCTGCGGCCGCTCGCGCCCCTGGCGCTCGCGCTTGATCAGCTCGGCGGTCAGGAAAGCGATCTCCAGCGCCTGCTCGGCATTGAGCCGCGGATCGCAATAGGTGTGGTAGCGATCCGACAGGTCGGCATCGGTCAGAGCGCGCGCGCCGCCGGTGCATTCGGTGACGTTCTTGCCCGTCATCTCGAGGTGGATGCCGCCCGCATGCGTCCCCTCCGCCTGGTGCACGGCGAAGAAGTTGCGCACCTCCTGCATGATCTGGTCGAACGGCCGCGTCTTGTAGCCTGAGCCGGCCTTGACCGTGTTGCCGTGCATCGGGTCGCAGGACCACACGACGGAGCGGCCCTCGCGCTTGACGGCGCGCACGAGCGCCGGCAGGTGATCGAACACCTTGTCCGCGCCGAAGCGACAGATCAGCGTCAGCCGCCCGGGCTCGTCCGCCGGGTTCAGGAGGTCGATCAGGCGCAGCAGCTCGTCCGCCTTCAGCGAGGGGCCGCACTTGAGGCCGATCGGGTTCCTCACGCCGCGCGCGTATTCCACGTGCGCGTGGTCCGGCTGGCGGGTGCGGTCGCCGATCCAGATCATGTGCCCGGACGTGGCGTAATAGTCGCCCGAGGTCGAGTCGACGCGGGTCAGCGCCTGCTCGTAGCCGAGCAGCAGCGCCTCGTGGCTGGTGTAGAAATCGGTGTTCTTCACCTCGGGATGCCGGTCGGCCTCGATGCCGATCGCCTTCATGAAGGCGATCGCCTCGGTGATGCGCTCGGCGACGTCGGCATAGCGCGCGCTCTGGGGGCTGTCCTTGATGAAGCCGAGCATCCAGCGATGCGCGTTCTCGAGGTTGGCGAAGCCGCCGGTCGCGAAGGCGCGCAGCAGGTTCAGCGTCGCCGCCGACTGGCGGTAGGCGTCGAGCTGGCGCACCGGATCGGGCTTGCGGCCGTCGGGCGTGAAGGCGATGTCGTTGACGATGTCGCCGCGGTAGCTCGGCAGCGCCACGTCGCCGACGGTCTCGATGTCGGACGAGCGGGGCTTGGCGAACTGGCCGGCGATGCGCCCGACCTTCACCACCGGGCACGAGCCCGCGAAGGTGAGGACGACGGCCATCTGCAGGAAGACGCGGAAGAAATCGCGGATGTTGTCGGCGGAATGCTCGGCGAAGCTCTCGGCGCAATCGCCGCCCTGGAGCAGGAAAGCCTCCCCGCGGGCCACCGCCGCGAGGTTCTGCTTCAGCTTGCGCGCCTCGCCCGCGAAGACGAGCGGAGGAAAGCCCGCGAGCTGGCTCTCGACGGAAGCCAGCTGGTCGGCATCCTCATAGGCCGGAACCTGCTGAATGGGCTTGCCCCTCCAGCTGTCGGGCGTCCAGCGCTCGCTCATCGTCCTCACTCCTGAAAATCGCGCGCGTCGCGTCGTGTCTCGTCTGGCTCGGTTCTCCGCCGGGGCCGATCCCCGACGGAGCGGCCTTATACACGCACCCGCCCGCGGACGCGAGCGATTAACGCGCGATTGCCGTAGCCTGCGACGTCACGCAAGATCGTTGCGCGTGGGACGATGGAGGGAGGGCGCGGTTCTTTCCTTCTCCCTCGTGGAGAAGGTGCCTCCGAAGGGGGCGGATGAGGGGCGCGATGCAGCGCGAGACGGTTCGGAGGCGGGATCGACGCGGCTGTCGCCGTGCGGCATCGGCGTCGAGACAGACCTGCACGCCCCTCACCCCCGGCCCGTCTCCACGAGGGAGAGGGGAGTCCGTCGGCGCTCTACGCCTCGAGATCGCGATATGCCGACAAGTCCGGAGGGAGCCTCCCGCCTATCCCGCCGACGTCCCCTTCTTCACCTCGACGTGCGGCGTGCGCATCGTCACCAGCTCCTCCGCCGCCGTGGGGTGCACCGCGATGGTGCGGTCGAAGTCCGCCTTCGTCGCGCCCATCATCACGGCGATGCCGGCGAGCTGGATCATCTCGGCGGCGTCGCGGCCGAAGAGGTGGACGCCCATCACCACGTCGCTCGTCTTGTCGACGACGAGCTTCATGAAGACCGGGTCGTCGCGGCCCGACAGGGTGGCGCGCATGGAGCGGAAGGCCGTCTTGTAGATCACGACCTCGCCCGCACGCTGGCGCGCCAGCGTCTCCGAGCAGCCGACCGTGCCGATCTCGGGGGTCGAGAACACGGCGGTGGGGATGATCTCGTGGTCGACCATGGTCGGCTTGTCGCCGAACACCGTGTCGGCGAAGGCGTGCCCCTCGCGGATCGCGACCGGGGTGAGCGCCGCGCGGTTCGTCACGTCGCCCACCGCCCAGATCGAGGGGCAGAGCGTACGCGAATAGCCGTCGACGACGATCGCGCCGCCGTCGTCGAGCGCGACGCCGGTCGTCTCGAGCCCGAGATCGGCGGTGTTCGGCTTGCGGCCGGTGGCCACGAGCACCTGGTCGTAGGTCCCGCGCGAGCCGTCGGCGTAGGTCGCGGCGACGGCCCCGTCGGCGTCGCGCTCGAGCCGCTCGAGCGTCGTGCCGAACTTGAGCGCCACGCCCTTGCGCTCGTAGGCCGCGCCGAGCCGGTCGCGCAGCTCCTCGTCGAAGCCGCGCAGCAGCTTGTCGCCGCGCAGCGACATCGTCACCGTCGAGCCGAGCCCGGCGAAGATGCCCGCGAACTCGACGCCGATATAGCCGCCGCCGACGACGAGGATGCGCTTCGGCTGCTCCTTCAGGTCGAAGATCTCGTTCGAGGTGATGCCCAGCTCGCCGCCCGGGATCATCGGCTCGAGCGAGGGGCGCGCGCCCACGGCGATCAGGATGTGGCGGGCACGAAAGACCTCGCCGGTCGAGAGCAGGCGCACCGCGTGCGGTCCCTCCAGCACCGCGCGCCCGTCGAGCACCCGCACGCCCGCCTTCTCGAGATTGCCGCGATAGACGCCCTCGAGCCGGGCGATCTCCTTGTCCTTGTTGGCGATCAGCGTCGGCCAGTCGAACGCGGTCTCGCCGACGCTCCAGCCGTAGCCGGCGGCGTCGGCGAAGTCGTCCGTGAAGCGCGAGGCGAGAACCATCAGCTTCTTGGGAACGCAGCCGCGGATCACGCAGGTGCCGCCGTAGCGGAATTCCTCGGCGACGGCGACCCGCGCGCCGTAGCCGGCCGCGATGCGGGCGGCGCGCACGCCGCCGGAGCCGCCCCCGATCACGAACAGGTCGAGGTCGAAATCGTCGCTCATGGGGCTGCCTTCCCGGTTCGGGCGCGACGGCGCGCGCGGGTCACTGCTGCGTCTGGGCGCCGCCCTGCTGCGCCTGCGCCTCGCGACGCTCCACCATCTCCGCCTGGACCCGGATCTGCAGATACTCGTTGAGCTCGCGCGACCAGACCTGCATCTCCGAGATGAGCCCGTCGAGGATGGCGGGCTGGACCTCGACGTAGCGCTTGCCGGCTTCGGTGTCGAAGAACGCGGCGATCTGCGTCAGCTCCTGCTCCGACAGGCGCGCCGCGATGACGCGGGCGGCGCGGTTCACCATCGCGCGGCGCTGGAGATCCATCTCCGGCCGCAGGTCCTGGATCACCTCGGTGACGTCGTCCACGAGCGCGGGATTGCGGCCGTACTGGCGCAGCAGCGCCTCCTGCATCTGCGGGATCACCGCCTCGAAGGAGCGCGAAAGGCCCGAGGAGGTGACGACCTCGCGGGCGAGCGCGAGGTGGCTTTCGGAGAACTGCGCCTGCTGGGCGGGCGTCGTCTCGGTCTGGGCGCGAGCCCCGGTCGTCGCGCCGGCGCCGGCGATCAGCGCGAGGGCCAGCGTCGAGGCGGCGAAGAGGGTGCGAATCATGGTCGGTTCAGCTCCGATATTCTCTCGGATGGTCGGTATCAGACGTCGCCGAGCGTGACGAGGCCGTCCTCCGTGGCGAGGACGGCGCCGGTCGCGAGGCCGAGGAAGAGGCCGTGCTCGACCACGCCGGGGACGGTGGCGAGCGCCGCGGCGAGGGCGTCGGGGGCCTCGATCGTCCCGAGATGGGCGTCGAGGATGAAGTGGCCGCCGTCGGTGACGTATGGCGCATTGTCCGTGGCGCTTCTGAGGCGAAGCTCCCCGCTCGCCCCCGCGACCGCGATCGCCCGCGCGACGGCGCGACGCGTCGCCTCGAGCCCGAAGGGCGCCACCTCGATGGGAAGCGGGAAGCGGCCGAGGCGCGCCACGCGCTTCGAGCCGTCCGCGATGACGATCATGCGGCGCGAGGCCGCGGCGACGATCTTCTCGCGCAGGAGCGCGCCCCCTCCACCCTTGACCAGGTCGAGGGCGTCGTTGAGCTCGTCGGCGCCGTCGACCGTGAGGTCGAGCTCGGGAAACTCGTCGAGCGTCGCGAGGCGAATGCCCTCGGCCTGGGCCTGCGCACGGGTGGCCTCGGACGTCGGCACCGCGATCACGTCGAGCCCGCCGCGCACGCGATCCCCGAGGAGCGAGACGAAGTGCTTGGCCGTCGAGCCGGTCCCGAGCCCGAGCTTCATCCCGTCCTCGACGAGCGTCAACGCCCGGGCCGCGGCGGCCCGCTTGAGAGTGTCGGCGTTCACGGGCGTCCTCCCGTGAGCGCGAAGCGATGCTGTGCGACGGTCATGCCTCGGATCCCCGCGTCTCGAAGCGGGGTCCTTAACACGCGTCAGGCGTCTCGGGAAAGCGCGGGTGCGCGCCTCACTGCGTCGAGCCGGTCGTATCGGGCGTGGCGGGCGCCTCCGCCGTGGCGACGGGCGAGACCGTCTCGGGGGGCGTGCACACGACCTTCTCCTCGAAGACGTAGCACACGCTCATCTCGCCCGTGCGGTAGTCGACGCGGAAGACGCCGCCCTCGCGCTCGTGATGCGAGGAGACGAGGCCGTACTCGCCGGGCTCCTGCGCCTCGGCGCCCTCCCCCGGACCGAAGCACAGCGTCACGCCGACGGTGCCTTCCTTGAGCGCGTACTGGCAGGAGGAGACCTCGCCGGTGACGCGGTCGATGCGGTAGAGGCGGTTCAGGTCGGTCTGCGGCGCGGGCACGAACTCGAAGGCCGAGGCGCGAACCTCCGGCGCCGCGGCGAGCGCGCCGGCGAGGCCGAGGCAGGCGGCGGCGAGCGCGCGAAGGGTCGTCGGCATCATCATCCTCTCCCGATCGTCGGGAGCCCGCGCGAATCGCGGACGGCCCCCGTCGCCCAAGGTCCGCCGTCATGGTTGACGAGCGGTTAACGCCGACGCGACTGACGGGCGTCGCCGCGCGCGCTATACCCGGCGCGGAGAGCCTCACCGGAGCGAATCATGCCGAACAGCCCCCTCGTCGTCTTCGATCTCGACGGCACCCTGGCCGACACGGCCGAGGACCTGATCGCCATCCTCAACCAGCTGCTGGAGGAGGAGCGCATGGAGACGATGCCGACCTCGGAAGCCGGCGCGCTGATCGGGGCCGGCGCGCGCGCGCTGATCTCCCGCGGCTTCGCCCGCGCCGGGGCCGAGCTCGCGCCGGAGAAGCTGGAGGCGCTGTTCGAGGTCTTCCTCGAGCGCTACGCGGCGAACATCTGCACCGAGACGCGGCTCTATCCCGGCGCGCTCGAGGCCATGGACCGGCTTTCGGCCGAGGGCTACGGGCTCGCCGTGTGCACCAACAAGCCGGAGCGGCACTCGCTGCTTCTGCTGGAGGCGCTCGGCGTGCTCGGCCGCTTCCGCGCGATCGCCGGGCGGGACACCTTCCCCTTCTTCAAGCCGGACCCCCGCCACCTGACGCTGACGATCGATCGCGCGGGGGGCGACGCCGCCCGCAGCGTCATGATCGGCGACAGCCTCACCGACATCACGACCGCCAAGGCCGCCGGCGTGCCGGTGATCGCGGTGCCCTTCGGCTATACCGACCGGCCGGTGGCCGAGCTCGGTCCGGACCTGCTGATCGAGCATTTCGACGAGCTGGCCGACGCGGTGGCGCGGGTGATGGCGGGGCGTTGAGGAACCCGCATGCCGTCGCTCGTAGGGAAGCCTCGGAATGGTGGGCGCGACAGGGATTGAACCTGTGACCCTTCGCGTGTGAAGCGAATGCTCTCCCGCTGAGCTACGCGCCCGTTCCGAGGCGCGTTCAATAGGCTGCCGCGCGGGCGGCGTCAAGCGGGCCGCGGCGGGAAATCGCCGAGAAATCGCGCAGGAAAATTTCGCCTCCCGCGTCGAACGCGCAACACCCCATTCACGGGATTCTGATTATGGTCGGACCGCGGCATTTCGTAGGCTGTCGCGTGGCGCCGTTCGAGCCGGCGTCGCTCCGGCGCTGTCCGGACGCGGCGCGCGGGGCGGAACGGAGGCCGCGGGACGGGCGTATCGTCCGCAGTCGGTGACAGCGAAGGACCAGAGGCTCATGCGGTTCGTTCTCTCCTTGGCCATGACGTTCGCGCTCGCGCTCGGCGTCATCGCCCTCCAGCCGACGCGCGCGTCGGCCGAATGGCTCAACCCCGCGATCCTGAACGGCGACGTCGCTCCCGGCGGCGGCTTGTTCCAGGGCTCGCCGATCCCGCGGCGCGTCGTCGACTACGACACCCGCTACGCTCCGGGCACCATCGTGATCAGCCACAGCGAGCGTCGGCTCTATCTCGTCCAGGAGGGCGGCAAGGCGATCCGCTACGGCGTCGGCGTCGGCCGTCCGGGCTTCGGATGGCGCGGCTCCTATCGCATCACCCGCAAGGCCGAGTGGCCGGATTGGCGCCCGCCCGCGGCGATGCGCCGTCGCCAGCCCGAGCTTCCCGTCTTCATGGCCGGCGGCCCGGAGAACCCGCTGGGGGCCCGCGCGCTCTACATCGGCAACACGCTCTGGCGCATCCACGGCTCCAACGAGCCGCAGACCATCGGCCAGGCGGTCTCGTCCGGCTGCGTCCGGATGACCAACGACGACGTGATCGACCTGTACAACCGCATCCGCGTCGGCGCGCGGATCGTGATGACGAACTGATCGGTCCCGCACGACACGCATCCGGTCCGACCCGCCCGCCGCGCGTACCTCCAGCGCGGCGGGCGCGTTCGTTCTCGCGCCGGTGAGGCGCCCCCGCGCCCCCTCACCGCCGCCGCGCGGGCTCCCGCGAGAGGCCCTTGGCCGCGAGCTCGGAGAGATACTCGCTCCAGCGCTCGCCATGCTCCTCGCCGAGCCGGCGGAGGTAGTCCCAGCCGTAGATGCCGGTGTCGTGCATGTCGTCGAAGACGAGCTTGACGGCGTAGTTGCCCACCGGCTCGACGCCGATGATCATCACCTCCATCTTGCCCGGCACGGTCTTGCGCTCGGAGGGGGAGTGCCCCTGCACCTCCGCCGAGGGGCTCGTCACCCGCAGGTACTCCGCCGGCAGGGCGAACGTCGCGCCGTCGTCGAAGATCGCCGTCAGGGTGCGCCGGTCCTTCGAGACCCGCAGCTCCGTCGGCCAGGGGGTATTCGCCGCATTCGCCTTTTCCGTCGCGCCCATCCGTTCACGCCTTTCGCATCGCGCCGCGCGCATGCGTTGACGCCGCGCGGCTTCTCTTCCATCCTCGCGCGCCCATATAGCGCGGACGGGCCGCGCAGGCTAATGAAGGCGCACGGAACGCGCCTCGTGACGGGAGTGGAGAACGAGCGATGAGCGCAGGCGATCGGATCGAGCTGCCGGGAACGCCGCAGGACGGCGCCGCCGCGGGCGCGCCGATGATCGACCCCTTCGGGCGGGCGATTTCCTATCTGCGCGTCTCGGTCACGGATCGCTGCGATTTCCGCTGCGTCTACTGCATGTCCGAGGACATGACCTTCCTGCCCAAGCGCGACCTGCTCACCCTCGAGGAGCTCGACCGGCTGTGCACGGTCTTCGTCCGCCACGGGGTGCGCAAGCTGCGCATCACCGGCGGCGAGCCGCTCGTGCGCAGGGACATCATGACCCTCTTCCGCAGCCTCGGGCGCCACCTCGACAGCGGAGCGCTGGAGGAGCTGACGGTCACCACCAACGGCTCGCAGCTCGCCCGCCACGCGGCCGAGCTCGCCGCGGTCGGCGTGAAGCGCGTCAACGTCTCGATGGACACGCTCGACCCGGACAAGTTCCGCACGATCACGCGTTGGGGCGACCTCGGCAAGGTGATGGCCGGCCTCGACGCCGCCCAGGCGGCGGGCCTGTCGGTCAAGATCAACGCGGTGGCGCTCAAGGGCGTCAACGAGGACGAGATCGAGCCCATGCTGGACTGGGCGCACGGTCGCGGCATGGACCTGACGCTGATCGAGGTGATGCCGCTCGGCGAGATCGAGCCCGACCGCATCGACCAGTTCCTGCCGCTCTCGCAGGTGCGCGCCCGGCTGATGGACCGCTACACGCTCACCGACCTGCCCGATCGCACCGGCGGCCCGGCGCGCTACGTGAAGGTCGAGGAGACCGGCGGGCGGCTCGGCTTCATCACGCCGATGACCCATAATTTCTGCGAGAGCTGCAACCGCGTGCGCCTCACCTGCACGGGCACGCTCTACATGTGCCTCGGCCAGGAGGACGCCGCCGACCTGCGCACGCCGCTGCGCCGCTCGGAGAGCGACGAGCCCGTCGCCCAGGCCATCCGCGACGCCATCCTCCGCAAGCCCAAGGGCCACGACTTCGTCATCGACCGACGGGTGAACCGCCCGGCGGTGGGACGGCACATGAGCGTGACGGGGGGATGAGCCGAGCCGCGGCGGATCGCTCCGAGGCGGTCGCCGGCTACGAAGCGGCGGCGGCTGCGCTGATCGCGCGCTACGACACGATTTCGGCCGCGGAGCTCCATGCTCCGCACCTTCGGCATCTGCCCGCCGGGCCGGGTCGGCTCCTCGATGTCGGCGCGGGCACGGGACGGGACGCCGCCTTCTTCGCGGCGCGCGGCTGGACGGCGCTCGCCGTCGAGCCGGCGGCGGCGTTCCGGCGCGCCGGCGCGGCGCGCCACGTCGACGGTCCCGTCGCATGGGAGGACGACCTTCTGCCCGGGCTGCCGCGGGTCCTGGCGCGCGCAGAGACCTTCGACCTCGTCCTCGTCGTCGGCGTCTGGCAGCATCTGGCGCCGCGCGATCGCGGCCCGGCGATGGAGACTCTCGCACGCCTGCTCGCCCCGGATGGCGCGCTCCTGCTCGCGTTGCGGCACGGTCCGGCGCCCGCGGACCGCGCGACCTTTCCGATCGATCCGGCGGAGACGATCGCGTGCGCCGAAGCCGCGGGCCTGCGGGCGACCTATCGGGACGAGCGCCCTGCCTTGCAGGCCGACGCCCGCGCGGCCGGCGTGCGCTGGACCTGGCTCGTGCTGGGCACCGCGGCCCGGCCCGCCCCGCGCCGCCTCACTCGCCGATCGCCACCCTGAGCGAGTCCGCGCGCTCGTCCTCGGCCCGCTTGAGCAGCTGGCGGGCCTCGTCGGCCTCACGCTGGCGGTTCCACATGGCGGCGTAGACGCCCTCCGCGGACAGCAGCTGGGCGTGCGAGCCGCGCTCGACGATCTCGCCCTTGTCGAGCACGATGATCTCGTCGGCGCCGACGACCGTCGACAGCCGGTGGGCGATGACGAGGGTCGTGCGCCCGCGGCTCACCCGGTCGAGCGCGTCCTGGATCTCCTTCTCGGTGAAGGAATCGAGCGCCGAGGTCGCCTCGTCGAGGAGCAGGATCGGCGGGCTCTTGAGGATCGTGCGGGCGATGGCGACGCGCTGCTTCTCGCCGCCCGACAGCTTGAGGCCGCGCTCGCCCACCGGCGTGTCGTAGCCCTCGGGCAGGCTCTCGATGAACCGATCGATCTGGGCGAGGCGGGCGGCCTCGCGCACCTCCTCGTCGGTGGCGTCCCAGCGGCCGTAGCGGATGTTGTAGCCGATCGTGTCGTTGAACAGGACCGTGTCCTGCGGGACCATGCCGATCGCCGAGCGCAGGCTCTCCTGCGTGATTTCGGCGACGTCCTGCCCGTCGATCAGCACGCGCCCGCCCTGCGGCTCGTAGAACCGGAACAGGAGGCGCGAGATCGTGGACTTGCCGGCGCCGGAAGGGCCGACGATGGCGATGGTCCGGCCCGCGGGGACCTCGAAGGAGATGCCCTTCAGGATCGGCCGGTCCGGATTGTACGAAAAGCGCACGTCCTCGAAGGCGACGACGCCCTTCTCGACGCGCAGCGGCGTCGCGCCGGGGCGGTCCTGGATCTCCGGATCGCGGTCGAGGATGCCGAACATGTCGGAGATGTCGATGAGCGCCTGCTTGATCTCGCGATAGACCATGCCCATGAAGTTGAGCGGAATGAAGAGCTGGATCAGCATCGAGTTGACCAGCACGAAATCGCCGATCGTGGCGTTCCCCGCCATGATGTCCATCACGGCGAAGATCATCACCGTGGTCATGCCGATCGTGAAGATCGCCGCCTGGCCGGCGTTGAGGAAGGCGAGCGAGGTGTAGGTCTGCACCGAGGCGCGCTCGTAGCGCTCCATGGAGCGATCGTAGCGCTCCATCTCCCGCCGTTCCGCGCCGAAATACTTCACCGTCTCGAAATTGAGCAGCGCGTCGATGGCCTTGGTGTTGGCGTCCGTGTCGCTCTCGTTCATCCGCTTGCGGATGGCGATGCGCCATTTGGTGGCGTAGTAGGTGAAGGCGAGATAGGCCACCACCATCACCAGCACGACGGCCGAGTAGGAGAGGTCGAACTGCCAGGCCAGGATCCCGAGCACGAGCACGAGCTCGATGATCGTCGGGATCAGGGTGAGGATCATCAGCCGCGTCAGGTCCTCGATGCCCGACCGGCCGCGCTCCAGCACGCGGGTGAGGCCACCGGTCTTGCGCTCGAGGTGAAAGCGCAGCGACAGGTGATGCAGGTGCGAGAACAGCTGCGAGGCCATCTTGCGCACCGCATGCATCGCCACCTTGGCGAAGACGCCGTCGCGCAGCTGGGTCAGCGCCGCCATCAGGATGCGGGTGAGGCCGTAGAGCACGGTGAGCAGGATCGGCGCGCCGAACAGCCAGGCCCAGGCGGGGCCGAAGGGGATCTCGGTCGCGTCGGAGGCGCCGGTGACCGCCACCAGCGCGTCGGTCGCCCATTTGAAGGTGAACGGCGTGAGCATGGTCACGCCCTTGGCCGCGACGAGCAGGGCGAAGGCGAGGAAGATGCGCCGCTGCAGGTCGACGCGACCGTGCGGCCACAGATGCGGCCACAGGCGTCCGAAGGTTCCGATCAGGCTGGCTTCGTCCCCGCCGGCGACGGCGGGGCCTTGTGTTCTCGGGGGCATGCGGCGACTTCGAGAGGTGAAAAGGTGCCGCCCTTATATGGCGGCTCGCCCACGTAAATCACCCCCGCGGGCGCGCGCAGACGGGTTGCGCCCGACGCAAGCGCCCCTCGATCAGGGCGCGCAGGAGATCGCGACGTGACCGTCCTCGACGGCGCCGAAGCGCACGACGCGGGTGAAGCCGTGGGCCTCGCACCAGGACCGGGCGACCACCGCACCGCAGGCCTCGCCCTCCGCGAGGCAGCTCGTCGCGCCGTAGCCGTCGACCGCCGGAATGCGGAACTCGCCGGCATCCGCGGCGGCGCGCGAGGTGTCGGACGGGAGCAGCATGAACGAGAACGACAGCGCGGCCGAGAGGGCCGCGAACGCGAGAAGGGCAACCACGCGACGCATTCGACGACAATCCGATTCAGATTCGACGTAAGCCCGCACCCTATGCGCGCCGGCCTTTCCGATTGGTTGAGAACCGGGGGGCGTCCGTGTCGCGAAATCGAGCGGCGGCGGCGTCTTGACTGATTCCGCGGAAAAAGGCAATCAGGACCCATGCAGACGGCGCGCACCATCGCCATTTCCATTTGTCGCTAGCGTTCACCCGCTGGCCGGAGCCGTCACGTCCTCATCCGACATCTGACATCTCCTCGAGCCGGCGGGCGCGGAGGAGGTCGCATGACCGAAGAAAAGGTCGAGGATCGCGGGTCCGCCGGGAGCGGGCTCGTCCTGTACAGCACGCTGACGCGCGAGAAGGCGCCGTTCCGGCCGCTCGATCCCGCGCGGGTGCGGATGTACGTCTGCGGCCCCACGGTCTACGACTTCGCGCATATCGGCAACGCGCGCCCGCTGATCGTCTTCGACGTGCTGTTCCGGCTCCTGCGGCACCTCTACGGGCCGGAGCACGTCGTCTACGTGCGCAACATCACGGACGTCGACGACAAGATCAACGCCCGCGCCGCCCGCGACTTTCCCGGCCTGCCGCTCAACGACGCCATCCGCCGGGTGACGGAAGCGACCGAGGCGCGCTTCAAGGCGGACGCGGCCGCGCTCGGCAACCTGCCGCCGACCGTCGAGCCGCGCGCCACCGAGCACATCGCCGAGATGCGCGACATCATCGAGCGCCTCGTCGCCCGCGGCGTCGCCTATGTCGCGGACGGGCACGTGCTGTTCTCGGTTTCCGCCATGGACCGGTTGCCGAACGCGCCGCGCTACGGCTCGCTGGCGCGCCGCTCCCTCGACGAGATGCTCGCCGGCGCGCGGGTCGACGTCGCCTCCTACAAGCGCGACGAGATGGATTTCGTGCTCTGGAAGCCCTCCGCCGCGGACGAGCCGGGCTGGCCCTCGCCGGCCGGCATCGAGGGGCTCGGGCGGCCGGGCTGGCACATCGAGTGCTCGGCGATGGCGTGGAAGCACCTCGTCGCGCCCTTCGCGGGCGCGCTGGCCTGCGACGACCCGCAGGCCGAGATGTTCGACATCCACGGCGGCGGCATCGACCTCGTCTTCCCCCACCACGAGAACGAGATCGCCCAGACCTGCTGCGCCTTCGGCATCCCGCGCATGGCCAATGTCTGGATGCACAACGGCTTCCTGCAGGTCGAGGGAGAGAAGATGTCGAAGTCGCTCGGCAACTTCGTGACGATCGCCGACGTCCTGGCGGACTGGCCGGGCGAGGTCGCGCGCCTCGCCATGCTGAAGACGCATTACCGCCAGCCGATCGACTGGACGCATCGGGCGCTCGAGGAGGCCGAGCGCAACCTGCATCGCTGGTACGGCGAGGCCGGCGCGCCCGACGCCGCGCCGGACCCGGCGGTGGTCGCCGCGCTCTGCGACGACCTCAACACGCCCGCCGCCATCGCCGCGCTCCACCATTCCGAGCCCGGCGCGCGCGGCGCCGCGCTGGCGCTGATGGGCTTCTCCGGCGACCCCGCGGCGCTCGTCCGCTCGACGGCCGAGATCGACGTCGCCGCCGTCGAGGCCCTGATCGCCGAGCGCGCCGCCGCCCGCGCGGCGAAGAACTGGGCCGCGAGCGACCGCCTCCGCGACGTTCTCGCCGACATGGGCGTGACGGTGAAGGACTCGAAGGAGGGCACGACGTGGGAGCCGGCGCGATGAGGTCGATGGAGGGCTCGATGCAGGCTCTCTGGTACGTCGTGGAGAGCGACGCCACGGCCCTCCTTCCCTGTAGGGGAAGGTGGCGCGCCGCGCAGCGGCGTGACGGATGGGGCGCGGCGCGAAGCGACGCGTTCCGCGAAGCGGGAGCGCCGGCGGCGTCCGTCCCGACCGTCGATTTCGGCTTCGCCGAACGCGCGTGCCGCGCGCCCCATCCGTCTCGGCTTCGCCGAGACACCTTCCCCTACAGGGAAGGACAATCGCGTCCCGGCTTCGGCGCGAGGAGCCCCGCATGACCCGCCCCCCGCCCGTCGGCCTGCGGCCCTACCTGCCCGAGGACGCGCCCGTCTGCGCGCAGATCTTCCGCGACGCCATCGAGGCGCTCACCGGCGAGGATTACGACGTCGCGCAGCAGGAGGCCTGGGCCTCGACGGCCGACGACGTCGAGGCCTTCGCGGCGCGCCTCGGCAAGGCGCTGACCCTGGTCGCGGTGGAAGACGGCGAGGTCGTCGGCTTCGCCTCGCTCGAGGGCGGCGTGACCATCGACATGCTCTACGTCGCCCCGGACATGGCCGGGCGCGGGGTCGCGACGACGCTCTGCGACGCGCTGGAGAAGCTCGCCGCCGCGCGGGGCGCGAGGACTCTCGCCGTCCAGGCCTCCGACACCGCCCTGCCCTTCTTCATGGACCGCGGCTACGCTCCGCAGCAGCGCAACACCGTCCACCGTGCGGGCCAATGGCTCGCCAACACCACGATGACCAAGGCGATGGAGCCGCCGAAAGGCGGCGAGGAAACACCCCGGGGAAAACCGTCATGAGCGCGCGTATCCACCTGTTCGACACCACGCTTCGCGACGGCGCCCAAACCACGGGCGTCGACTTCTCGCTGGCGGACAAGATCGCCATCGCCGGCCATCTCGACGCGCTGGGCATCGACTACGTCGAGGGCGGCTATCCCGGCGCGAACCCGCTCGACACCGAGTTCTTCCGCGAGAAGCGCACACGAGCCGCCCGCTTCACCGCTTTCGGCATGACGAAGCGCGCCGGCCGCTCGGCCGCGAACGATCCCGGCGTCGCCGCGCTCCTCGACGCGGAGTGCGACGCGATCTGCTACGTCGCCAAGGCCTGGGACTATCACGTGCGCGTCGCCCTCGAGATCGAGCCCGAGGAGAACCTCGCCTCGATCCGCGAGAGCGTCGAGGCGGCGGTCGCCCGCGGGCGCGAGGCGATGGTCGATTGCGAGCATTTCTTCGACGGCTTCAAGGCGAACCCGGACTACGCCCTCGCCTGCGCCCGCACGGCCTACGAGGCCGGCGCGCGCTGGGTCGTGCTCTGCGACACCAACGGCGGCACGCTGCCCGGCGAGGTCGGCGCCATCGTGGCGCGCGTGGCGGAGGTGGTGCCGGGCGAAAGGCTCGGCATCCACGCCCACGACGATTGCGGCTGCGCCGTCGCCAACTCGCTCGCCGCGATCGAGGCGGGCGCGCGCCAGATCCAAGGCACCCTGAACGGGCTCGGAGAGCGCTGCGGCAACGCCAACCTCGTGACGCTCATCGGCACGCTGGCCTTGAAGCCCCATTTCGCCGGGCGCTACACGACCGGCGTCTCGCCCGAGGCGCTGGCGCGCCTCACGCCGGTGTCGCGGGCGATCGACGAGCTGCTCAACCGCCAGCCGAACCGCCACGCGCCGTATGTCGGCGCGAGCGCCTTCGCCACCAAGGCCGGCATCCACGCGTCCGCGGTGCTCAAGGACCCGAAGACCTACGAGCACGTCGAGCCGGAGCGTGTCGGCAACCTGCGCCGGGTGCTGGTCTCCGACCAGGGCGGCAAGTCGAACCTGCGCGCCGAGCTCGAGCGCATCGGCGTCGATCTCGGCAAGGACGACCCGCGGCTGAACCGCATGCTCTCCGTGCTCAAGGAGAAGGAGGCCCTCGGCTACGCCTACGAGGGCGCGGACGCCTCGTTCTATCTCCTCGTCAAGCGCGTGATGGGCGAGGTGCCGGCCTTCTTCGAGGTCGAGCGCTATTCGGTCAACGTCGAGCGGCGCTGGAACGCGCGCGGCGAGCTCACCACGGTGGCGGAGGCCATCGTCAAGGTGCGCGTCGGCGACGAGGTGCTGATCTCGGCGGCGGAGGGCAACGGCCCGGTCAACGCGCTCGACGTGGCGCTGCGCAAGGATCTCGGCCGCTACCAGGAGCGGATCGCCGGGCTCGAGCTCATCGACTTCAAGGTGCGCATCTTCCAGGGCGGCACCGACGCCGCCACCCGCGTGCTGGTGGAGTTCCGCGACGGCGCGGGGACGCGCTTCACCACGGTGGGCGTCTCGCCCAACATCATCGACGCCTCCTTCGAGGCGCTGACGGACGCGATCGACTACACGCTGCTCAGGTCGGGGGCGCGGGCTTGAACCCTCAATCCCCGCACAGCACCCGCGAATCCACGGCGTAGAGCCGGTCACGGCCCGCGACATGGGCGGTGAAGCCGCCGGCGAAGAGCGGGGCGAAGGCGGCGTCGCAGACGTTGAGGCCGCCCGCATAGGCCCCGAAGGCGGGCATGACGAGGCGGGCGCCGTCGGTGGCGAAGCAGCGGGCGCGCACCGCGCGGCCGCGCAGGCGCACCTTCGCCACGGGGTGGAGATGGCCCGCGATCTCCGGCGGCGCGCCGGCGCCGGGCTCGTGGCGCAGCGTCGTCCCGTCGAGATCGCAGGTCTCGGCGACCGCCCCGCCGACGGCGGCGGGAAGCGTCTCGTCGTGATTGCCGGTGAGCCAGAGCCAGTCCCGCCCCGCCTGCAGAGCGGCGAGCGCCGCGCGCTCCTCATCGCCCAGCCGATCCGGCCCGCCGACGTCGTGGAAGCTGTCGCCGAGCGCGATCACCCGCGCCGGGTCGTAAGCCGCGACCACGCGCGCGAGCCGCTCCAGGGTCTCGCGCGTGTCGTAGGGCGGCAGCAGGAAGCCGCGCCGGGCGCGCGAGGACCCCTTCTCCAGATGGAGGTCGGCGACGAGGAGCGCCCGATGGTCCGGCGCGTAGGCGACGCCCTCGCGGTCGAGCACGAGCGCCAAGGCGCCGACCGAGATCTCCGTCGGGCGCACGTCCCTGCCCTCGCTCGCCGCCAAAGCCGTCACCGCGCGCCTCCGTTCGCGTCCCGTTCTGCCTCTTCTCGCCGATTCGCTCGCCTCTGGCGAGGGGCGACCGTGTCGCGGGCCTCTCAGAGCCCGAGGCCGGTCTGGAACAGCCGCAGCGCCATCACCGCGAGGATGCCGATGATGATCCGCTCGAAGGCCTTGCGCGAAAGCTTGCCGGCGAGCCAGTTGCCGACACGCATACCGAGCGCGATCGGGACCAGCGCGACGAGCCCCTCGACGAGCCGGAAGGGCGTGAGCACGCCGGCGATCGCGAGCGAGGCCGACTGGACGAGCGCCCACGACAGGAACATCACCGACACGGCGAAGATGAAGGGCGGGCGCTCGAGCCGGAGCGCGTGCATGAACGTCACCGTCACCGGCGCGGAGATGCCCGTCGCGCCCTGCAGCACGCCGCCGACGAAGCCGACCCCCGGCGCGAGCCGGCGGCCGCGCTTGGGCGAAAGCGCGATGTGCGGCTTCGCGAGCGTGAGCACGATGTAGACCGTGACGAGGGTCGCGAGCGTCAGGGCCAGCGCCTCGGCGGGGAGCTCGGTCAGCGCCCAGGTTCCGAGCGCGATGCCGACGAGGCCGGAGACGACGAGCGGGGCGAGGAAGGGCTGATCGCCGCGCGCGTGCCGATAATGCCAGATCTGCCAGGCATTGGTGACGGCGAGCGGCGTCATCATGATCGCGAGCGCGTGCGGCACGCCGAGGAAGGCGGCGAGCACGGGGATGGCGACGATCGGCAGCCCGAGCCCGATGGCGCCCTTGACGGCGCCGCCGAGGCCCAGCGCGAGAAAGACGATCAGGAGGATCTCGAGGCTCACGTCCGGTCCGCTCCGGGGGAAAAGCCCCGTTTACGGCGCACGGGCGGCGGGCGGAAGGCGTCTTCGCGCGCATCCGCCCGGCGCTGCGCGCACGGCCCCGAAACGCGAGCCGCCCGCGCGAGAGGTCGCGCGGACGGCGGGCGTGTCGATCGTGGCGGGATCCCTCACTCGGGGATGAGCACCATGTCGATGACGTGGATGACGCCGTTGGAGGCCTCGATGTCGGCCTGAACGACCGTGGCGTCGTTCACCATCACCGAATCGCCGGTCGCGTCGACCGTCAGGGTCTGGCCCTGCACGGTCTCGGGGGAGACCTCCTGGCCGGCGATGTCGGTGGACATCACCTTGCCCGGGAGCACGTGGTAGGTCAGCACGGCGACGAGCTGGTCGCGGTTCTCCGGCTGGAGCAGGCTCTCGACCGTGCCCTCGGGGAGCGCCGCGAAGGCCTCGTCGGTGGGCGCGAACACGGTGAACGGGCCCTCGCCCTTGAGCGTGTCGACGAGCTCGGCCGCCTGCACGGCGGCGACGAGCGTCTCGAAACCGTCGGCCGCAACGGCGGTATCGACGATGTCCTGCGCCTTGGAGACCGAGACCGTCATGAACAGAGCCGCGACGGCAGCCGTCATCGTCTTGAGAAAACGCATGGCTTTCCTCATCTTTGTTGGCTAATCGGGAGATGTGGGGGATATTGTTCTTGTTTTGCGTCAGATACGCAGCGGCGGGGCGACCGGTTTAAACCTTTCGATCACATCGCGATCACGCGTGCGTGATCTGGCCGACTGCCTGGACGCGCCGGGCGTTCGCGCTAGGTCACGTCAATCCACGAAACTCGACGGGAGAAACGCCCATGTTCCGATCGCCCCTCGCCCTCCTCGGCGCGAGCGCCGCCCTCGCCCTGACCGCCGGCGCCGCCGACGCCCAGATCCGCGCCGAGACCGTCGTCTACGAGGTCGACGGCGCGTCCTACGAAGGCTTCGTCGCGGTGAACGAGGGCTACGAGGAGGCGCGCCCCCTCGTCGTCGTGATCCACGATTGGGACGGGCTCGGCGACTACGAGCGCCGCCGCGCCCAGATGCTGGCCGAGCTCGGCTTCGCGGCCTTCGCGGTGGATCTCTACGGCCAGGGCGTGCGGCCCGAGACGACGGAGGAGAAGCAGGCCCGCTCGGGCGCGCTCTACGAAGACCGCGAGGCCATGCGCGCGCGGCTCATGGCCGGGCTCGAGGCGGCGCGGGCCCAGGCAGGCGTCGACGGCGCGCGGGCCGCGGCGATCGGCTATTGCTTCGGTGGCGCGGCCGCGCTCGAGTTCGCCCGCGCGGGCGCGGATCTCGAGGGCTTCGTGAGCTTCCACGGCGGCCTCGAGACGCCGGAGGGCGCCTCCTGGGACGCGGTCGCCGGCGACATCCTCATCCTGCACGGCTCGAACGATCCCGTCGCGCCGATGACGCAGGTCGCCTCGCTGGCCGAGGCGATGGACGGGGCCGGAATCGACTACCGCATGGAGATCTACGGCGGGGCGAAGCACGCCTTCACGGTGTGGGGCACCCCGCAGAGCCAGGCCACGGGCTACGACCCGCAGGCCGATCTCCAGTCCTGGAACGAGATGCTGACGTTCCTCGACGAGCGGCTGCGCTGAGGCGGCTCACCCCGCCTTCCCCGCCCGGCGCGCCTCGAGCCGCCGGGCGATCTCCCAGCCGACCGCGCCCAGAACGGTGATCGCGATCATGACCAGCGCCAGCGCGTTGACCGCGGGGGTGAGGCCGGTGCGTACCTTGGTGGCGATGTAGACGGTCAGCGGCGTCTCGAAGCCGCGCACGAACAGCGTCGTATTGTAGTTCTCGATGCTCTGGAGCGTCGCGATCAGGGCCGCGGCGAGGAGCGCGGGCTTGAGGAAGGGCAGGATCACGCGCCGGAAGACCATGGGCTTCGAGGCGCCGAGCCCGAGCGCGGCCTCCTCCAGCGTGCGGTCGAAGCGCTGGAGGCGCGCGGCGACCATCAGCATGACGTAGGCCGAGATGAAGCTCGCCTGGGCGAGCACGATCAGCAGGAGCCCGCCGCCGACGCCGAGCGGGCGCCACAGGATCAGGGTCGCGATGCCGATGACGACGCCGGGCGTGAGCAGCGGCGAGACCATCAGCGCGTAGAGAAAGGAGCGCGCCCGCGCGTGCAGGCTCGTCAGCACGAGCGCGGCGGCCGTGCCGACCGGCACGGCGATGGCGACGACGCCGAGCGCGACGAGGGCGGAGGTCCCCAGCGCCCGCCACATGGCGGTATCGTCCGCCATCTCGGCGAACCAGTCGGTCGTCGTCCCGAGCCAGGGCGTGACGGTCGGGAAGCGGCTCGTGTTGAAGGCGGCGGCGCTCATCACCACGAGCGGCGCGAAGAGATAGACGAAGAAGGCGAGGAAATAGATCCAGAACAGGACCTTCGGGATCGCCTCCACCGCCCGCGCCGAGAGCGGCGGGCGCGCGGGGGCCGCCGGCGGGGGAAGCGCGACGGCGGTCGTCATGTCGCCGGCCTTCATTTCGCGACGTCCGTCAGGTTCACCCGCGCGATCCGCAGCGTGATCAGCACCACCGCGAGGCAGAGCACCAGCAGCACGAGCGCGTAGGCGGCGCCGCGGTTCCAGTCCCCGCCCTCGAAGAACCAGTTATAGATGATCTGCGTGAACCAGCGGCTGCCCGGCGCCCCGAGGAGCGCCGGCGCGACGTAGCTCCCGGCGGCGAGCATGAAGGTGAAGACGCAGCCCGTCGCGATGCCGGCCTTGGCGTGCGGGATCACGATGCGCGTATGGATTCGCCAGGTCGAGGCGCCGAGGTCCCGCGCCGCCTCGATCTGCGCCTTCTCCAGGCTCTCGATGGCGTTGTATATGGGGAAGAGCATGAACAGGATGTAGGCGTAGACCATCCCCGCCAGCACGCCCCCGTCGCCGTACCAGCGCATCGGCTCGTCGAGGATCCCCAGCTGCAGCAGCAGCGCGTTCAAGGGACCGCGGAAGGCGAGCAGGATGTACCAGGCGAGCGTGCGCAGCACCTCGTTGATCCAGAACGGGATGATCAGGGCGAGCACCACCAGGGCCGCGGCCGGCGGCGAGGCGGTCTGCGCCAGCCAACAGGCGAGCGGATAGCAGACGAGGAAGGTCGCCGCCGTCACCAGCGCGCTCGCCCAGACGGTCTTGAGGAAGATCTCGCGGTGGACGGGCTCGTTCGCCAGATAGGCGAGGTTGTCGAGGGAATAGACGTCGCGGGGCCCGCCGATGTCCGCCGGCAGGAGATTGGGACGCAGCGCGAAGTCGATCATCATCAGGTTCGGCGCGAGCACGAGGCCCGCGAGCCAGAACCCGACGAGGGCGAGGAAGAGGCCCGTGAGCCCCGCGCCGAAGCGTCCGGTCAGCGCGCCCATGTCACGGTCCCCATGTCACGGTCCCCATGTCACGGTCCCCATGTCACGGTCCCCATGTCACGGTCCCCATGTCACGGATCCCCGAGCGCGACGGCGTCGCGCGCGGGATAGGCGAAGCGCGCCCGCGCGCCGGGAGCCGGCGCGGCGGCGAGCGCGGTGGACGGGAGCGCGGCGAGCAGCGGCAGGTCGCCTTCGGCCCGGGCGTGGAGGAGGCCGAAGGCGCCCTCGAAATCGAGCCGCTCGACGGCCGCCTCGATCACGTTCTCGCCCCCCGCACCCGCGAGCGTCAGGGCCTCGGGCCGCACGTAGAGCGTCGCGGGAGCGCCCTCGGCGAGGCCGGCGCCGGCGCGGGCGGTGAGCCGCCCCAGCGGCGTGTCGAGCGCCGCCTCCCCTCCCGCGAGCGCGGCGACGCGGCCGGCGATGGCGTTCGTCTCGCCCACGAAGGTCGCGACGAAGGGCGTCGCCGGGTCGTCGTAGAGCGCGCGCGGGGCGGCGACCTGCTGCACGACGCCCTCGCTCATCACCGCCACCCGGTCCGACATGGCGAGCGCCTCGGACTGGTCGTGGGTGATGTAGAGGAAGGTGACGCCGGTGCGCTTCTGGATCGTGCGCAATTCGGCGCGCATGTGCTGGCGCAGCTTGAGATCGAGGGCCGAGAGCGGCTCGTCGAGGAGGAGCACCTGCGGCTCCACGGCCAGCGCCCGGGCGATGGCGACGCGCTGCTTCTGGCCGCCGGAGAGCTCGGCGATCTTCCGGTCGGCGAAGCCCGGCAGCGCGATCAGCTCGAGCAGCTCCTCGGCCTTCGCGCGGCGCTTGGCCTTGGGCATGCCCCGCGCCTCGAGCCCGAAGGCGATGTTCTCCCACACCGGCATCAGCGGGAACAGCGCCAGCGACTGGAAGATCATCGCGGTCGGGCGCTGGTTGGGGCCGAGCCCCGCCATGTCGCGCCCGCCGATCGTCACCCGCCCCGCGGTCGGCGCGAGGAAGCCCGCGACCATGCGCAGGATCGTGGTCTTGCCGCAGCCGGACGGGCCGAGGATGGAGAAGAATTCCCCCGGATCGACGGTGAAGGTGACGTCGTCCACCGCCTTCACGGCCCCGAAGGCCATGGTGACGCGGTCGAGGTGGACGGAATGGGACATGGATCGGCTTCTCGTGTGCGCGACGGTGCCGTCCCCGGCCGGAGGTCGCGCAGCGACCCTGCGCGCCCGGCGGCGCTCCGGCCGGGGATGACGGGGGCGGCGTCCCCGGGCGCCAGGCTCGGGGACGCGATACAGGTCGGGATTACGCCGACAGGAAGCGATCCTGGTACTCGTTGCGCTTGGCGACGAACCAGCTGTCCTGGATCGGCCACCACCACAGCTTGTCGAGCGCGTCGCCGGGATAGGCGGCGGCGAAGAAGGCCTTGTTGGCGTCCGAGAGCAGCGCGTCGGCGCCCACCGCGGTCGAGTTGATCGAGGTGTGGTTGGCGTACATCGCGCCGGCCTTCGGCGAGACCATCCAGTTGATGAAGGCGTAGGCCTCGTCGAGGTTCTGCGCCTGCGAGGGGATGGACAGACCCTCCATCCAGGCGAGCGCGCCCTCCTTCGGGGCGATGTAGCCGATGGGCAGGCCCTCGCGGGCGAGGCCGGCGGCGGTCGAGTCCCAGGTCTGGCCGATGGCGCAGCCGTTGACGCGGAAGGCGCCCTGAGCCTCGTTCTCGTTCGACCAGAACTGCGCGACGTTGCCCTTGCGGGCGATCGCCTCGGCGAGGATCACGTCGTAGACCTCGACCATCGCCTCCTCGGAGGCGAAGGCCTCGCGCATCGGGCGCGGAAGACGGCCCTCGCCCTCGAGCCACAGGCCGATGCCGACGAGGGCGGAGTGGCCGCGCACCGTGGCCTTGCTCTCCATCTCCGGCTTCCAGATGTCGCCGTAGCCGGCCGAGCCGTATTCGAGCGGCGCCTGGTCCGTGTCGAAGGACAGCGCCTCGGTGCCCCAGTCGGACGGGACCTGGTAGCGCTTGCCGCCGACGACCGCGCCCATGTTCTCCGAGCCCGAGATCGCCGAGGGGATGACCCGGTCCCACATCACCTTGCCCTCGTCGATGGGCTGGACGAGCCCGAACTCGACGTAGTTCGGCACGCGGTCCACCGTCGGCCAGATCACGTCGAAGCCGGCGCCCTGGGAGACGCGCATCTGGTTGAGCAGCTCGTCGTTCGTGCCGTAGGGCGTGAAGACGGGCTTGATGCCGGTGTCGGCCTCGAAGGCGGCGAGCATCTCGTCGGAGATGTAGCCGGCCCAGGCGAAGACGTTGACGGTTCCGGACTGCGCGAAGGCGCGGCGCGAGACGAAGGGCGCGGCGAGGCCGAGGGCGGCGGCGCCGGTGAGGAGCGTGCGGCGGGACACGCCGGTGGACGCGAGGGTCATGAGTTTTGCCTCCCGAAGGGATTGGATCCGACGGATCGCATCGGAGAAGAACCCGGCTAAGCTTCTTTTGCAACAACCCCGTGACCGTTTCCCGGCTCATTTGGTCTTCCCCAAGGGACTCGAACGCACGCCCCGCCTGCGCGTTGGCGCCCCGTCCGCGGGGAGAACGCCTTTCCATGAACGACATCGAGGACTGCGCCGTCGTCGGCGGCGGCATCGGCGGCCTGACCGCCGCGATCTATCTCGCCCGGTTCCGCCGGCGCGTCGTCGTGCTCGACGGCGCGGACTCGCGGGCCCGCTGGATTCCGCGCTCGCGCAATCACCCGGCCTTTCCCGAAGGCGTCACCGGCGACGAGCTGCTGAGCCGCCTTCGCGCCCAGCTCGCGCGATACGGCGTCACGCCGGTGCACGACCGGGTGACCGCCATCGTGCGGGAGGGCGACGGCTTCCGGCTGTCGCGCGCGTCGGGCGCCGAGACGCGCGCGCGGCTCGTGATCCTCGCCACCGGGGTCTCGGATATCGAGCCGCCGATCCCGGACGCTTTCGACGCGGTGAAGCACGGCCTCGTGCGCCATTGCCCGATCTGCGACGCCTACGAGGCGATCGACAAGCGGCTCGCGGTGCTGGGCCGCGGCGACCATTGCCTGGGCGAGGCGCTGTTCCTGCGCACCTACACGCCGCACATCGTGGCGCTGACCAACGGCGCGCCGCTCGGCTGCGCCGCGGAGAGCCGCGCCCGCATGGACGAAGCGGGCGTGCGCCTGAACGAGGCGCCGATCGCCGCGATCGCGCGGGCGGAGGACGGCGCGGGCGTGGTGATCCGCTTCGCGGACGGCGAGACGCTGCGCGTCGACGCGCTCTATTCCGCCATGGGCATGCGCCCGCATGCGGAGCTCGCGGCCGATCTCGGCGTCGCGCTCTCCTCCGACCGGCGCATCCCCGCCGACGACCATCAGCGCACTTCGGCCGACGGCGTGTGGGCCGTGGGCGACGTCGTCACCGGCCTCAACCAGCTCGGCGTCGCGATGGCGCAGGGCGAGATCGCCGCCACCGACGCGCACAACCGGCTGCGGCGGAAGGAGGGGTTGAGCGTGGGCTAGGAGGCTGTCCGAGTAATTTTCTGGACGTGGGAATCCGGTCGTGATTCTCTTGTTTCATGAGCACGAGCAAGACGTTTCGCCCCTGGGATGTCGAGCAGAGCTGGCTTCTGCCGCCGTCCATTCACGACTTCGTCCCGCCTGGGCACGCGGCGCACTTCGTGCGCGAGACGGTGCGTGAGGGGCTGGATCTGCGGGATATCCTGAGCGCCTACATCGAGCTGCGAGGCTATCCGCCGTATCATCCGGCGATGATGGTGGCGCTTCTGCTGTACGGCTACAGCCGCGGGGTCTACTCCTCGCGCCAGCTGGCGCGAGCCTGCGAGGAGCGGGTCGACTTCATGGCGGTGACGGGCCTGCAGCGGCCGGACTTCCGCACGATCGCGGACTTCCGCAAGCGCCATCTCAAGGCGCTGGGGCGCCTGTTCGAGCAGGTGCTGCGCCTGTGCCGGGCGGCGGGACTGGTGCAGCTCGGGCACGTCGCTCTGGACGGCACGAAGATCAAGGCGAACGCCTCGCGGCACAAGGCGATGAGCTATGGCCGCATGAAGAGCGCGGAGCCGGCGCTGGCCGATGCGGTGGCGGGCTGGCTCGACCGGGCCGAGACGGCGGACCGCGAGGAGGATGCCGCGCACGGCGAGCGGCGCGGGGACGAGATGCCGGACTGGGCGGCGGACAAGCTGCGCCGGCTGGAGCGGATCCGGGCGGCCAAGGCCGCGCTGGAGGCCGAGGCGGCGGCGCCGGCGGGCGGCGAGGACGAGGACGGCCCCGGTCCCTCCAGCGGCATGCAGGATCGCGGGCGGCCCAAGCGCGCGCCCGACGGCGGCCCGCCGGACAAGGCGCAGCGCAACTTCACCGACCCCGACAGCCGCATCCAGCCGACCCGCGACGGCTTCATCCAGGGCTACAACGCCCAGATCGCCGTCGACGCCGCCCACCAGGTGATCGTCGCCCACCGCCTCCAGAGCAATCCGGGCGACGTCGACGCCCTCGTCCCCCTGGTGGACGCCGTGCGCCGCAATCTCGGAGCCAAGCCCCGCGAGATCTCGGCGGACGCCGGCTTCTGCTCGGAGGCGAACCTCGGCGCCCTGAAGGCGCGCCGCATCCGCGCCTACGTCGCCGTCGGCCGCGCCAAGCACGCCACCGGGGTCCCGGCGACCGAGCGGCGCCTCTCGAAATCACCCCTGACCCGGGCCATGGCCGAGACGCTCGCCCGCGCCGGGCGGCGCAGCCGCTACAGGCTGCGCAAGCAGGTCGTCGAGCCCGTCTTCGGGCAGATCAAGCAGGATCGCGGGATGCGCCAGCTCCTCTTGCGCGGCCTCGGCGCCGTCAGGGCCGAATGGGCGCTCGTCTGCACCGCTCACAACATCGCGAAGCTCGTCGCCGCTCACAACCGACCGAGGCCGGCCGGATGAGACGGGGCGAACGCGTCCCGCGAACGAAACGCACTCGCGTCGCAGAACGAATTAGCTGGACAGCCTCCTAGGCCGCCGCGTCCGCCTCCAGCACCAGCTCCGCGGTCGCCCGGTTCAGCGCGAACGGGATGTCGTAGAGGATGGCGAGGCGCATCAGGGCCTTGACGTCGACGTCGTGCGGGTGGGGCGTCATCGCGTCGACGAAGAAGATCAGGGCCGCGACCTTCTCCTCGGCGATCAGCGCGCCGATCTGCTGGTCGCCGCCGAGCGGGCCGGACTTGAGGCGGGTCACCTCCAGCTCGGGGAGCGCCTCCGCGATGCGCCCGCCGGTCGTGCCCGTCGCCACCAGCCGATAGCGGGAGAGCGCCGCGCGATGGCCGGAGCAGAAGGCGACGAGGTCCGCCTTCTTCTCGTCGTGGGCGACGAGGGCGACGATGGGGCGCGTATCGGCGCTTTCAGGCGGCATGGGGGATCCTCCGGGCGTCGCGAGGCTACCCCATCGGCGCGATCCGGCAACCCTCGCCGCGCGCCCCGCGTTGGCGGGGAGAAAGCGATCCGCTCAGCGAGGAAAGGATCCCCCGATGAAGCGCGTCCTCATGGAAGCGACGAGCCCCGGCTACACGCCCGAGCGCCTGAGACGGCAAGTGCGCCACGATCGCGGGCGGGAGATGCGCTATCGCCGCGCCATCGTCGCGACCTCGCTCGTCGGCATGGCCTCGATGGCCTTCGTCACCCTGTTCCAGACCGGCCTGGTGCGCCGCCTGCCGGACCCGCCGACGCGCCGGCCGCATTTCGACACGGCCAAGGTGAACAATTCCGACGAGGCCTGGTCCTACGGCATGCCGGACGGCCCGCTGACGCTCGCGATGCACGCGGCGAACCTGACCCTCGCGGCGTCCGGCCCGCCGGAGCGCTGGCGCGAGCGGCCCTGGATTCCGGTCGCCGCGAGCGCCTTCTCCGGCGCGCAGGCGGCGGTGGCCGCGAAATACCTGTTCCACGACATGCCCTATGTCGACCGCGCCTGGTGCCCCTATTGCGTCGTCGACGCGCTGGCGCATTTCGCCTCCTTCGGGCTGACACTGCCGGAGAGCGCCCGGGCGATTCGCGGGCGGTGACGCCCCCCTTTCATCCCCGGCCGGAGCCGGCGAAGCCGGCGCAGGGGAAGGGGAAACAGCACGACTCTTCGCCGCGGAGCGGCGGCATCCGGCGGCGACCAGCCGCCTGGACGGCGGCCGAAGGAGCGCCTACGGCGCGACGTTCTTGCGCTGGCTCCCCTTCCCCTGCGCGCCTACGGCGCTCCGGCCGGGGATGACACCGTGGAGATCCCCGGAACCGCATCCACCGGCGTGGCATTGGCAGGCGGCGCGCGAGGGCTTAGCCTGGACGCTGCGCCGCAACACGAGAAGGATCGGAGCCGATGCCGAACACGCGCTGGACCATCGTCACGGGAGCCTCGAGCGGGATCGGCGCCGAGATCGCGCGCCAATTCTCCGCCATCGGGCACAACCTCGTCCTCGTGGCGCGCCGGCGCGAGAAGATGGAGGCGCTCGCCGCCGAGCTGACGGCGGCGGATCGCGGCTTCGTCGAGATCGTCGAGCTCGACCTCGCCGAGCCCGACGCGCCGGCGAAGCTCCACGCGCAGGTGACGCAGATGGGCTTGGGCGTCCACACGCTCGTCAACAATGCCGGCTTCGGCCTGCGCGGCGAGTTCGTCGATCTCGGCCTCGAGGAGCAGGTGACGATGATCGAGCTCAACGTCACCGCGCTCACCCGGCTCTCGCGGCTGTTCCTGCCCGACCTGATCAAGCGCGGCCAGGGCGGCATCCTCAACGTCTCCTCGCTCGCCGCCTTCCAGGCGGGCCCGCACATGGCGGTCTACCACGCCACCAAGGCCTACGTGCTCTCGCTCTCCGAGGCGCTGCACGAGGAGGCCAAGCCCTTCGGCGTCACGGTGACGGCGCTCTGCCCCGGCGCCACGGAGAGCGAGTTCGGCGCCCGCGCCGGCATGGAGGGCTCGCGGCTGTTCTCACGCGCGCGGATGGACGCGGCCCGCGTCGCCAAGATCGGCGTCGAGGCCTACCGCGCCGGGCACGCGGTCTCGACCCCTGGAACGCGCAACAAGCTCGTCAAGGCGCTGGGCCGCGTCCTGCCGCGCTCGGTGATGCGCAAGGCGGCGGGAGAGATGGTGGGGTGAGGCGCGGGGTCGGAGGACGGCAGAGTCTATCGTCGAGCAGGGACAGGGCTAGTCTAGGTTGACTCGCTGAGCCGACCTGCGATCGTATGCCCCTTGGCTGCGGTCTTGCTCCCGATCGAGGCGCAGCATCTCGAATTCTTCGATTCTCCGAAGGGGCTTCGATCATGCTCGGCGAAGACCTCCTCACCGCCTTGGGAGCGAGCCCGATCGTCCTCGGCGTTCTGCTGCTCTTCTGGACAGGCGACGCGCATGTTAGCGAGGACGCGAAAAAGGCGCTTGCCGATTGGCTGAAGAGGGACCCTCGTCCGCCCAAGACGAGAGCCGTCCGGCTGCTCGTGGAGGGACAATACGAACGCGTCTTCGGCGGAAGCACTCTTTCCCTCAGATTTATCATCGGCTCTATCGGCTTCAGCCTTGCTACACTATCCTCTTTTGTTCTTATATTCGACACCTTCAACTATCTGCGGGGCGCAGATACGATCATTCAGCACGCCTTTAGACGGGAAGGGTATATCACGCTGATGTTCGCGATATCGGTAAATCTGCTTGCCGATTTGGCATCCAACATTCAGACGAGGATATTTTTGAATGCGCTGTTTTCACAGAAGTTGAAAACAATTACTCTTATAGTACTTGATTTTATGCTTACAACACTGATATTGGTCGTCATTGCAGAGATTTCCTACTATACCACAAAACTGATTCTCGACTATGATAATCTTTCCACCTTTACTGCGGCATTCTTCCAGTTTGTTGTCTTCGAATCCGGGAGCTACTCCGTCTTCGGAATTTTCGCCAGCGAAGATAGCGCGATACTGTACATGATGGTCGCAACCACGTATCTCACGTCCGTCTGGATCTGGGCTGCCGCGATCGGCATGACCGCGATCCGATTGGCGTCCCGTCTGCTGGGCGTGAAGCGGCTGATCACCTTCGTCTTTCCCGTCGACGACAAGCCGATCAGGTCCATCGGCATCGTCTTCGCCGGCGTCTATCTCGTGGTCGCGAGCATAGCGGCCCTGCTTCCGCTGTAGCTCAAACCTCGGGCACGCGCCCCCGCATCCCCTCCGGCAGCGCCGCGCGCAGAGCCTCGAGGAAGGGGCCGATCTGGCCCGGCTCGATCGGGCCGATGTGCTTGTGGCGCACGATGCCCTCGGCGTCGACGATGAAGGTCTCCGGCACGCCGTAGACGCCCCAGTCGATGGCGGAGCGGCCGCTCGAATCGACGCCGACGCGGTCGTAGGGATTGCCGAGCGCGCCGAGGAAGCGCCGGGCGTTCTCCGGCGCGTCCTTGTAGTTGATGCCCACCATGGTGACGAAGGGCAATTCGGCGAGCTCCATCAGCACCGGATGCTCGACGCGGCAGGGGCCGCACCAGGAGGCCCAGACGTTGACGATGGTCACCGGCCGCTCCGGCGTGCCGGCGAGATCGGCGCTGGAGAAGCCGGGGATCTGCGCGCCGGCGTCCCGCAGCCCCTCGAGCGGCGGCAGCGTCACCTGCGGCGCGGGGCGCCCGATCAGGACGGACGGCACGCGCGACGGGTCGCCGAACAGGCCGATGAAGAACACGATCGAGAGGCCGGCGAAGATCAGGACCGGCAGCAGGAAGATCAGCCGGATACGGGCGCGCGGCGCGGGATCGGCGGCGCGCTTCGCCTCGGCGGGCTCGGTCTCGGGCGGCGGGGTCGGGCGGTCGTCCATCTCAGGCGCCCTCGCGCACGGGCCGCGCGACGGCGCCGCCCCCGCCGCCGCCGCGACGGCCGCGGCCGCCGCCGCGGGCTTCGAGCTCGGCCAGCGCGCGCTTCTGGGCGCGATGATCGAGGACGAGGCGCGCGATCAGCCCGCCGGTGATCAGGATCCAGGCGGCGTAGCTCGCGATGATGAAGGGGGCGTGAGGGTCGGGCATGGCGTTGTCCCTCAGGCGGCGACGCGTTCGGCGTCGAGGCGCTCGGCCTCGAGGATCGAGAGCGTGCGCACCCGGCGTTTGTAGACCTCGGTGCGCATGGCGTACATGTGCAGCGTCACCGCGAGAAGGCTGAAGGCGAGCGCCATCACCAGCAGCGGATAGAGCATCGAGGGGTAGATGGTCGGCCCGTCCATGCGGAAGACCGAGGCCGGCTGGTGCAGCGTGTTCCACCAGTCGACGGAGAACTTGATGATCGGCAGGTTCAGCGCGCCGACCAGCGTCAGGATCGCCACCGCGCGGGCGGCGCGGGACGGGTCCTCGATCGTGCGCCAGAGCGCGACGATGCCGCAATAGACGAGGAAGAGCACGAGCACGGAGGTGAGCCGGGCGTCCCACACCCAGTAGGTGCCCCACATCGGCTTGCCCCAGAGCGCCCCGGTGATCAGGCACACCAGCGTGAACGCGGCGCCGATGGGCGCGGCCGCCTTCTGCGAGACGTCGGCGAGGGGATGGCGCCAGACCAGCGTGCCGATGGCCGACGCGCTCATCATCGCATAGAGGAAGAGCGCCAGCCACGCGGACGGCACGTGGATGTACATGATGCGGATCGTCTCGCCCTGCTGGTAGTCCGGCGGGGCGACGAACCAGGCCATGTAGAGGCCGACGAGAAGCGTGACCACGGTGAGGCCCGCGAGCCAGGGCACGAGCGCGCCCGACCAGCGCAGGAACGTGCTCGGATTGGCGAGTTTCGTCAGCATGCGGCTCCCTCGAACCCGCTCGATGTAGCGAGCGCGTCACCTCCCCGCAACGGCGGCGTCGTCGCACCTTGGAACCGTTACGGGTTTCGGCGAGCATGGCCGGCGCGCGCGCCGGGGGCAAGTCGCGCAAGTCCGGACCCCGAGGGCGCGCCGCGAGGCCGCCCTCACGGGCTTGCATTCGCCGGCCCGAGCGCGTATAGGCGCGCCCATCCCACACGCGGAGCCCTCCTCGCATGGTGCGAGGCGAACCCGGTGCCGGCTGCTTCAAGCCGGAACGCGGCCCCGCGGAGGCTCAACCGGAGTATAGAGACATGGCCCTTCCCGACACCTCCATGCGTCAGCTGCTCGAGGCCGGCGCGCATTTCGGCCACCAGGCGCACCGCTGGAACCCGAAGATGCTGCCCTTCATCTTCGGCACGCGCAACAACATCCACATCATCGACCTCGCCCAGACGGTGCCGATGTTCTACCGCGCCCTGCAGGCGGTGAGCGACACGGTCGCCCGCGGCGGGCGCGTGCTGCTGGTCGGCACCAAGCGCCAGGCCCAGGAGGCGGTGGCGGACGCGGCGAAGCGCTCGGCCCAGTACTACGTCAACTCCCGCTGGCTCGGCGGCACGCTGACGAACTGGAAGACCATCTCGGGCTCGATCTCGCGCCTGCGCAAGGTCGACGAGATCCTCGACGGCGGGGCGGTCGGCCTCACCAAGAAGGAGCGCCTGATGCTCGCCCGCGAGAAGGAGAAGCTCGAGCGGGCGCTCGGCGGCATCAAGGACATGGGCGGCGTGCCCGACCTGATCTTCGTGATCGACACGAACAAGGAGCAGCTGGCGGTGAAGGAGGCGACGCGCCTCGGCATCCCGGTGGCGGCCGTCGTCGACACGAACTGCGATCCGGACGGCATCACCTATCCGATCCCGGCCAACGACGACGCCGGCCGCGCCATCGCGCTCTATTGCGACCTGATCGCCCGCGCGGCGCTCGACGGCATCTCCCGCTCGCAGGGCGAACTGGGCATCGACATCGGCGCCTCCGAGGCCCCGATGGTCGAGGAGCTGCCGGCCGAGACCGGCCCGGCCGAGGCGCCGGTCGACCTCAGCGTCGAGCAGACCGACACGTTCGAGCGCCTGGCCGCCCCGCGCGGCGCGCCGGACGACCTGACCAAGCTCACGGGCGTCGGCCCCGAGCTCGAGCAGTCCCTCAACGACGGCGGCGTCTTCCACTACTGGCAGATCGCCGCGCTGACCGACGAGGAGGCCGCCGCGCTCGACGCCGACCTCAAGCTCAACGGCAAGATCGCGCAGAACGGCTGGGTCGCCCAGGCCCGCGCGATGATGGAAGCCGCCGCCGCGTAATGCGCGCGATGCGTCGGCGGAACGTCGCGGGCTCGCGGCGTTTCTCCCGACGCGCCGACCGACGACATCAGCCCGGCGTGCCGAACAGGACCGCCGGGCTCCCTTTTGACGGAGACCCGAGATCATGGCGAACATCACCGCGGCGATGGTGAAGGACCTGCGCGAGAAGACCGGCGCGGGCATGATGGACTGCAAGAACGCGCTGGGCGAGACGGACGGCGACATCGAGGCCGCCGTCGACTGGCTGCGCAAGAAGGGCCTCGCCAAGGCGGCGAAGAAGGCCGGCCGCGTGGCGGCCGAGGGCCTCGTCGCCGTGGAGGTGCGCGACAACGTCGCCGGCATGGTCGAGGTGAACTCCGAGACGGACTTCGTCGCCCGCAACGAGCAGTTCCAGGGCTTCGTCTCCGAGGCGGCCAAGATCCTGATCGGCACCGACGGCACCGTGGACGGCCTCTCGGCCGCCGCCTATCCGGGCGGCCCGGGCACCGTCGCCGAGAAGCTGTCCGAGCTCATCGCCACGATCGGCGAGAACATGACGCTGCGCCGCACGGCCAAGGTCACGGTGAAGCAGGGCGTCGTCGCCTCCTACATGCACAACGCCGTCGCCGAGGGCCTCGGCAAGATCGGCGTCCTCGTCGCCATGGAATCGACCGGCTCGAACAAGGACGAGCTCGTCACGCTCGGCCGCCAGATCGCCATGCACGTCGCCGCCGTGAACCCGGCGGCCGTCGACGCCTCGGGCATCGACCCGACGACGGTGGAGCGCGAGTCCGCGATCCTGCGCGAGAAGAACGCCGGCAAGCCGGACCACGTCCTCCAGAAGATCGTCGAGAGCGGGCTGAAGTCCTACTACAAGGAAGTCACCCTCCTCGAGCAGTCCTTCGTGCACGACCCCTCGAAGAGCGTCGGGCAGGTGCTGAAGGAGGCCGAGTCCAAGGTCGGCGGCCCCGTCGCCATCGGCGGCTTCGTGCGCTACGCGCTCGGCGAGGGCATCGAGAAGGAAGAGACCGATTTCGCGGCCGAGGTCGCGGCCCAGGCCGGCAAGGCCTGAGGCTCCTCGTCCTCCTTCTCCGAGGAACGACCGAGGGCGGCGCCGCGGCGCCGCCCTTTTTCGTGCGCGCGCCGCTCACCGGCAGCCGTTGTGGCGACGCCACATGGCGGCGTCGTGCCCTTCGGGAACCGCGGCGCACGGATCGCTCGCATAGCCGCGCAGCCGCCGATAGGCCTCGATCTGCTCCGCCGTCAGCAGCGGCGGCGTCGAGAGATGCCGCGAGAGATGCACGAAGCGCAGGTCGGCCCGGGCGTCCCCCGCCTCGTCCACGAGGCGGCGCAGCGCCGTGTCGTCGAGCCCGCCCCCGCGGAACGCGGCCTCGAGCGCTTCCTCGGCCGCCATCAGGCGCGCACCCGCCTCCTGCGCCTCGCGCCGCATCTGCGCATGGATCGCCGCGATCGCCGCGACCTGCTCCGCATCGAGGCCGATCTCGTCCTTCAGCTCCAGCAGGTGCGCCGGCCCCGGCACCCCGTTCAGCTCCGCGGCGAGCGCGAGGCCCCAGCCGCCGCCGCGCCGGAGCTCGTCGAGGTCGTCCGCGGACAGGCTCTTGATCTCCCGGCTCTCCATGCCGGCATAGGGCGAATGGGCGTGCTGCTGGGCGGCGGCGGCCAGCGGCGCGAGGCAGAGGCAGGCGGCGAGGGCGAGGCGGATCATGGCGAGCTCCTTCGAACGCCGGGACGATAGCGCCGGCCGCCCTCCCCGCGTATGATCGCGATCATGTCCGTCTCGATGGAGCTCCTGTTCGGCGACGCGCCGACCCGTGCCCTGCGCGACGGCGACGTCGTCTTTCGCGTCGGCGCGCCCGTGGAGAGCGTCCTCTTCGTGCGGTCGGGCGCCGTCGCCCTCGTCCGGCACACGCAGGCCGGGAGCCGGCTCGTCCTGCACCGGGCGAGGCCGGGCACGATCGTCGCCGAGGCGTCGGCCTGGTCCGAGACCTACCATTGCGACGGCGTCGCGCTCGGGGACACGGCTCTCGCGGCGCTGCCCCGCGCGGCCTTCCGGGCGGCGCTCGCCCGCGAGCCGGCGCTGCTGGAGGCCTGGGCCGCCGATCTCGCACGCGCGGTGCAGGCCGCGCGGCTGCGCGCGGAGATCCGCAGCCTGCGCACGGTTCCAGAGCGCCTCGACGCCTGGCTCGACGCCTTCGGCGCGCTGCCGGAGCGCGGCCGCCGGCAGGAGGTCGCCGAGGAGATCGGGGTCACGCGCGAGGCGCTCTACCGCGAGCTCGCGCGGCGCGATGCGGACGGTCGGAGAGCCCCGTGACGACGACGTGAAAAATCCGCGCGCGCCGCCTTGCGCCCGCGGCGGGCCGGCGGCAGTGTGCCGCCCGGCGGGCCGATCGGGCGAGAACTGACGGGAGATTGCGGCGTGGCGATGCCCTACAAGCGTATTCTGGTAAAGCTCTCCGGCGAGGCCCTTCAGGCGTCCGACGGCTACTGGCTCGACGCCCAGGTCCTCGCCGGGCTCGCCGAGGACATCGCCCGGGCTCAGGGCGCGGGCTTCGAGATCGCCCTCGTGATCGGCGGCGGCAACATCATCCGCGGCGCGCGCATGAGCGCCGCCGGGTGGATCGACCGCGCCACCGCGGACTCGATGGGCATGCTCGCCACCGTGATGAACTCGCTCGCGCTCGAGACCGCCCTCAACGCCGCCGGCGTGCCGGCGCGCACCATGTCGGCCGTGTCGATGCCCACCATCTGCGAGACCTACGCCCGCCAGCCGGCCCTGCACCATCTGGAGAAGGGCCAGGTGGTGGTGCTCGCCGGCGGCACCGGCAACCCGTTCTTCACTACCGACACCTCCGCCGTGCTGCGCGCCGCGGAGCTGCGCTGCGACGCCGTGCTCAAGGCGACGAACGTCGACGGCGTCTATTCCGCCGACCCCAAGCGCGATCCGCAGGCGCAGCGATACGACCGCCTCACCCACGACGAGGCGATCGGGCGCGACCTCAAGGTGATGGACACCGCCGCCTTCGCGCTCGCCCGCGAGCAGAAGCTGCCGATCATCGTCGGCAGCGTGCACGCGCCCTCCTCGGTCGTCGCCATCCTGGAGGGCGCTGCGCCCGCGACCGTGGTCGCCCCTTGATGAAGCGGCGTCATCGGCGTAAGCCGGATCGACATTGGCGTTAAGGCGAGACCAGCGATGAGCGACGATTTCGATCTCAACGACATCAAGAGGCGCATGCAGGGCGCGGTGACGTCCCTGAAGAACGACCTCTCCGGCCTGCGCACCGGCCGGGCCTCCGCGAGCCTGGTCGAGCCGATCCAGGTCGAGGCCTACGGGGCGGCGATGCCGATGAACCAGGTCGCGACCATTTCCGTGCCGGAGCCGCGCCTGCTCTCCGTGCAGGTCTGGGATCGCGGCATGGTCGGCGCGGTCGAGAAGGCGATTCGCGAGTCGGACCTCGGCCTCAACCCGCAGACGGAAGGCCAGGTGATCCGCCTGCGCATTCCCGAGATGAACGAGCAGCGCCGCAAGGAGATGGTGAAGGTCGCGCACAAGTACGCGGAGGAGGCGCGCGTCGCCATCCGCCACGTGCGCCGCGACGGCCTCGACACGCTCAAGAAGCTCGAGAAGGACGGCGCGCTGTCGCAGGACGACGAGAAGCGCCAGGCGGATCTCGTGCAGAAGGCGACGGACGAGCACGTGTCCGAGGTCGACAGCGTCCTCGCCGCGAAGGAGAAGGAGATCATGCAGGTTTGAGGGACCGGCATGATCGCACGCCGCGCGCGCTTTCGCGCGCGGATCGCAGACGGATTTCGGCATCGCGGCGCGGACGCGGCGCGGGGGGAGCGGAGCGACAGCATGGCCGCTGAGATCGGCGCCACCGCCGCGGCGGCCCGGCCGCCGCAGGACGAAGCGGACGCCCGCACGGGCGCGGCGCGCCCGCCGCGCCACGTCGCCATCATCATGGACGGCAACGGCCGCTGGGCCGCGCGCCGCGGCTTGCCGCGGGTCGAGGGCCATCGGCGCGGCGTCGAGGCCGTGCGCCGCGCCGTACGCCTCGCCGCCGAGGCGGGCGTGCGCTACCTGACGCTCTACTCGTTCTCGGCCGAGAACTGGTCGCGCCCGGCGCAGGAGGTCTCCGACCTCATGCGCCTGCTCAAGCGCTTCGTGCGCAACGACCTGGCCGAGCTCCACCGCAGCAACGTGCGTGTGCGCATCATCGGCGAGCGCGACGGGCTCGCCCCCGACATCCTCGCCGTGCTCGACGAGGCCGAGGGGCTGACGCGCGCCAATACCGGGCTCACCCTCGTCGTCGCCTTCAATTACGGCGGCCGCCAGGAGATCGCCCGCGCGGCCCGCAGGCTGGCGGAGGAGGTCGCCGCCGGGCGGCTGCGGCCGCAGGACGTCACCGTCGACCGGCTCTCGGCCGCCCTCGACACGTCCGACATCCCCGACCCCGACCTCGTCGTGCGCACATCGGGCGAGCAGCGGATCTCCAACTTCCTGCCCTGGCAGACCGCCTATTCCGAGTTCGTCTTCCTGCCGGACCTGTGGCCCGATTTCGGCGCCGACGCCTTCGGGCGGGCGCTCGCCGAGTACGCGCAGCGCGAGCGCCGCTTCGGCGGGCTCGAGGCGCGGACCGCCTGACATGCCGTCTCCCGCCCCGCAGGGACCCGAGAGGCGCGGCTTCCTGCGCTCGGAGACGGGCGTGCGCCTGCTCTCCGCCCTGGTCCTGGTCGCCTTGGCGCTCGGCGCGGCCTGGGCGGGTGGTCCCGCGCTCGCCCTTTTCTGGCTGATCGCGGCGGGCGCGGCGGCCGTCGAGTGGGCGGACGTCTGCAAGCTCGAGCGTCGCGGCGCGATGCGCGTCGCCTTGCTCGCGAGCCTTCTCGCCGGATCGTTGCTCGCGGTCGCCGCCCCGCCCGCCTGGCTCGTGGTCGCCGTCGCCGCACTCGCGATCGCCGCGGTCGCGGCCGCCGGCCGCACCGGCCAGGATCGGCGCTGGGGCCTCGTCGGGCTCGTGGTGACGGCGATCCTCGCCGTCGTCCCCGTCCTGGTGCGCGAGAGCCCCGTGCTCGGCCTCGTCGGGCTCCTGTGGATCTTCGCCGTGGTCTGGGGCACGGACATCGCCGCCTACTTCACCGGGCGGGCGATCGGCGGGGCGAAGCTCGCGCCGAGCATCAGCCCCGGCAAGACCTGGTCCGGCTTCGTCGGCGGGCTCGTCGTCGGCACGCTCGCGGGCGCGCTCGTGGTCGCGGCGGGCGAGGCGTTCGGGTGGTCGCGGCCGCTCACGTGGGGGGCGATCGTCGTCCTCTCGGCCGTCGCGTCGGTGATCGGGCAGATCGGCGACCTCGCCGAATCGAAGCTCAAGCGGCATTTCCAGGTCAAGGATTCGAGCCACCTCATTCCCGGCCACGGCGGCGTGCTCGACCGCATCGACGCCTTCGTCGCGGTGTGCGGCTTCGTCGCGCTCGGGATGGTCCTGACCGGGCTTTCCGGCGCTGCGGCCGGGTGACTTCGCGCGCGTTCTCGCGCATAAATCGCGAGGGCTGGAGACGACATGGCGGACACCGCGACCCATCCCGCGCCCGGCGCGCGGACGATCAGCATCCTCGGCGCGACCGGCTCGGTGGGACGCTCCACCGTCGACGTCGTGCGCGCCCATCCCGACCGCTTCCGGGTCGAGGCCCTCGTCGGCGGCCGCGACGCCGCGGCCCTCGCCGATCTCGCGATCGCGCTCGGCGCGCGCTTCGCCGCGGTCGCGGACGAGGCCGCCGGCCCCGCCCTGCGCGAGGCGCTCTCCGGCTCCGGGATCGCCTGCGGGGCGGGATCGGCGGCCGTGATCGAGGCGGCGGAGCGCGACGCGGACGTCGTGCTCGCCGCGATCTCCGGCGCCGCCGGCCTCGCGCCCACGGCCGCGGCGATGAAGCCCGGCCGCGCCATCGCGCTCGCCAACAAGGAATGCCTGGTCAGCGCCGGCGAGGCCTTCATGGCGCGGGCGCGCCGCCTCGGCGTCGTGCTGCGGCCCGTCGATTCCGAGCACAACGCGCTGGAGCAGGCGTTGCGCGCCGGCCGCCCGGAGGACGTCCTCGCCCTGACGCTGACCGCCTCCGGCGGCCCCTTCCGCACCTGGGAGCGCGCGCGCCTCGAGAGCGCGACCGTCAAGCAGGCGCTCGCCCACCCCACCTGGTCGATGGGCGCGAAGATCTCCATCGATTCCGCCACGCTGATGAACAAGGGCCTCGAATTGATCGAGGCGCATCACCTCTTCGGCGTGGCGTCCGAGCGGCTCGAGGTGCTGGTCCATCCCCAGTCGATCGTGCACGGCCTCGTGCATTGGCGCGACGGCTCGATCACGGCCGGGCTCGGCGCGCCGGACATGCGCATCCCGATCATCAACAGCCTCGCCCTCGACGGCGCGCGGCTCGATCTCGACGCGCCGCGTGTCGATTTCGCCGCGCTCGGCGGCTTCACCTTCGAGGCCGCGGACCGGGAGCGCTTCCGCTGCCTGGCGCTGGCCGAGGCCGCGATGGCGGCGGGCGGCGGCGCGCCGACCGTGCTCAACGCCGCCAACGAGATCGCGGTCGCCGCCTTCTGCGCCGAGCGCATCGGCTTCTTCGCCATCGCCGACACGGTCGAGCGCACGCTCGAGGCGCTGGCCGCCGGGGCGCTGCCGGCGCCGGCGAGCGTCGCCGACGCGTTAACGCTGGACGGCGAATCGCGAGCGAAAGCCGAGGAAATCTTGCAAGATCGGCGCGCGCGCCCGATCTGAGGGTGAACAGGCGAGAGACGGCCCGCCCGCCGGGCGAGAGGAGACGACCCAAATGGAATTCTTCAGCGCGATCGGCGGCGGGGCCTTCGACGTCGTCGTGGGCTATCTCGTCCCCTTCATCGCCGTCCTCGCGCTCGTCGTCTTCGTGCACGAGATGGGGCACTTCCTCGTCGGGCGTTGGTGCGGGGTCGGCGTGCAGGCCTTTTCCATCGGCTTCGGGCCCGAGATCGTCGGCTGGAACGACCGGCACGGCACCCGCTGGAAGATCTCGCTCGTCCCGCTCGGCGGCTACGTCAAGTTCTTCGGCGACGCCGGCGCGGCCTCGACGCCGGACAACGACGGCCTCCAGCAGATGGGCGCGGCCGACAGGGCGAAGAGCTTCCACCACAAGCCGGTCTCCCAGCGCGCCGCGATCGTCGCCGCCGGTCCGCTGGCGAACTTCATCCTCGCGGTCGCGATCTTCGCGGGGCTCGTCTACGTCAACGGGCGCGACGTGCTGATTCCGCGCGTGGACGAGGTGATCGAGGGCAGCGCCGCCGAGCGCGCCGGCTTCCAGCCCGGCGACGTCATCGTGGAGATCGACGGGCGCACCATCGTCGGCTTCAACGACATGCAGCGGATCGTCTCGTCCTCCGCCGAGGACGAGCTGACCATCGTGGTCGACCGCGGCGGGGCGCTCGTGACGCTGACCGCGACCCCGGAGCGGCGGGTGACCGAGACCGCCTTCGGCGTGCAGCGCATCGGCATGCTCGGCATCCAGGCGTCCCGCTCCCCGGAGGCGATTCGGCACATCTCCTACGGGCCGATCGAGGCGGTGGGGCTCGGCGTCTACGAGAGCTACTTCGTCGTCGAGCGCACCTTCGACTATCTCGGCAAGCTGATCACCGGCCGCGAATCGGCCGATCAGCTGTCCGGCCCGATCCGCATCGCCAAGGTCTCCGGCGACGTCGCGGAGGCCGGCGGCATCCTGCAGCTGATCACGCTCGCGGCGGTGCTCTCCGTCTCGATCGGGCTGATCAACCTGTTCCCCGTTCCCATGCTCGATGGCGGGCACCTGATGTTCTACGCGATCGAGGCCGCCCGCGGGCGCCCGCTGAGCGAGAACGCGCAGGAGATCGGCTTCCGGATCGGCTTCGCCCTCGTGATCTTCCTGATGCTCTTCGCCACCTGGAACGACATCGTTCACCTTATCAACCCGTTGACCGCCGACGGGACGTGACACGAAGGCCACGCCCGGCCAAAATTGCGGCGGGGTGAGGACGAGGCGGTTGCGTGGCCGCCCAACTCGGTTAGAAGCGGAGATTGACCAGAACGGTCGGGGGGGCGTTCGCGCGCT
This sequence comes from Salinarimonas sp., assembly GCF_040111675.1. Lineage (NCBI taxonomy): Bacteria > Pseudomonadati > Pseudomonadota > Alphaproteobacteria > Hyphomicrobiales > Salinarimonadaceae > Salinarimonas > Salinarimonas sp. The sequence goes on along the minus strand of NZ_CP157794.1, from coordinate 1,324,059 downwards.
TTCGGTCCGCACGGCAACCCGTGGCAACAAGAACGAGACGGGCCTTATATGTCGATGACAGTGAAACGCCGGCGTCATGCGGCGAAGTCGACCTCGGTGGCACTCGCGGCGCTGATGGTCGCATTCAGCGTGTCGGAGGCGGTGGCGCAGCAGGTCGTGGTTCGCGGCAACAGCCGAATCGACGACGCGACCATCCGCGCCTACGTCACCGGCGTCAGCCCCGAGGAGGCGCGTCGCAACCTCGTCGCCACCGGCTTCTTCACGGACGTTCGCGTCTCCCGCTCCGGCGGCCAGACGATCGTCTCCGTCGTCGAGAACAACGTCATCAACCGCGTCGCCTTCGAGGGGAACCGCCGGCTGCCGAGCGAGGCGCTGCTCCCCGAGCTGCAGACGCGCGCCCGCCAGCCCTACAATCCGGCCACCGTCCAGGCGGACGTCGAGCGGATCCAGGAGATCTACCGGCGCACGGGCCGTGCGCTGGCGACGGTGTCCTCGCGCGTGGTCGACCTGCCCGACGGGCGCATCGACGTCGTCTTCACGGTGGACGAGGGCGTCAAGACCGGCATCCGCGAGATCGGCTTCTCCGGCAACGAGGCCTTCTCGGACGGGCGCCTGCGCGACGTCATGACCTCGACCGAGACGAACATCCTGTCGTTCCTCAAGACCTCGGACGTCTACGACCCGGATCGTCTCGCCGCGGACCTCGAGCTGATCCGGCGCTACTACCTGCGCAAGGGTTACGCCGACTTCCGCGTGGTGGGCACGAACGTGGTGTTCGACCCGCAGCGCGAGGGCTACGTCATCGACATCGCCGTCGAGGAAGGCCAGCAGTACCGCGTCGGCGCCGTCTCCGTCGATTCGCGCATCCCGGACGTCGCCACCGACGAGCTTCAGCGCCGCGTGCTGACGCGCTCGGGCCAGATCTACGACGCGACCGCCGTCGAGCGCACGCTGGTCGACCTGACGACCGAGGTGGCGCGCCGCGGCTACGCCTTCGCGCAGGTTCGCCCGGCGGGCGAGCGCGACCCGGCGGCCGGCGTCGTCAACATCACCTACATCGTGGAGGAGGGTCCGCGCGTCTACATCGAGCGGATCAACATCCGCGGCAACACGCGCACCCGCGACTACGTCATCCGTCGCGAGCTCGATCTCGGCGAAGGCGACCCCTACAACAAGGTCCTGATCGACCGCGCGGAGCGCCGGCTGAACAATCTCGGCTTCTTCGAGCGCGTGCGCATCTCCAACGAGCCGAGCCTGTCGCCGGACCGTGTCGTCCTCAACATCGACGTCGAGGACAAGCCGACCGGATCGTTCTCCGTCGCCGGCGGGTATTCCACCTCGGACGGCTTCATCGGCGAGGTGTCGCTGTCGGAGTCGAACTTCCTGGGCCGCGGCCAGGCCGTGCGGATCGCCGGCTCCTGGGGCGAGCGGTCGCAGGGCTTCGACTTCTCCTTCACCGAGCCGTATTTCCTCGGCTATCGCGTGGCGGCGGGCGTCGACCTGTTCTCGCGCTTCTCGGAGGCCTCCGACACGGGCCGCTTCGACACGCGCACGACCGGCGGCGCGCTGCGCTTCGGCCTGCCCATCACGGAGCAGCTCTCGGTCCAGGCGCGGTACTCGCTGTACCAGCAGGACATCGACGTCCCGGCCGCCTTCCGTGACGGCAATCCCGCCAATGGCGAGGCGTCCGTCGCGATCCGCGAGGCGGCCGGCGAGACGATCACCTCGCTCGTGGGCCTGACCTTCACCTTCAACTCGCTCGACAACGCGCGCAATCCGCGCTCGGGTCTCTTCGCCGAGCTGCGGCCGGAACTCGCCGGCCTGGGCGGCGATTCCGAGTTCTTCCGCGTGACGGCCGATGCGCGCTATTACCACGAGCTGTTCGAGGACGTCATCGGCATCGCCCGCGTCCAGGCCGGCCACGTCGTGGCCTGGGGCGGCGACGACCTGCGCATTCTGGACCACTTCTTCATGGGCCCGTCGCTCGTGCGCGGCTTCGAGCCGTCCGGCATCGGCCCGCGCGACCAGCTCGGCAACGCCATCGGCGGCACGACCTATGCCGGCGGCTCGCTGGAGGTGCAGTTCCCGCTGCCGCTGCTGCCGCGCGATCTCGGCTTCAAGGGCGCGGTCTTCGCGGACGTGGGCACGCTCGTGAACTACGAGGGCCAGCGCGTGTTCCGGCTCGCGAACGGCACGACCGAGACGATCACGGTCAACGACAACGACGAGATCCGCTCGTCCATCGGCGCGAGCCTGCTGTGGGCGTCGCCGCTCGGCCCGCTGCGCTTCGACTACGCCTACGCCCTCTCGAAGGCGGACGGCGACCAGACCCAGGCGTTCCGCTTCTCGGGCGGAACGAGCTTCTGATCGCGGGGGTTGACCTCCCGTCGCGGCGATGTCCGCGGCGGGAGCGACTCCCCGATCCACTGCGCGAGCGGCGCCCCAACAGAGCCAGAGCCTCATGGCGGAACCCGATTTCTTCCCCAGGGCCGACGCGCTCACGCTCGCCGACGTCGCGGCTCTCGCCGGCGTCGCGATCCCGGCGGGTGCGGATCCCGAGGCCCGGTTCCGCGGCGCCGGCGCGCTCGAGGAAGCCGGCCCCGACGACATCGCCTACATGGACAACCCGCGCTACGCGGACGCGCTCGCGAGCACGGCCGCCGGCCTCGTCCTGACCTCGAAGCGCTTCGCCCCGCGCGCGCCCGACGAGGCGGTGGTCCTCGTCTGCGCGCAGCCCTACCGGGCCTTCGCCGAGGTGCTGGCGCGGCTGTATCCGACGGCGCTGCGCCCGCAGTCGGTCTTCGGCTCGTCGGGCGTCTCGCCGGGCGCGCTCGTTCACCCGACGGCCAGGATCGAGCACGGCGCCACGATCGACCCCGGCGCGGTGGTCGGGCCGCATGCCGAGATCGGCGCCGGCACGATCGTGTGCGCCAACGCCGTCGTGGGCCCGCAGTGCCGGATCGGCCGAAACTGCTCGATCTCGCCCGGCGCGACGGTGATGAACGCCTTCCTCGGAAACCGTGTGATCGTCCATCCCGGCGTGCGCATCGGCCAGGACGGCTTCGGGTTCGCCATGGGTCCGCGCGGGCACGGCAAGGTCCCGCAGGTCGGGCGGGTCGTCGTTCAGGACGACGTCGAGATCGGCGCCAATTGCACGATCGACCGCGGCTCGGGGCGCGACACCGTCATCGGCGAGGGCACCAAGATCGACAACCTCGTCCAGATCGGACACAACGTCGTCGTCGGCCGCCATTGCGTCATCGTCGCCCAGGTCGGCATCTCCGGGTCGGCGACGCTCGAGGATTTCGTCGTGCTCGGCGGGCAGGTCGGCGTCGTCGGGCACGTGACCGTCGGCATGGGCGCGCAGATCGCGGCGACGAGCAACGTCAACAGCGACGTGCCCGCCGGCGCACGCTGGGGCGGCACGCCCGCCAAGCCGGTGCGGGAATGGTTCCGCGAGATCACAGCCGTCAAAACGCTTGCATCCCGGCGCGTTTCCGCCAAAGACGACGAGGATTGAGAACCTGCCGCCGCAGGCCGCGCGCGCTGTTCGCGAGCGGCGCGAGCGGGTCGCGTGATGGGAGGAGGGAGCATGAGCGAAACCAACGGCGACGCCGCATCGACGACACTCGAGGCCGTCGACATCGTCGAGATCCTGGAGCTCCTGCCTCACCGCTACCCGTTCCTGCTGGTCGACCGCATCCGCGACATCGACGGCGACCGCTCCTGCGTCGGCGTGAAGAACGTCACCTTCAACGAGCCACAATTCACGGGCCACTTCCCGACCCGGCCGATCTTCCCCGGCGTCCTCATCTGCGAGGGCATGGCGCAGACGGCCGGCGCGATCTGCGTGCTCGCGACCCGCGCCGAGAAGAAGAAGCCCGAGCAGGTGTTTTTCATGACCATGGACAAGGTCAAGTTCCGCAAGCCCGTCCAGCCCGGCGACGTGCTCGAGTATCGCATGACCAAGCTGAACCAGCGCCGCGCCATGTGGTGGTACCGCGGCGAGGCCTTCGTCGACGGCCAGATGGTCGCCGAGGCGGAACTCTCCGCCATGCTGGTGCTCTCGTGACGGCTTTCGTCCATCCGACCGCCATCGTCGAGGACGGGGCGCAGCTCGGGGAGGGCGTCTCGATCGGCCCCTTCTGCACGGTCGGCCCGGAGGTCGTCCTCGGCGACGGCGTCGAGCTCCTCAGCCACGTGGTGGTGACGGGGCGCACCGAGATCGGCGCGCGCACCAAGATCCATCCCTTCGCCGCCATCGGGCACGGGCCGCAGGACCTGAAGTACAAGGGCGAGTGGAACAAGCTGATCGTCGGCGCCGACTGCATCATCCGCGAGTCGGTGACGATGAACGCCGGCACGCCGCAGGGCGACGGCGTCACCCGCGTCGGCGACCGCTGCTTCTTTCTCGCCTACAGCCACGTCGCCCACGACAACCGCATCGGCGACGGCGTCGTGCTCGCCAACAACGTCATGCTCGCCGGCCATTGCAAGCTCGGCGACCACGTCATCGTCGGCGGCGGCGCGGGCCTGCATCAATTCGTGCGCATCGGCTCCTACGCCTTCATCGGTGGCATGTCGGCGATCGAGAACGACGTCATCCCCTACGGCATGGCCATGGGCAACCGCGCCGCGCTGGCGGGGCTCAACGTCATCGGCCTCAAGCGACGCGGCTTCTCGCGCGAGTCGATCCACGACCTGCGCCGCGCCTACCGGCTCCTGTTCGGCGCCGAGGGCACCTTCGCCGAGCGCCTCGCCGACGTGGAGGAGGCCTATGGCGGGCACGAGCAGGTGCGCGAGATCCTCGCCTTCATCCGCGCGGGCGGCGACCGGTCGGTGATGACGCCGCGCGAGAGCGCCTGACCATGCGGAACGACGGCCCGGTCGTCGTGGTCGCCGGGGCGGGCGCGCTGCCCGAGATCCTGGTCTCGGCTCTGGCCGCGCAGGGCCGCGAGGCGCGCGTGCTCGCGCTCTCTGGCTTCGCCGGGCGGGCGGTTCGTCGCCGCGCCGACAGGACGATGAGCCTTCTCGACGTCGCGGGCATTCTGGACCAGCTGGCAGCCTGGCGTCCCGCCGCCGTGGCGCTCGCCGGCGGCGTCGCCCGCCCCTCCCCCGCGGCGCTCGCGAGCGGCGTCGCCGCCTGGCGCAATCGCAAGGAGATCGCCGAGGTCTTCGCGCGCGGCGACGACCACCTCCTGCGCGGCGTCGTCGCGCTGCTGGAGGAGCGCGGCCACCGCGTGATCGGCGCGCACGAGATCGCGCCGGACGTGCTCGCGCCCGCGGGTCTCCTCGGGGCGGTCCGCCCCGCGCCCGAGCATCTGCGCGCCGTGCGGGTCGGCTTCGCCTGCCTCGCCGCCCTCTCGCCCTTCGACGTCGGGCAGGCCTGCGTCACGGTCGAGAGCCGCATCGTCGCCATCGAGGGGGCGGAGGGGACGGACCGCATGCTCGCGCGCGTCGCGGCGCTCGGCCGCGGCATCCCCTTCCTGAGCCGGCGCAAGCCCCTCGGCGGCGTCCTCGTCAAGACCGCGAAGGCGGGGCAGGACCGGCGCGTCGACCTCGCCGCGAGCGGCCCGCGCACGATCCGCAACGCCGCCGCCGCCGGCCTCGCCGGCGTGGCGCTCGGCGCCGGCGCGACGCTGACGATCGAGCGCGAGGCCATGATCGCCGAGGCCGACCGGCGCGGGCTGTTCCTGATCGGCGTCGATCCCGACCGGCCGGAGGAGATCGCCGCATGAGCGCCGCTCCCCTGATCTACCTCGTCGCCGGCGAGGAATCGGGCGACGCCCTCGGCGCCGGCCTGATGCGGGCGATCCGCGCGCACGTGCCCGAGGCGCGCTTCGTCGGCGTCGGCGGGGAGCGCATGGCCCGCGAGGGGCTCGACAGCCTGTTCCCCATGGCGGAGATGTCGGTGATGGGCATCCTGCCGGTGATCGCCCGTCTGCCCTCGCTGCTGCGCCGGATCGACCAGACCGCCACAGCGGTGGTCGCGGCGAAGCCGGACGCGCTCGTGCTCATCGACAGCCCGGACTTCACCCACCGCGTCGCCCGGCGCGCCCGCAAGCGGCTGCCGGATTTGACGGTGATCAACTACGTCTCGCCGACCGTCTGGGCCTGGCGGCCGGGCCGCGCCAGGGCGATGCGGGCCTATGTCGACCACGTCATGGCGCTCAAGCCCTTCGAGCCGGCGGCGCACCAGCGGCTCGGCGGCCCGCCCTGCACCTATGTCGGCCACCCGCTGATCGAGCGCACCGAGGCCCTGCGCCCGGCGCCCGGCGAGCGCCATCCGGTCGGCGAGGGGCCGCTCGAGCTGCTCGTCCTTCCCGGCAGCCGCCGGTCCGAGGTGTCGCGGCTGCTGGCGCCCTTCGGCGAGGCGCTCGCCCTGCTCTCGAAGGCGCTCGACGGTCGCGAGATCGCGCTGACCCTCCCCGCCGTCGACCATGTCCTGCCGCTGATCGAGGACGGCGTGCGCAACTGGCCGATCGCGCCGACCATCGTGCGCGGCGAGGCGGCCAAGCACGCCGCCTTCCGCAAGGCGCACGCGGCGCTCGCGGCCTCGGGCACGGTGACGCTCGAGCTCGCGCTCGCGGGCGTACCGATGGTCGTGGCCTACAAGGTCTCGACGCTCGAGGCGCAGCTGCGCTGGCTGCTCACGGTGGACACGATCGTGCTCGCGAACCTGGTGCTCGGCGAGAAGGCCATCCCCGAATTCATCCAGGGCGAATGCCGCGGCGACACGCTCTGCGCCGCCCTCGCGCCCTTGTGCGCCGACACCCCCGCCCGCCGCGCCCAGGAGGACGCCTTCGCCCGCATCGACGCCGCGATGGATCTCGGCGGCGAGACCCCGAGCGAGGCGGCGGCGCGGGTGGTTCTGGAGACGATGGGGATTAGCTGACGAGCGGAACAGCTTGTCACTCGACACGAATGCTCGCGTTGCTTATCCTTCGACGCGCAGCCTGGAGGCGAGAGACATGGGGACCGTCCGCTACGCGCTCGAGCCCGAGAACCCGCCGAAGCTCTCGGACGAGACGAAGGCGCGCCTCGACGCCATGCGGGACGAGGACATCGCCTTCAACGACATTCCGGAGCTCGACCCGGCCCACCTGCGCGAGCTGGAGCCACGCCCTGTCGTCTACAGGCTCGACCCGGCCCGGCCACCGCCTCTGTCCGACGAGAGCGCCGCGCGGTGGGATGCGCTCGCGGACGAAGACATCGACTACAGCGATGCGCCGGAAGTCGACCCGAAGGGCTGGCGCGAAGTCGACCCGCAGTCGTCGGCCGCCGTCTCCAAGCGCTAAGACCGGCGTCAATCGGAACGGCGAGACGGACTGACAGCCAACCCGTTGAAAATCGGATACGTCGAAAAATTTCAGCCGCGTCGACGGCTTTCCGGTGTCATCCCGGGCGCCGAACGGCGACCCGGGACCCATAGACGCCGACGCCCGAGTCGCAGCCTTGAGGCTGCGTTGCGCGACATCGACATAGCTGGCGCGACGAGCGCGGCATGCGCGCTCGAGCCGAGGTCGAGGTGATGGGTCCCGGGTCCGCTTCGCGGCCCGGGATGACAGCGCTCCGCATTGCGCGCCTCGCTCCCCTCCTCACGCCTCCCCGGCCGCCGGCGCTTCCAGACCCTCGATCAGCCCCCGCTTGCGCAGCAGCGGCTCCACGTCCGGCATGCGGCCGCGGAAGGCGAAATAGGCGTCCGCCGGATCTCGGCGGTTGCCGGCGGCGTAGATGTGGTCGTGGAGCTTCTTCGCCGTCTCGGGGTGGAAGACGTCGCCCGTCTCCTTGAAGGCGTCGAAGGCGTCGGCGTCGAGCACCTCGGACCACATGTAGCTGTAGTACCCCGCCGCGTAGCCGGCGCCCGCGAAGATATGGGCAAAATGCGGCGTGCGGTGACGCATCACCATCTCGTCCGGCATGCCGATGCGCGCGAGCGCGTCGCGCTCGAAGGCGATCGGGTCGACGTTGTCCGCCGACGGCAGCAGGTGGAAGTCGAGGTCGACCAGCGCGCAGGAGAGATACTCCACCGTGGCGAAGCCCTGGTTGAAGGTGCGCGCGCCGATGAGCTTCTCGCGCAGGTCGAGCGGCATCGGCTCGCCGGTGCGGTAGTGCGTGGCGAAGCGCTCCAGCACCTCCGGCGTCTCGAGCCAGTGCTCGTAGAGCTGCGAGGGCAGCTCCACGAAGTCCCGGGCCACCGCCGTGCCGGCGAGCGAAGCGTAGGTCACGTCCGACAGGAGCCCGTGCAGCGCGTGGCCGAACTCGTGGAAGAGCGTGCGCGCGTCGTCGAACGAAAGAAGCGACGGCTCCCCGGGCGCGCCGGCGGAGAAGTTCATCACGTTGACGATGATCGGCCGCACCCGCCCGTCGAGATTCTGCTGAGAGCGGAAGGAGGAGGCCCAGGCGCCGGAGCGCTTCGAGGGTCGCGCGAAATAGTCGCCGTAGAACAGCCCGACATGGGCGCCGTCCGGGCCGGTGACCTCGTAGGCGCGCACGTCCGGGTGCCAGGTCGGCACGTCGTGGCGCTCGGTGAAGGCGAGGCCGAAGAGCCGGTTCGCCACCCAGAAGGCGGCGCCGATGATGTTCTCGAGCTGCAGGTACGGCTTGAGCGCGCCCTCGTCGAGATCGTAGCGCTCGCGCCGCACCTGCTCGGCGAAGTACCGCCAGTCCCAGGGCGCGATCTCGGCCGGCTCGCCGCGGGCCTGCGCCAGAGCGGAGAGCGCGTCGCGCTCCTCGCCGACGCGCTTGCGGGCGGGCGTCCAGACCGCGCCGAGGAGGTCGCTCACGGCGTCGGGCGTCTTCGCCATGGCGTCGTCGAGCTTGAAGTGCGCGAAGCTCTCGTAGCCGAGCAGCTGGGCGCGCTCGGCGCGCAGCCGCACGGTCTCGGCGACGATGCCGCGATTGTCGGTCTCCGCGCGGCTCTCGCCGCGGGTGGTCCAGGCCTCGAAGGCTCTCTTGCGCAGGTCGCGCCGGGCCGAGAAGGCGAGGAAGGGCTCGACCGAGGAGCGCGCCAGCGTGATCACGTGCTTGCCCCGCATGCCGCGATCCTCCGCCGCGCGGGCGGCGGCCGAGACCAGCCAGTCCGGCAGGCCGGCGAGGTCGTCCTCGCCATCCAGCACGAGGGTGAAGTCGCTCTCGTCCTTCAGAACGTTCTGGGCGAAGGACGTGCCGAGCTCGGCCAGGCGCTGGTCGATGGCGGCGAGCCGCTCCTTCGTCTCCGGCGGCAGCTGCGCGCCGGCGCGCACGAAGCCGAGATGCGTGCGCTCGAGGAGCCGCGCCGCCTCGGCGTCGAGGCCGAGCGTCTCGCGCGCCTGGAACACGACGTCGACGCGGGAGAAGAGCGCCGGGTCGAGATTGATCTTCGAGGAATGGCGGGAGAGCCGAGGCGCCATCCGGCGCTCGATCGCCTGGATCTCCGGATTCGTGTGCGCGCCGGCGAGATTGTAGAACACGAGCGCGACCCGGCGCAGGGCCTTGCCCGCGCGTTCCAGCGCCAGGATCGTGTTCTCGAAGGTGGCGGGCGCGGAATCGTCGCGGATCGCGGCGATCTCGGCCTCGTGCGCGGCGAGCCCCGTCTCGAACGCCTCCTCCATGTGCTCCGGCGCGATCTCCGCGAAGGGCGGCGCCTCGAAGGGCGTGGTCCAGGCCTGGGAGAAGGGGTTCGCATTCATGGGTGGCGCTCCTTGTCGTGACACTCCTCATTTAGGCCCTGCACGTGGCCACGTCGAGGCGCTATGGTCCGCCATGATCACAGACGATCGCGCGGCCTTCGTGCGCGCAAACACCCGCCTCCTGCCCGTGCCGCACGCGCCCGAGCTCGCCCTCCACGTCGCCGACGAGGCGACGGCGCTGTGGGAGAAGACCGAGGAGGAGCTCGGGAGAATCGGCCTGCCGCCGCCCTTCTGGGCCTTCGCCTGGGCCGGCGGGCAGGCGCTCGCGCGATACGTGCTCGACCATCCCGAGACGGTCGCGGGGCGGCGCGTGCTCGATTTCGCCGCCGGTTCCGGCCTCGTCGCCATCGCCGCCGCGAAGGCGGGGGCCGCGCGGGTCGAGGCCGCCGACATCGACCCCTTCGCCCGCGCCGCCATGCCGCTCAACGCCGCGGCCAACGGCGTGACCATCCTGCCGCGGGGCGAGGACCTGATCGACGCCGACGAGGGCTGGGAGGTCGTTCTCGCCGGCGACATCTGCTACGAGCGCGACCTCGCCGAGCGCGTGATCGCCTGGCTGGAAACCCTCGCCGCGCGCGGCGCGACGGTGCTGATCGGCGATCCCGGCCGGGCCTACCTGCCGAAGGAGCGGCTGACGGAGGTCGCGATCTACCAGGTGCCGGTGACGCGGGCGCTGGAGGACGCGGAGATCAAGCGCTCGTGCGTGTGGCGGGTGAGGTGATCAGCGGCGGGCGCGGCCTGGGCCGTGCGGCTGCGCACCCGAGGCCACGCTTTGCCCGGCCAGAGACTCGAGCGCGAGGGCGCTCATGTCGATCGCCTCGTCCTCGCCCCAGACCAGAGCCGAGCCGTAGGCGCCGACGCGGACGGTGGCGAACAAGGTGGGGTCGGCCCGCAGGGGCGCATAGAGCTTGTAGCGATCCAGCATCGGCGAGAGGTCGACCGTCTGCGCGCCGGCGACGCCGTCGCCCTCCGCCCAGGTCACGCGCACCGCGCGGGACCCGACCGCCTCGACCGCGGCGATCCGGGGAAGCACCCGGCCGACGACGATGGTGTCATTCTCGGTCATTCAACTCGTCCCGTCTCGCCTCCAGAAGATGCCGGTTCGCCGCCGCCCATGCAAGGACCTCCTGCATGGGCCGCCTCGGATACCGCCCGAACAGCACCTTCAAGCTCCGCAGGTCGACGACTGCATCCGTTCCCGGCCCCACGACATGAAAGTGCGGCGGCGGATGCTCCGCGGGCGCTGCGTAAATGTAGATCGCGAGCTTGGTGCGAAACGTGACGATACGGGGCATGCCCGTCGCCTTGCAGGCGCATTTGATCTCACGATATCCCCAAATATGCAACCATTCGACAGTTAAATCTCAAAGAAGCCACTGAGTGTATCAACTGATCTCCACCCACTCCACCCCCGGCACAGCCCTGAGCGCCCCCGCGATCTGCGGGGTGGCCAGATACCGTCCGGGGAGCTTCACCTCCACCTCCTGCTCGCCCTCGTTCAGGATCAGCACGAGGGAGACCTCGCCCTCGCCCTTCGTCTTCAGCCGCTCCTGCACGGAGCGGATGGGGCGGTCGTCGCGCAGGTAGATGCGCATGCCCTTCTGGTGCTTGGCGATGGCCTGGTCGAGGGGCTCCACCGCATTGATGCGCGCGCGCACGTCCTCGCCCTCGACGCCCGCCTGGACGACGAGCACCACCGCCGCGCCCGGCTCCAGATCGTCGCGGAAGCGCTGGAGGCCCTCGGAGAAGACGATCGCCTCGAAATGCCCGGACTGGTCGGAGAGCTGCAGGATGCCCATCTTCGAGCCGGACTTGGTGCGCCGCTCCTGCCGGTCGAGCACGGTGGCGGCGAGGCGCCCGACATTGGCGCCGGCGCGCACGGAGCGGACGAAATCCGTCCAGCGCTGGACGCGCAGCTTGCCCAGCAGCTCGGCATATTCGTCGAGCGGATGGCCCGAGAGGAAGAAGCCCACCGCGTCGTATTCGCGCTGCAGCCGATCGGACGCCGTCCACGGCTCGTGCTCGGGCACGCGCAGCGACACGTCCGCCGCCGCGAGCCCGCCGAACATGTCGACGATGCCGGTCGTCTCCGCCTCCGCCGCCTGGGCGGCGAGGGCGAGCATCGGCTCGATGGCGGCGAAGGCGCGGGCGCGGTCGGGCTCGAGGTCGTCGAAGGCGCCGGCGCAGACGAGGTTCTCGAGGATGCGCTTGTTGACGCTCTTGGGCGGCAGGCGCCGGGCGAAATCGGCGAGGTCCTTGAACGGCTCCGCCCCGCGCGCGGCGACGATCGACTCCATGGCCTGGCGGCCGACCCCCTTCACCGCGGCGAGCGCGTAGCGGATCGCGCCCTCGTGCACCGAGAAGCGCACCTGCGAGCGGTTGATCGAGGGCGGCTCCACCCGGATGCCGAGGCGCTGCGCCTCCCGGCGGAATTCGGAGAGCTTGTCCGTGTTGTCGATGTCGAGGTTCATCGACGCGGCCAGGAACTCGACCGGGTGGTTCGCCTTCACGTAGGCCGTCTGGTAGGAGACGACCGCGTAGGCGGCGGCGTGCGACTTGTTGAAGCCGTAATCCGCGAACTTGGCGAGCAGGTCGAAGATCTCGTCCGCCTTGGCCTCGTCGATGCCGTTCGCCTTGCAGCCGTCGACGAAGCGGACGCGCTGCTTGTCCATCTCCGCCTTGATCTTCTTGCCCATGGCGCGGCGCAGGAGGTCGGCGTCCCCGAGCGAGTAGCCGGCCAGCAGCTTGGCCACCTCCATCACCTGCTCCTGGTACACGATGATCCCGAAGGTCTCGCGCAGGATCGGCGCGAGCTTGGGGTGCGGGTACCATTCGCTCTCGGGCTCGCCCTTGCCGAGCTTGCGGGCGCAATAGACCGGGATGTTCGCCATCGGGCCCGGACGGTAGAGGGCGACCAGCGCGATCAGGTCCTCGATGCGGTCGGCGCGCATCTCGACGAGCGCCTTGCGCATGCCCGCCGATTCCACCTGGAACACGCCCACCGTCTCGCCGCGCCCGAGCATCTCGTAGGTGGTCTTGTCGTCGAGCGGCAGGCCGGAGAGATCGACCGCGACGCCGCGTTCCTTAAGGAGGTCGACGGCGTTGCGCAGCACGGTGAGCGTCTTGAGGCCGAGGAAGTCGAACTTGACGAGGCCCGCCTGCTCGACCCACTTCATGTTGTACTGCGTCACCCGCATGCCCGTCTTCGGGTCTCGGTAGAGCGGCACGAGCTCCTGGAGCGGGCGGTCGCCGATGACGACGCCGGCGGCGTGCGTCGAGGCGTGGCGGTGGAGGCCCTCCAGCTTCTGCGCGATGGCGAGGAGCCGCTCGACCACCTCCTCCTGCTCGGCCGCCTCGCGCAGGCGCGGCTCGTCCTCGATGGCCTGCTCGAGGGTGACGGGCTTCGCCGGGTTTTGCGGCACGAGCTTGCAGAGCTTGTCCACCTGCCCGAAGGGCATGGCGAGCGCCCGGCCGACGTCGCGCAAGACGCCGCGGGCGAGCAGCGTGCCGAAGGTGATGATCTGCGCCACTTGGCGTTCGCCGTAGCGGCGCTGCACGTAGTGGATCACGTCCTCGCGGCCGTCGACGCAGAAGTCGATGTCGAAATCCGGCATCGAGACGCGCTCGGGATTGAGGAAGCGCTCGAACAGCAGACCGAAGCGCAGCGGGTCGATGTCGGTGATGGTCAGAGACCAGGCCACCAGCGAGCCCGCGCCCGAGCCGCGGCCCGGGCCGACGGGGATGTCGTGGTCCTTGGCCCACTTGATGAAGTCGGCGACGATGAGGAAGTAGCCGGGGAACTTCATCCGCCGGATGATGCCGAGCTCGAAGTCGAGCCGGTCGTGGTAGTCCTGCTCCGTCGTGCCCGGCGCCGGGCCGTGCGCCGCGAGCCGCGCGGCGAGCCCCTCCTTGGCCTGGCGCTCGAGCTCGAGCCCCTCGGCCTCCTCGCCGTCGACGCCCTCCACGTCAGCGGTGAAGCGCGGCAGGATGGGCTTTCGCGTCGTCACCCGGTACGAGCAGCGCATCGCCACCTCGACGGTGTTGGCGAGCGCGTCCGGCAGGTCGGCGAAGAGCGCCTGCATCTCGGCGCGGGTCTTGAAGCGGTGCTCCGGCGAGAGCCGGCGCCGATCCGTGTTGGCGACGACCTGGCCCTCGGCCACTGCGAGGAGCGCGTCGTGGGCCTCGTAGTCGTTCTCACCTGCGAAGAAGGGCTCGTTCGTCGCGACCAGCGGCAGGCCGCGCTCGTCGGCGAGCGCGATCAGCGCGCCCTCCACCGCACGCTCCTCCTCGAGCCCGTGGCGCTGGATCTCGACGTAGAGCCGCTCGCCGTAGATCGCCTCCAGCGCCGAAAGCCGCTTGCCGGCGAGCTCGGCGCGGCCGGAGGCGAAGGCCCGGTCGAGGGGGCCGGTGAGCCCGCCGGTGAGCGCGATCACGCCCTCGGCGTGATCGGCGAGCGCCGCGAGCGAGACCTGCGGGCTCGCACCGAGCGCCCCATCGAAATAGCCGCGCGTGACGAGCCGCATGAGGTTGCGGAAGCCCTCCTCGGTCTGCGCCAGCAGCACGAGGTTGGCGATCCCGCCGGCGAGCGCGGCGGGGCCCTGGCGCTGGGCCGGGTCCGGCTCCTCGAAGCAGGTGGTGAGCTGCACGCCCGCGATCGGCTGGATGCCGGCCCCCGACAGCTTCTCGGAGAATTCCAGCGCGCCGAACAGGTTGTTCGTGTCGGTCAGCGCCAGCGCCGGCTGGCGGTCGGCGAGCGCGAGCTTGGAGAGCGCGCCGATCTGCAGAGCGCCCTCGAGCAGCGAGTAGGACGAGTGCGCGTGGAGGTGAACGAAGCCCACGTCCTTGAGAACCGCCATCGTCTCCCCCGCGTCCCGATCCGCCGACGTTCCTTATCCGTTTTAGGGAGCCGGGTGTCGAGGGGAGAGGGGCGACGGGGCTGTGGACGGCGGCGGCGTACGCCGCCTCAGCCCTCGCCGTTCGCCGGCTTCGGACCGCCCTTCGACACCCCGACCATCGCGGGCCGCAGGCAGCGCTCGCCGATGACGTAGCCGGTCTGGACGACCTGGACGACGGTGCCGTTGGGCACGTCCGGGTTCGGGATCTCGAACATGGCCTGGTGCAGGTTCGGATCGAACTTCTCGCCCTGCGGGTCGATCTTCCTCACGCCGTGGCGCTCGAGCGTGTGGAGCAGATCGCGCTCGGTGAGCTCGATGCCTTCCACCAGAGTCTTCGCCGGGCCTTCCATGCCCTCGCGGGCGTCGCCGAGGCTCTCCAGCGCGCGGCGCACGTTGTCGGCCACGGTGAGCATGTCGCGGGCGAAGTTGGTCTTGGCGTAGGTCCGCGCGTCGGCGACCTCGCGCTCGGCCCGGCGGCGCACGTTCTCGAGGTCGGCGAGGGCGCGCAGGAGCTTGTCCTTGAGCGCGTCGCGCTCGGCCTCGACCTCGGCGAGGCGCGCCTCCGGCGTGCCCTCGACGGCGTGGGCGGCGGCCGCCGCGTCGAGCGGATGGGCCGCGGCCGCGGTCGCGTCGACGCGGGCGAGCTCGTCCGTGCCGCCCTCGCCCGGGGCGGTGTCGGCGTTCTCGGCAGGATTCTCGGGACGGGAGGTGTCGTTGGTCATGAGGCTCGATTCGGCTGATCGTCGGAACGGGTGAACTCGGCCCTCATATCAGGGCGCGAGCGCGATGAATCAAGCGCGCGCGGCGGCCGGCTCCTTCGCGGCGTCCTTCGCCCGCCCGGCCCGATCGCGCGCGAGCACCTCCATCACCGCCTTGCGGATGGCGCTCTGGCGCGAGGCCTGGACGACCTTGCCGCCGGTGAGATCGGTGACGTAGAACACGTCCACCACCTTCTCGCCGAAGGTGGCGATGTGGGCGGAGGCGATGTTGAGGTTGAGCTTGCCGAGCGCCGTCGTGAGGTCGTAGAGCAGCCCCGGCCGGTCGAGCCCGGTGATCTCGAGCACCGTCTGCCGCGAGGACAAGGTGTTGTCGATGATCACCTCCGGCACGACGTCGAAGGGCTTCGTGCGCTCGCGCGGCTGGCGGCGGCCGTCGACGAGGTCGGCGATCTTCACCTCGCCCTTGAGCGCCTTCTCGATGGAGCGCGCCACGCGCTCGGCCCGGCGCAGCTCGTCCTCGTCCTGGTCGAAGGCGCGCGAGACGAAGATCGTGTCGAGCGCCAAGCCGTCGGCGGTGGTGAAGATCGCGGCGTCGACGATGTTGCCGCCCGCCGCGGCGCAGGCGCCGGTGAGGATGGCGAGCAGCCGCGGGTGGTCCGGCGAGAGGACGGTGAACTCGGTCACGCCGCGGAAGGCGTCGGTCTCGTAGGAGACGGACACCGTCTTGCCGGCGCGCTCCGCCTCGCGGATGAAGCGCGCGTGCTTGACGCGGTAGCGCAGGTCGACCTTGAGCCAGTAGGACGGATAATGGCGTGCGGCGTAGGTCTCGACCGCCTCGTCGGACCAGTCCCCCAGCTCGGCGCGCAGATCCTCCTGGGCGATGCGGATGCGCTGGGGCCGCTCGACGTCGCCGGCCGCGCCGCCCAGCACCATCTCCGTCTCGTAGTAGAGCGTGCGCAGGAGCTCGCCCTTCCAGCCGGTCCAGACCCCGGGTCCCACCGCGCCGATGTCGCAGACCGTGAGGAGGAGGAGGAGCTTCAGCCGCTCCATGGTCTGCACGACGCCCGCGAAGTCCTGGATCGTGCGCGGGTCGGAGAGATCGCGGCTCTGGGCGATGGTGGACATGAGCAGGTGGTGCTCGACCAGCCACGCCACCGTCTCGACCTCCGCCGGCGTCAGGCCGAGCCGCGGCCCGACCTTGCGGGCGATGCGGGCGCCGGCGATGGAATGGTCCTCCTGCCGGCCCTTGGCGATGTCGTGCAGGAAGAGCGCGACGTAGAGCGCGCGCCGGTGCTGGACGGAGTGGATGATGCGATGCGACAGCGGATGGTCGGCGTCGAGCCGGCCGGCCTCGAGATCGGCGAGCCGGCCGATGGAGCGGATCAGGTGCTCGTCGACCGTGTAGTGATGATACATGTTGAACTGCATCATCGCCACGATCCGCCCGAAATCCGGCACGAAGCGACCGAGCACGCCGGATTCGTTCATGCGCCGCAGCACGCTCTCGGGCGCGTTCTTCGAGGTGAGGATCTCGAGGAAGAGCTTGTTCGCCCGCGGATCCCGACGCACCTCGGTGCCGATCAGCTTCAGGCAGCGGCTGGCGAGGCGGCTCGCGTCGGGATGGATCGCGACGTCGTTGCGGTCCGCGTGCCAGTAGAGCGCGATCAGGTTGACCGGGTCCTTGGCGAAGACCTCCTCGTCCTTGACCGTGATGCGCGCGTTCTCGACGACGAAGTCCCCCGATTGCAGGCGCTTGGGCTTGGGCCGGCGGAACGAGCCGATGACGCGGTCGAGCATCGGCTTGGGCTTGGCGTGGCGCGCTTCCATGGCGGCGCAGACGATGGCGGTGAGATCGCCCACGTCCTTGGCGCGCAGGAAGTAGGCCTTCATGAAGCGCTCGACCTGGGAGAGACCGACGCGATCGGAATAGTCGATGCGCGCGGCGACCTTCGGCTGGAGGTCGAAGGTCAGCCGCTCCTCGGCGCGGCCGGTGACGAAATGCATGTGGCAGCGCACGCGCCAGAGGAATTCCTCGCAGCGCGCGAAGAGCCGCGCCTCCTCCGGGGAGAACAGCCCCGCGGCGACGAGCTCCTTGGGGTCGCGCACGCGGTAGACGTACTTGCCGATCCAGAACAGGGTGTGCAGGTCGCGCAGGCCGCCCTTGCCGTCCTTGACGTTCGGCTCGACGAGGTAGCGCGAGGCGCCGACGCGGCTCACCCGGCGGTCGCGCTCGCGCAGCTTGGCGTCGACGAACTCGGCCGCCGTACCCTCCACCACCTCGGCGTCGAAGCGCCGCTGGAGCTCGGAATAGAGCGCCTCGTCGCCGAGCAGCAGGCGCGTCTCGAGCAGGGCCGTGCGGATCGTCATGTCCGCCCGCGCCTCGCGGATGCACTCGTCCACCGAGCGCGTGGCGTGGCCGACCTTCAGCTTCAGGTCCCAGAGGATGTAGAGCATGGATTCGACCACGCTCTCGCCCCAGGCGGTCTGCTTGTAGGGCAGGAGGAACAGGAGATCGACGTCGGAGCCCGGCGCGAGCGTGCCGCGGCCGTAGCCGCCGGTCGCGACGAGGGCGAGGCGCTCGCCCGTCGAGGGGTTCTCGAGCGGGTAGAGGTGGCGCGTCACGGCCTCGAAGGCGGTGCGCACCACGCCGTCCATCAGGGTGCAGATGCGGCTCGCGCAGGCGAGACCGTTCGCTTCGGCGACGAGGCGGGCGTCCTCGCGGGCGAGGCCCTCGTCGATCGCCGCGCGGAGCGCCGGGACGAGGCGCGCGCGAAGGTCGCTCGCGCCGGCCGGCGGATCGCGGGCGAGGTCGTCGAGGCTATCGCTGAGCGGCTCTGGCAGGACGGGCTGACGCATGCCGTTTGGTAGCACGCCGCGGGGGCGCCGGGAAACGAGCCTTTCGGCCGCGCCGCCACTCCCCTCGGGGGCCGGCGGCGCGGGCGCGGCTCAGCGGCGGCGCGGGCCGCCGGGGCGCGAGCCGCCCGGGCGGGGGCCGATCGGGCCGCGGTCGTCCTTGTGGCGGAACACGAGACGTCCCTTGTCGAGGTCGTAGGGGGACATCTCGACGGTGACGCGGTCGCCGGCGATGGTCTTGATGCGGAACTTGCGCATCTTGCCGGCGGTGTAGGCGATCACCTCGTGGCCGTTCTCGAGCTCGACCCGAAACTTGGCATCGGGGAGAACCTCGGTCACGATGCCCTCGAAGGTGATCAGCTCCTCTTTCGCCATACGGTCATCCTTTGATCAGCGAGCGCGCCCGTCTCGCCGCGCGAGCGGGGGCAAATCTTGCGCTCTGGCTTTAAACCCGAGGGCGCGCGAGGTCAAACGCGCGCGGCGCATGCCGCGGCGGACGCGGGCGGCCAAGGCCGCCCCGGGGCGCGCGCCTCGTTCTCGTTCCGGTGATGTGGGGTGCGCGGGACCCCGAGGCAAGGCCGTCGCGCCGCGCGGCCGCTCTCTCAGAGTGTCGGCGCGGGGGTCGGCGGCCCGCCGTTCTCGATGATGCGCCGGATGGCGTCCTGATCGAAGGTCGGCAGCGCCGGCGCCTCGGCGGGCCGGGCGTCCTCGGCCGGAGGCGGCTCCTGCTCGGCTTCCTCCGCCGCCCGGCGCGCCTCCTCCTCCGACCGGAGCCGCTCGGCCTCCGCCGCCCGGCGCGCCTCCTCCTCCAGCCGAAGCCGCTCGGCCTCCGCCGCCCGGCGCACGCGCTCCTCGGCGAGGGCCTCGACGGAGCGGGCCTCGGCCTCCCGGCGGCTCTGCTCGACGGCGCCGCGGCGGCGGATCTCCTCGGCGCGGCGGCGGGCGACCTCCTCGCGCCAGGCCTCGGCGCGCTCGCGGCGCAGCTCCAGCATCCGCGCCTGGTCGATCCGGCGCTGGCGCTCGCTCGCCTCGCGCTCGAACGCCTCGATGCGCGCGAGCTCGCGCTGGAGCACGATGGCGGCGATGCCGTTGGTGAGCGGGCCGACGTCGATCGTGCGCGCGAGGCCGCCGATCGGCCCCGCGAGCGCGTAGCCGATCATCGGATCGGGCCCCTCCCAGCCCTGCGGCGCGGCGGGCGAGCGCAGGAAGCCCCGGATGTCGAGGGTGAGCGAGCGCAGGTCGAGCGCCGCGACGCCCTCGAACCCGCCAGCGGCCCCTTGCGCGCCGTCCGCGTCGACCCGCACCGGCGAGAGATTCAAGACGCCCGAGACCAGGGTCGCCGGCGCCTCGACCGCCTGCGCGCGGAACGGCGCCTCGTCGAGCGCCGCGCCGACGAAGGTGTCGATCCGCCGGCCGCCGAGCGGGTCCTCCTCCCGAAGCGCGCGCTCGAGGCCCCTGCCGATGGCGCCCGGATCGGCGCCGGGCACGACGAGGTCGGCGATCGTCACCCGGCCCTCTCCCGCCAGCGCGCCCACCACCTCGGCCACGCTGCCGCCGACGCCGCCGAAATCCACCGTGCCGGTCAGCCGGCCGTCGATGGCGAGCTCCGGCGCGATCTCGGAGAGGGCGAGGTCCGCCAGGGACGCCTCGCCGACGATGGAGGCCTGCTCGGCCGTCGGCCGGCGCAGGGTGAGGTCCGCCGCGATCCGCCCGTCGGCGAACGCGCCCTCGAGGCCGGTGATCGTGAAGCCGTCGCGGGTCAGGGCGAGGCCGAAGCGGGCCTCGCGCGCGACGTAGCCGCGTCCCAGCGCCAGCGCGTCCACGGTGACGGTGGCGCCGCCGCGCTCCAGCGG
Source organism: Salinarimonas sp. (assembly GCF_040111675.1). Taxonomy (NCBI): domain Bacteria; kingdom Pseudomonadati; phylum Pseudomonadota; class Alphaproteobacteria; order Hyphomicrobiales; family Salinarimonadaceae; genus Salinarimonas; species Salinarimonas sp. Next base: position 1,304,068 of record NZ_CP157794.1, on the reverse strand, counting down.
CCGGCCGAGCGCCGCGAAGGCCTCGCGCGACCAGAGCGTATCGCGCTCGGCCTCGAGCACGTCGCCGATGGCGAGCGTCTCGGCGAGCCAGGGCAGCGACAGGCGCTCGAGCCGGATCTCCCCCTGCGGATCGCCGCCGAGCGGCCAGGTCAGGTCCGCGCGCACGCTCTGGCCGGCGACCGTGCCGCCGGCCTGCAGCGTCGTCTCGAGCCCCTCGCGGGAGAGCGAGGCGCGCAGGTTCGCCGGGACCGGCTCGTCCGCAGCCACCCTCCCACCGAGGAGCGCCAGGGCCGGGCGGACGTCCGCGCTCGCGAGCACGATCTCGCCGTCGAGCGGCGAGAAGTCGATGGCGTCGAGGGCGAGCGGGCGCGGCGTCGACAGGCGCAGGCCCGCCATCTCGCCGGCGATGCGGGCGACGAAGCGGTCCGGCCCGCTGCGGCCGAGGGTGAGGGTGACCAGCGAGGGCTCCCCCGCGACGAGCGGGCTCTCCACGTCGAGCCAGCGCCGGGTGTCGTCGGTGGAGAGCTCGACCTCGAGCCGCTCGGTCCGCCCGTCGAGCGTGAGCCATTGCGCCGAGATCGGCCCGCCCGCGGCCGTGCCCTCGATCGCGGTGCGCAGGCCGGGCTGCGCCCCGTTCGCCGCGTCCGCGAAGCGCTCGACGGTGAGCGCGACGTCGAGGCCGCCCTCGCGGATGAAGGCGGGAATGACGTCGACGGCGTCGCCGAAGGCGACGCGCCCGAGAAGCGCGATCAGCGGCTCGGCCTCCACCGCCTGCAGGCGGCCTTCGATCCGCCCCGCCCCGTCCTCGTCGATGCGTCCCGACACGGAGACGTCGGCGCCGGCGAGGTCGGAGATCTCCAGCGTGTCGACGAGGATCCCCTCCCCGCGCGATTCGAGCCGGGCCTGGATGCGGCCCGCGCCCTCCAGCCCCTCGAAGCGCACGTCCTCGGCGTCGATGATCAGCGCGACGTCGAGCTCGGACGGCAGGTCCGCGAGCGCGGAGAGCTGCGGCAGGCGCGCGACGTCGAGCCCGTCGGCGGCGATCTGCGCCTCGAGCGTGGGACGCGCGCCGGCCTCGCCCGGCTGGTAGCGCAGCGCGCCGGTGAGCGCGGCGTCGCCGGCGGCGAGGCGCAGGTCCGAGAGCGCGACGAGATCCCGGCGGAGCACGATGTCCGCGTTCAGGTCGATCGGCTGGCCGTCGAGCAGGCCGAGACCGGGCCCGTCCAGCCCGGCGCGGCGCAGGAAGCGGGCGAGCCGGGCGCTGTCGGCGACGTTCAGCGAGACCCGGCCGTCGACCACGGGCGGGTCCTCCAGCGCGACCTCGCCGAGAAAGCCGAGCGCGGCCTCGCCCGGCAGGGTCGCGGTCGCCTCGCGCACCGCGAGCGTGTCGCCGTCGGCGACGACGTCGAGGCGCACGCCGGCGATCTCCTCGCCGAGCACCGACAAGCTGTCCACCGTGAGGTCGAGCGCGACCGGGACCGGCAGCGCGCCCTGGGCCGTGGCGGTCAGCGCGCGCCCGAGCGGGCTTTCCAGCATGCGCTCGGCGACGATGCGCCGGCTCGTCAGCGCGAGCCGAACGCGCGGGTCGTCGAGCCGCACGAAGCCCGAGCCCTCGAGCCGCGCGCCCGTGGCGGCGTCGCCGGTCTCGATGGAGAGATCGGCGAGCGCGACGCCGCCCGGCGCGGTCTCGAAGCCGGTCTCCACCACCATCGGCGCCGCGTCGGGCTCGGGCGGCGCGACGATCATCCGCCCCTCGCCCGCGAGCGCGGCGGCGAAGAAGCCGCCGCCCGCATCCGTCAGCGTCAACGCCGCCTCGGCGTCGAAGCGCACGGGACCCTCCTCGCCCGCGAGGAAGCGCATCGGCATCGCGCCATCGGCGTCGAAGCGGCCCGTCACCAGCCGGAACGACAGGCCGTCGGCGACGCCGTCGATGCGGTACGGCCCCCCGAGCGCGTCGGCCGAGAGCCGCACGTCGTCGAGCGTGAGCCAGCGCCGCGCCCCCATCTCGGGGGAGACGGCGACGATCGTGAGCGCGTCCGTGCGCAGGTCCTCGAAGGCGAAGGTCGTCGCGGTCTCGGCGCCGGGCGCGAGCGCGCCGGGAAGCCGCAACCCCGCATCGCCCCGCGTGGGGATGCGGATCTGCGCGTCCGCGGCATAGCCCGCGGAGAAGCGCACCTGCCCGCGCAGCAGCGGCGCGAGCTCGATCTCGGCCACCACGTCGTCGGCGACGAGAGCGGCCGCGTCCTCGCCCGACCCGCCGATCACCAGCCGGCCGACGCCGAGCCGCGGCGAGGGCAGGAGCCGCACCTCGATCGGTCCCGCGGTCTCGATCGGCGCGCCGGCGGCGCGCGACAGGGCCGCCTCGACCTCCGCGCGGCGCAGGTCCCAATCGATCAGCGGCGGCGCGACGAGCGCCGCCGTGAGCAGGACGATGACGAGACCCGCGAGCGCGGTCAGGATGTCACGCAAGACGGTAAGACCCTTCTCTCGGTCGCACCCGGCTCATACCGGCGCCACGACCTTGCCGGGGTTCATGATGTCGTGCGGATCGATGGCACGTTTGATCGCACGCATCAATTCCAGCGCGGCCGGGCCGTGCTCGGCCTCGAGATAGCGCATCTTCTTCTGGCCGACGCCGTGCTCGCCGGTGCAGGTGCCCTCCATGGCGAGCGCGCGCTCCACCAGCCGGTCGACGAAGGCCTTGGCGCGGGCGACCTCGTCGGCGTCGTCGATGTCGACGAGCGGCAGGACGTGGAAATTGCCGTCGCCCACATGCCCGACGATGGGCGCGACGAGCCCCGAGGCGTCGGCGTCGGCGATGGTCTCCTCGACGCAGTCGGCGAGGCGCGAGATCGGGACGCAGACGTCGGTGGCGACGCCCTTGGTGCCGGGCCTGAGGCTCAGCGCGGCCCAGTACGAATCGTGCCGCGCCTGCCACAGCCGCGAGCGCTCCTCCGCCTCGGTGGCCCAGGCGAAGGGTCCGCCGCCGAGTTCCTCGGCGATCTCGCCGAAGCGCTCCGCCTGCTCGCGCACGCCGGCCTCGGTGCCGTGGAACTCGACGAAGAGCGTCGGCGCCTCCGCGAGGGAGAGCTTCGAATAGGCGTTGCAGGCGCGCACCTGCGCCGCGTCGAGGAGCTCGATGCGTGCGACGGGGATGCCGGACTGGATCGCCAGGATCGTCGCCTCGCAGGCGGCGCGCACGCTCGGAAAGGCGCAGACGCCCCCCGAGATCGCCTCGGGAATCCCGTGGAGCTTCAAGGTGATCTCGGTGACGATCCCGAGCGTCCCCTCCGAGCCGACGAGGAGGCGCGTGAGGTCGTAGCCCGCGCTCGACTTGCGGGCGCGCCGGGAGGTGCGCACGATCGCGCCGTCGGGCGTCACGGCGGTGAGCGCCACGACGTTGTCCTTCATCGTGCCGTAGCGCACGGCGTTGGTGCCGGACGCGCGGGTCGCGACCATGCCGCCGAGCGAGGCGTCGGCGCCGGGGTCGATGGGGAAGAACAGGCCCTGATCGCGAAGATGGGCGTTCAGCTGCTTGCGGGTCACGCCCGGCTGGACGACGCAGTCGAGATCCTCGGCGTGCACGGCCAGGATCGCGTTCATCCGGCTCGTGTCGACAGAGACGCCGCCGAAGGGCGCGTTGACGTGGCCCTCCAGCGACGAGCCCGTGCCGAAGGGGATGATCGGCACGCGGTGCTCCGCGCACAGGCGCACGATCTCGGCCACCTCCTCCGTCGTCTCGGGGAAGACGACGGCGTCCGGGGGTTCGTTGGCGGCCCAGGTGAGCGTGCTCGCATGCTGCTCGCGGACGGCGCCGGCGGTCGAGGCGCGGGCGCCGAACCGCTCCGCGAGCCGCGCGAGCACGGCCGCGAGCGCGTCGGGCGCGGGGCGCGATCTCGGGACGGGATGCGGAGCGTTCATGACGGCCTCGGTGCTTCGGACGCGATCGGATCGGGATCAACACGAATCTAACAGAGGTCGCGCCCCGGGAACATCCGCGCAAATCGCCCGATCGGGATGAAACCGCAGAGCCTAAACCGATTTTACCGTGTCGCGCACTGGACGTGCGCGCGCCGATTCGGCACCCTCTTCCCGGCAGGACTCCGGAGGGACACGTGGGCGACGATGCGCCGACACCGATCTTCTTCTTCGCGCCGTTCGTCTCGTCGACGATGCGGGTCGAGGACGCGTGGATCGACTACAACGGCCACATGAACCTCGCCTATTACCACGTGCTGTTCGACCGCACGCTGGACGAGGCCTTCGGGCTCGCCGGCCTGGGGCCCGACTACGTGGCGGAGAAGAAGGCCTCGTTCTTCGCCGCGGAGGCGCACGTGCTCTACCGGCGCGAGCTGAAGGCCGGCGACGCCGTGCGCGTGACCCTGCAGCTGCTCGACACGGACGAGAAGCGCTTCCACGTCTACATGGAGGCGCGGCACGCCAGCGAGGGCTGGACGGCCGCGACCTGCGAGATGCTGTCGCTGCACGTCGACCTGACGACGAAGCGTGTGACGCCCTTCCCGGAGGAGATCCGCGGCAATCTCGAGGTGATGCGCTCGGCCCATGCGCGCCTGCCGCGGCCGGACGCCGTCGGCCGGGTGATCGCGATCCCGAGCGCGGAGCCGCAGCGGGCGACAGGCACGCGGCACTGAGGCCGCCGCCTCCCCGGGTCAGGCGCCCATCACGAGCCCGATTCCGTTCAGCAGCACGCGGCCGGCCACCAGGCTCCAGAAGCCTGCGATGCAGGTCGCGATCATCACGAAGGGGATGGGCCGGCGCTCGAAGCGGCGCCCGCGCACGGTGTTGCGCAGGATGATGAAGGGGGCGCAGAAGACCAGCATCGGCAGGCTCGCCATCGCCACCACGGCCCCGCGCTCGAGCAGCGAGAAGCTCGCCCGCGTGCGCGTGACGAGCTCGAAGGCGCTCGCCAGCAGGCCCGCGAAGGCGAAACCGAGGATCAGGGCCTGCAGGGCCGAGGCCGAAGCCGGGTCGAGGCTCATGCGCGTCTCCGCTCACCGGCCCGTCCCGGGCCGGCACGGCGATCCTGCCCCGGCTTTTACCGATCGTTAAGCACGAAGCGGGAAAAGGGTTAACGTCGCCCGCTGGCACCGAGGAGCCGCCGATGCCCCGCGCCGCCGCGCTCACCGCCGATCCGCAGCCGATCCGCTGGCGCCGCATCGGCCTGCCCGCCGCCTTCCTGATGCTCGCCATCGCCGCCGGCCTCGCGGCGCTCGCCCTATGGTCGCGCATGCTGATCGCGCCGGCGCCGGTCGCGATCTCCGGGACGGTCGCGGTCGCGCTCGCCGACCGCACCCTCGTCGTCCCGCGGGCCTGGCTGATCGAGCCGCATGGCGGGCGTCCGGTGGCGCGGCTCGCGCTCGAGGCGCCCCTGCGCGAGCTCCTCGACCGCGACACGATCCCGCACGACCTCGCGATCGGCCTCGCGATCCAGCCGGCGGACGACGCGCCGGCGCCCTCCGACCGGCCGGCTCTCCTGTACAATCGCTTCCTGCTGCCCGGGGCCGAGTCCACCGCCGACGGCCTCGTGCGCCGCGTCTTCGAGCCGAGCTCCCCTTATGCGGGCGAGGCGCTCTTCCTCGCGCCGCCGCAAGGCCGCGCCTTCGCCGCGCGCTGCCTCGACGGCGCGGCGGCGGAGGGCGTGCGCCTTCCTTGCCTCGCCGAGATCCGCCGCGCCGGCCTCGACGTGCAGGTCCGCCTCCCCCGCGCGGCCCTCGGGCACTGGAGCCGGATCACGGCGGCGGTGGACGGGATGGTGACGCCGACGGGGCGGTGACGCTGCTGGCAGAGGCGCGACGCGGGCTCTCCCCTCTCGCTCGTGGAGAGGGACCCGGGGTGAGGGGCGATCAGAACGATCTCGCCCGTCATGACGCGCTGGCACCCGTCCCGACATCCGGCCGAGCCCTGCCCGGCGCCCCTCTCCACCGGGGCTGCTCGACCAAGCATCGTCGCAAGACGTACTCGATGGCGACGGACCCGCACGGCATCAACGGCGCGCACGTCCTGTAGGCCCCTCACCGCCAACCCCTCTCCACGAGGGAGAGGGGAGTGCGTCGGCGCTGCTCCTCCCCGCCTCACCCGGCCTTCTTCTGATAGTCCTTCACGTCGGTGAAGCGGATCTGCGGCCAGCGCTCCTCGTCGTAACGCAGCGAGAAGGGCGAAGGCGCGAGGAACACGGGGGCGCCGTCGAGATCGTCCGCCATGGCCGAGCGGTTGGCGGTCATGAACTCGTCGAGCGTCTTCTCGTCCTCGCTCTCGATCCAGCGGCAGACGGAGAAGCGGGTCTGCTCGTAGTCGATCGGCAGAGAGTATTCCGCCTGCAGCCGCTCCTTGAGCACGTCGAGCTGCAGCGCGCCCACCACGCCGACGATGGCGCCCGAGCCGTCGTGCGGCACGAAGAGCTGGACGACGCCCTCCTCGGCCAGCTGCTGGAGCGCCTCGCGCAGCTTCTTCGCCTTCATGGCGTCGGAGAGCTTCACGCGGCGCATGATCTCGGGCGCGAACGAGGGCACCCCGCGGAAGATCAGCTCCTCGCCCTCGGTGAGCGTGTCGCCGATGCGCAGGGTCCCGTGGTTGGGGATGCCGACCACGTCGCCGGCATAGGCTTCGTCGGCCACCGCGCGATCCTGGGCGAAGAAGAATTGCGGCGCCGACAGCGTGATCGGCTTGCCCGTGCGCACGAGCTTCGCCTTCATGCCGCGCTGGAGCCGGCCCGAGCACACCCGCATGAAGGCGATGCGGTCGCGGTGGTTCGGGTCCATGTTCGCCTGGATCTTGAAGACGAAGCCCGTCATCTTCGGCTCGGTCGCCTCCACCGCGCGCCCGTCCGCCTCCTGCGCGCGGGGCGGCGGGGCGACGGCGCCGAGCGAGTCGATCAGGTCGCGCACGCCGAAGTTCCGCAGCGCCGAGCCGAAGAAGACCGGCGTCAGGTGCCCCTCGCGGAAGGCGCCGAGATCGAACGTGTTCAGCCCCTCGCGGGCGAGCTCGACCTCCTCGCGGAAGGCCGCGCGCTCGGCCGGATCGGGCAGGAGCTCGTCGAAGAGCGGGTCGTCGGGCCCCGAGACGGGGGTCGGGACCGCCTCCTCGTCCAGCCGGCGCACGGTGCTCGCCGCGAGATCGTAGGTGCCGGCGAAGGAGCGCCCGCGGCCGATCGGCCAGGTCACGGGCGCGGTGTCGAGGGCGAGCGTCTTCTCGATCTCGTCGAGGAGGTCGAACGGGTCGCGGGTCTCGCGGTCCATCTTGTTGACGAAGGTGACGATCGGGATGTCGCGAAGCCGGCAGACCTCGAAGAGCTTGCGCGTGCGCGCCTCGATGCCCTTGGCCGCGTCGATCACCATCACGGCCGAATCGACGGCGGTGAGCGTGCGGTACGTGTCCTCCGAGAAGTCCTCGTGGCCCGGCGTGTCGAGCAGGTTGAAGACGTGGCCGCCGTACTCGAACGTCATCACCGAGGTGACGACGGAGATGCCGCGGCTCTTCTCGATCGACATCCAGTCCGAGCGCGTGGAGACGCGGTTGCGCTTGGCCTTCACCTCGCCGGCGAGCTGAATCGCGCCGCCGAAGAGCAGCAGCTTCTCGGTCAGCGTGGTCTTGCCCGCGTCCGGGTGCGAGATGATGGCGAAGGTGCGGCGCGCCGACACGGGATCGGCGGCGGCGGGGCGTACGGCGTCGGTCATCGAGGATACGGCTTCGGTGATGCGGGGTGGCCGCCCTCAGATGGGGCAGAACGCGGCAAAACGCAAATCGCCGCTTCGGAAAGCGCCCCTCCCCCATTCGGTCGCGCGTCCGACCGCCGCGCCTCGCCCCCAGGAACCGCCGCCTTCCGCGTGACGTTGGCCGCGCATTCGACCCGCGGCCACGACGCGCCGCGTCCGCCTGCGCGCGTCGTATCCCCGACGCGCCGTCCGAACGAGGGTTCGACCCATGGAACTCGACGCCTTCATGCTGTCGCGAATCCAGTTCGCGTTCACGGTGGCGTTCCACATCATCTTTCCCGCCTTCACGATCGGGCTCGCGAGCTGGCTCGCGGCGCTCGAGTTCCGCTGGCTGAAGACCGGAAACCCGGTCTTCAAGAACCTCTACAAGTTCTGGGTGAAGGTGTTCGCGATCTCCTTCGGGCTCGGCGTCGTGTCCGGGGTGGTGATGTCCTACCAGTTCGGCACCAACTGGTCGGGCTATTCGGACTTCACCGGCAACGTGCTCGGCCCCGTGATCGCCTACGAGGTGATCACCGCCTTCTTCCTCGAGGCGGCCTTCCTCGGCATCATGCTGTTCGGCTGGAACCGGGTCGGCGACCGGCTGCACTTCTTCGCCACCTGCATGGTGGCGCTCGGCACGCTGCTCTCGGCCTTCTGGATCCTGTCGGCGAATTCCTGGATGCAGACGCCGGCGGGCCACGAGATCCAGAACGGCGTCGCCGTTCCGGTGAACTGGTTCGAGGTCGTCTTCAACCCCTCCTTCCTCAACCGCTTCAGCCACATGGTGATGGCGGCCTATCTCACCACCGCCTTCGCGGTGGCGGGCATGTCGGCCTACATGCTGCTGCGCGGGCGCCGGCGCGGGCGGGAGATGGGCCAGACGCTGCGCATGGAGGGCGCGCGCCGCTCGCTGTCCATGGCGACCGCCTTCGCCGCGATCTTCGCCCCGGTCCAGATCTTCCTCGGCGACCTGCACGGGCTCAACGTCTTGGCCTACCAGCCGACCAAGCTCGCCGCCATGGAGGGGAACTGGGAGACGCAGGCCGGCGCGCCGCTGCTTCTGTTCGCCATCCCCGACGAGGAGGCCGAGGAGAACAGGTTCGAGATCGGCATTCCCAAGCTCGGCTCGCTCATCCTCACCCACTCGCTCGACGGCGTCGTGCCGGGGCTGAAGGAGGTGCCGCCCGAGATGCGTCCGCCGATCTGGCCGGTGTTCTATTCCTTCCGCGTCATGGTCGCGATCGGCTTCCTGATGCTGTTCGTCGGCGCCTGGTCGATCTGGCTGAGGCTCAGGGGCCGGCTCTACGACAGCCCCGCCTTCCTGTGGACCTGCGTCGCCATGCTGCCGTCGGGCTTCATCGCGGTGCTCACCGGGTGGTTCACCGCCGAGATCGGCCGCCAGCCCTACGTGGTCTACGGCCTCATGCGCACGATCGACGCGGTCTCGCCGGTGACGACCGGCGCGGTCGCGACGTCGCTGATCGCCTTCGTCGTGGTCTACGCGATCATCTTCACGGCGGGGACCTACTACCTCGTCAAGCTCCTGCGCCGCGGGCCTGACGAGCACGAGGTCATGCCCGGCGGGTCCCTCGCCGAGCGCCCGAAGCGGCCCTTCTCCGCCGCGGAGGAGCGCCTGCCCAAGGGCGACGTCGGGCGCGAGCGCGCGCGCGACCGCGACCGCACCCCAGCCGAGTGACCACGAGACGGGAGAGCGAACCATGTTCGGATATGCCGAGGGTCTCGAGGGGCTCGCCCTGTGGCTGCCGCTGATCTGGGCGGGGCTGATCGCGGTCGCGGTGATCATGTACGTGATCATGGACGGCTTCGATCTCGGGGTCGGGATCCTGTTCCGCCCGGCGCAGCGGGAGAACTGGCGCGACCGGATGATGATCTCGGTCGCGCCGATCTGGGACGGGAACGAGACCTGGCTGATCCTCGGCGGCGGCGGGCTGTTCGCCGTGTTCCACCTGGCCTACGCCGTGCTGATGCCGGCGCTCTATGTGCCCATCATCGTCATGCTGCTGGCGCTGATCTTCCGCGGCGTCGCCTTCGAGTTCCGCTTCAAGGCCGACGCCTCGAAGTTCCTCTGGGACGCGTCGTTCCACTACGGCTCTCTGGTGGCGACCTTCGCGCAGGGCGTCGTGCTCGGCACCTTCGTCCAGGGCTTCACGGTGGTCGGCCGCGAGTTCGCCGGCGGCACCTTCGACTGGGCGACGCCGTTCGCGATGATGACGGGGGTGGGCCTCGTCGCCGGCTACGGCCTGCTCGGCGCGACCTGGGTGGTGATGAAGACCACGGGCGAGCTCGAGATGTGGGCGCGGCGCAAGGCCTACCGCTATCTCCTCGGCTCGGTGGTCGCCATGGCGGTGGTGTCGGTGTGGGTGCCGTTCCTCGGCGTGGAGATCGAGGAGCGCTGGTTCTCGACGCCGAACATCTACTATCTCGCGCCGATCCCGCTGCTCACCGCCCTCGTCGCCTTCGGCGTCTGGCGGGCGCTCGTGAACGAGCGGCACTACGCGCCGTTCTTCCTCTCCATCGCGCTCTTCCTGCTGGGTTTCCTCGGGCTCGGCGTGAGCCTCTTCCCCTACATCGTCCCGCCGACGATCACGATCTGGGAGGCGGCGAACACGGTGAACAGCCAGCTCTTCGCGCTGGTGGGCTTCTCCGTCGTCCTGCCGGTGATGCTCGGCTACACGGCCTACGTCTATTGGGTCTTCCGCGGCAAGGTCGCCGAGGACCTCGAGGAGAGCGGGTACCATTGATGAGCGAACGGATGCGCCGGATCGCCTGGTTTCTCGGGCTCTACGTCGTCGGGGGCGCCGTCTTCATGGCCCTGGTCTACGGCCTGCGGGCGATCGTGCCGGGATGATGAGCGGACCTACCGCTGTCATCCCGGACGCCGAAGGCGATCCGGGACCCAGAACCGCCATCGCATCCCGAGCGGCGTTTACGCCGCGTCCCTCCCCTCGGTCCCGCGCGCAAATCTACGCTCGGCACGGGGCTCGCGATGCGACCTGAAGGTCGCAAGATCGCCGTCGGCGGGTATGGGTCCCGGATCGGCTTCGCCGTCCGGGATGACAAGTGTGGGCTGTCATCCCGGACGCCGAAGGCGATCCGGGACCCGGAACCGCCATCGCATCCCGAGCGGCGTCGACGCCGTGTCCCTCCCCTCGGTCCCGCCCTCTTTTCGGCTCGGCACGGGGCTCGCGATGCGACCTGAAGGTCGCAAGATCGCCGTCGGCGGGTATGTTGGTGTGGACGGCCCCACCCGGCGGCATCTGTGTGCCAAGATGGAGTATCTGCAGCTCGATCTGAGGGAGGGACCGTCCATGAAGGAGTTTAGCGCGATCGGCATCGACACGTCCAAGGCTCATTTCGCGGTGTCCGGCGCGGACGCGTCGGGCCGGGAGGTCTGGCGCGAGAGCGGGACGCCGGCGCGGATGAAGAAGAAGCTTTCGGCGCTTGCGCCGACGCTGATCGGGATCGAGGCGTGCCGGGGCGCGCACCTTCTCGCGCGCGAGCTCGTCGCCATGGGCCACGACGCGCGCATCGTGCCGCCCCAGCTCGCCAAGCCCTTCGTCGGGCGCAACAAGAACGACGCCGCCGACGCCCGGGCGATCTGCCGGGCCGTGCGGGAGCCGGACACGACCTTCGTGCCGATCAAGAGCGAGGCGCAGCAGGCGGCCGCCATGCTCGTCGACCACCGGCGGGCGCTCCAGGCGCGCCGAACCGAGATCGGCAACCGCGTTCGCGGCTACGCCGCCGAGCTCGGGATCGTGGCTCCGCAGGGCGCCCGATACATCCCCACGATCCTCGGCGAGATCCTCGCCCGCACGGACCTGCCGACGCACGCGCGGCTCGTCTTCGAGGATCTCGCCGACGAATGGGAGCGCCTCGGCCCGCGGGTCGCGGCCGCGGAGGCCGCGCTCGTGAAGGCGGCGCGGGCGAGCGAGGCCTGCCGCCGGCTGATGGAGGTGCCCTGCGTCGGCCCGGTCGTGGCCTGGCGCACGATGGTGGCGGTGGGCGATCCGCGGCGCTTCCGCTCGGGACGCGCCTTCGCCGGCTGGCTCGGGCTCACTCCGCGCGACCACACCACCGCCAACAGGCAGCGCCTCGGCGCCATCACCCGCGCGGGCGACATGGCGCTCAGGGCCGATCTCGTCTGCGCGGCGACGGCGCTGCTCCAGCAGGTGAAGCGCCGCGGCGAGGAGGCCTGCGGCGGCGGGCGGCTCGTCGCCTGGGCGGCGCGGCTCCTGCCCAAGAAGAAGTTCAAGGAGGTCGCGGTCGCGCTGGCCAACCGGGTGGCGCGGATCCTGTGGAAGCTCCTCGCCTCCGGCGCGCGCTTCGACCGCGATCACGGCCCGGCCCTCGAGCCGCTGGAGGCCGCGGCGTGAGCGCCGCCGCACCCCGTTTCGCGCCGGCCGGCCGCACCTGCGGCCGCCCCGGCGCGCCCGAGACGCCCGCCGCCCGCCGTGCCCTCCGGGGCCGACAAGCGAGGGCGTGACCTGCAGGAACGAGAGGTGGACCATCGACACGTCGATGATCGGGCCAAGCCGCGGGACCCAATGGCGCGATGAAATCGCGGGTATGTTCGGCGCCCGATCAAGCGTAACCCATCTTGGCCAGCGGCCCTCGGGCCGCGCGAACAGGTCGGACATATGGGTGCAGGCGATCTCGATGAGCCGGCTCGACCCTCTTGCAGACCAGGGGCCGTCCACATATGGGTCCCGGATCGGCTTCGCCGTCCGGGATGACAAGTGTGGGCTGTCATCCCGGACGCCGAAGGCGATCCGGGACCCGGAACCGCCATCGCATCCCGAGCGGCGTTTACGCCGCGTCCCTCCCCTCGGCCCCGCGCGCAAATCTACGCTCGGCACGGGGCTCGCGATGCGACCTGAAGGTCGCAAGATCGCCGTCGGCGGGTATGGGTCCCGGATCGGCTTCGCCGTCCGGGATGACAAGTGTGGGCTGTCATCCCGGACGCCGAAGGCGATCCGGGACCCAGAACCGCCATCGGTTCCCGAGCGGCGTCGACGCCGTGTCCCTCCCCTCGGTCCCGCCCCATTTTCGGCTCGGCACGGGGCTCGCGATGCGACCTGAAGGTCGCAAGATCGCCGTCGGCGGGTATGTTGGTGTGGACGGCCCCACCCGGCGGCATCTGTGTGCCAAGATGGAGTATCTGCAGCTCGATCTGAGGGAGGGACCGTCCATGAAGGAGTTTAGCGCGATCGGCATCGACACGTCCAAGGCTCATTTCGCGGTGTCCGGCGCGGACGCGTCGGGCCGGGAGGTCTGGCGCGAGAGCGGGACGCCGGCGCGGATGAAGAAGAAGCTTTCGGCGCTTGCGCCGACGCTGATCGGGATCGAGGCGTGCCGGGGCGCGCACCTTCTCGCGCGCGAGCTCGTCGCCATGGGCCACGACGCGCGCATCGTGCCGCCCCAGCTCGCCAAGCCCTTCGTCGGGCGCAACAAGAACGACGCCGCCGACGCCCGGGCGATCTGCCGGGCCGTGCGGGAGCCGGACACGACCTTCGTGCCGATCAAGAGCGAGGCGCAGCAGGCGGCCGCCATGCTCGTCGACCACCGGCGGGCGCTCCAGGCGCGCCGAACCGAGATCGGCAACCGCGTTCGCGGCTACGCCGCCGAGCTCGGGATCGTGGCTCCGCAGGGCGCCCGATACATCCCCACGATCCTCGGCGAGATCCTCGCCCGCACGGACCTGCCGACGCACGCGCGGCTCGTCTTCGAGGATCTCGCCGACGAATGGGAGCGCCTCGGCCCGCGGGTCGCGGCCGCGGAGGCCGCGCTCGTGAAGGCGGCGCGGGCGAGCGAGGCCTGCCGCCGGCTGATGGAGGTGCCCTGCGTCGGCCCGGTCGTGGCCTGGCGCACGATGGTGGCGGTGGGCGATCCGCGGCGCTTCCGCTCGGGACGCGCCTTCGCCGGCTGGCTCGGGCTCACTCCGCGCGACCACACCACCGCCAACAGGCAGCGCCTCGGCGCCATTACCCGCGCGGGCGACATGGCGCTCAGGGCCGATCTCGTCTGCGCGGCGACGGCGCTGCTCCAGCAGGTGAAGCGCCGCGGCGAGGAGGCCTGCGGCGGCGGGCGGCTCGTCGCCTGGGCGGCGCGGCTCCTGCCCAAGAAGAAGTTCAAGGAGGTCGCGGTCGCGCTGGCCAACCGGGTGGCGCGGATCCTGTGGAAGCTCCTCGCCTCCGGCGCGCGCTTCGACCGCGATCACGGCCCGGCCCTCGAGCCGCTGGAGGCCGCGGCGTGAGCGCCGCCGCACCCCGTTTCGCGCCGGCCGGCCGCACCTGCGGCCGCCCCGGCGCGCCCGAGACGCCCGCCGCCCGCCGTGCCCTCCGGGGCCGACAAGCGAGGGCGTGACCTGCAGGAACGAGAGGTGGACCATCGACACGTCGATGATCGGGCCAAGCCGCGGGACCCAATGGCGCGATGAAATCGCGGGTATGTTCGGCGCCCGATCAAGCGTAACCCATCTTGGCCAGCGGCCCTCGGGCCGCGCGAACAGGTCGGACATATGGGTGCAGGCGATCTCGATGAGCCGGCTCGACCCTCTTGCAGACCAGGGGCCGTCCACATATGGGTCCCGGATCGGCTTCGCCGTCCGGGATGACAAGTGTGGGCTGTCATCCCGGACGCCGAAGGCGATCCGGGACCCAGAACCGCCATCGGTTCCCGAGCGGCGTTTACGCCGCGTCCCTCCCCTCGGTCCCGCGCGCAAATCTACGCTCGGCACGGGGCTCGCGATGCGACCTGAAGGTCGCGAGACGAGCGCCGGCGGGTATGGGTCCCGGATCGGCTTCGCCGTCCGGGATGACAAGTACGGGCTGTCATCCCGGACGCCGAAGGCGATCCGGGACCCGGAACCGCCATCGGTTCCCGAGCGGCGTCGACGCCGTGTCCCTCCCCTCGGTCCCGCCCCATTTTCGGCTCGGCACGGGGCTCGCGATGCGACCTGAAGGTCGCAAGATCGCCGTCGGCGGGTATGGGCCCCGGATCGGCTTCGCCGTCCGGGATGACAAGTGTGGGCTGTCATCCCGGACGCCGAAGGCGATCCGGGACCCAGAACCGCCATCGCATCCCGAGCGGCGTTTACGCCGCGTCCCTCCCCTCGGTCCCGCGCTATTTTCGGCTCGGCAGAGGGCTCGCGATGCGACCTGAAGGTCGCGAGACGAGCGCCGGCGGGTATGGGCCCCGGATCGGCTTCGCCGTCCGGGATGACACCCCCTTCACGCCACGTTGCGCAGGCTCGCGAACAGCTCGGCGAAGGCGCTGTCCTGGCGGTAGAACACCGGCGGCTCGCCGAAGGGCGCGGCGACCTCCGCCTCCTGCCCGCCCGCGATCTCCCGGCCCGACCAGACGTGCACCCAGTCGGCGCCCGCGGGCAGGTAGGTCGTCCAGCTGCGCTCGCCGGCGCGCCAGACCGGGGCGACGAGGAGGTCGCGGCCGTAGAGATAGGCTTCCTGCGTCTCGAAGGCGCGCGGATCCTGCTCGAAATGCAGGAAGAGCGGGCGCTGGCAGGGCAGGCCCGCCTCCCGCGCCTCGGCGATCAGCGTACGCAGATAGGGGGTGAGCGCCTTCCAGATCCGGGTCATGCGGGCGAAATGGGCGAGGAGCTCGGGGCTGTCGTCGAATTGCAGGTTCTCGCGCGGGCGGTTGCCCTCGTGCGTGCGCATCACCGGCGTGAAGGCTGCCATCTCGGCCCAGCGGATCATCAGCTCGGCCGTGCGCACGTTGCCGAACAGGCTCGTGTAGCCGCCGATGTCCGAATGGTGGTAGGCGTTGCCGACGAGGCCGGAGGACAAGGCCCCGCAGATCACGGTGACGAGCCCGTCGTGGCGCGAGAAGTCGACCGACTGGTCGCCGGCCCAGAGCAGCGGGCAATGCCGCTGCACGCCCGAGAAGCCGGCGCGCATGAAGAACAAGGCCTCGCCGGTCATGCCGCGATTCCCGACGGCGCGGGCGTTCACCTCCGCCCAGAGGACGGGCCAAGCGTTGTGCATGAGCAGCGGATCCGAGCCGTCCGAGAGCACGACGTCGACGGGCAGGTACTCGCCGAAATCCGCCATCCAGCCGGACAGGCCCTTGTCGATCAGCTCCTGGCCGATCACCCGCTCCTCGAACCAGGCGCAGGCGGCGGGCGCGGTGAAGTCGACGACGCCGCAATCGAACTCGCCGAAATCGACCCGGTAGGTCCCGCCCGCGGCGTCCTTCGCCAGATGGCCTTCGGCCTCGGCCTCCTCGAACAGGATGCCGTCGACCGCGAGGTACGGGTTGACGTAGCCCATGAAGCGGATGCCGCGCTCGCGCAGCCGGGCGATCTCCTCCTCGAGCCGCGGATACCAGTTCTCGTTCGCCCGCCAGTCCCAGAACAGGCGCCGGCCGAAGGTCGTGTCGCGCACCCCGACCCAGTCCTCGCACCAGAGCGCCGAGACCGCGCAGCCGGCCTCGAGGTATCTCTCCAGCCGCGCGAAGGAATTCGCCCCGTCCTTGAGGCCGATGATCGCCCCGTTCATCAGCCACTCGGGCAGCGGCGGCTGGCGGCCGAAGCGGGTGGAGAGCCGCGAGACCAGCCCCTCGAACGAGCGCGCGCCGTGGAAGGACACGCGCTCCGGCACCGCCCAGACCTCGATCTCGTGGAAGCTCGTGCGGCGGAAATCGAAGGCGGAATACGCCGTCGTCTCGACGTGGAGCGCGTAACGGCGCGTGGAGAGGAAGGTCGGCTGGGGGTAGTTGGTGTGCCAGTAGTCCCCGCCGGCGCCGCCGAGCTTGTCGGCCTGGAAGGTGATCTCGCTCTTCTTGTCGCGCCCCACGCCCGGCTCGGAGGTCCAGAGCGGGAACTTGCGGCCGGAGAGGTCGAAATACGACATCTGCTCGCCGCCGCCGAAGACCCGCTCGCCCGCCTCCGCCTCGACGCGCAGCCACAGCCGGTTGATGCGCTGATGCGCCTCCACGAAGACGAGGGCGCCCTCCTCGATCCCGTCCTCCTCCACCGCGACGACGAGGCGGGGCTTCTCGCCCTCGTGCGCCGAGAAGGCGATCAGCCGGCCCGCGATCGCGGCGTGGCGCAGGCCGACGCGCTCCTCGACATGGTCCTCGATCTCGAAATTGCCGCGATACATCGCGATGCGCGGCTCCGCGTGGCCGACGAACAGGCAGGGCCGGTCGGGGCGATGGCGCAGGACGAGACGCTCGGCGAGGAAGAGGTCGAAGCCGTCGTCCACGGGGACGATGCGCATGGGGGTCCTTGTCTTTCAGTTCTGGGTGAGGCCGGCGTCGACGACGAAGTTCGTGCCCGTGCAGCCGGCGCTCTCCTCGGACGCGAGGAAGAGCGCCATGCGGGCGACGTGGCTCGCGTCGAGCCGGAACTTGAGGGCCTGCAGGTCGATGAATTGCCGGTTGAGCTCGGGCGTGAGCCAGAGCTTCTCCTGCCGCTCCGTGCGGATGGCGCCGGGCACGAGGCAATTCACTCGCACGCCCGAGGGGCCGAGCTCGCGGGCCAGCGTCTTCGTCATGCCGTTGATGGCGGCCTTCGCCGTGGTGTAGCCGACGAAGCCGGGGCGCCCGCGCATCCAGGAAATCGAGCCGAGCAGGATCACCGAGCCGCCGCCGCGCGCGGCCATTCCCGGCGCGAGCGCCTGGGTGGCGAAGAACTGGTGGTCGAGGTTCAGCGCGAGCGCCCGGCGCCAATAGTCCGGCTCCACGCTCTCCATGGCGTGCCGGTCGTCCTTGCCGGCGTTGTTGACGAGCACGCCGACGCCGTCCTGCCGCGCCTCGATCCCCGCGAGCGTCGCCCGCAGGCCCGGAATGTCGGTGACGTCGCAGGGCTCGAACGCGGCCCCCGTCTCGGCGGCGACGGCCGCCCCGTTCGCCTCGTCCACGTCGAGGAAGGCGACGCGCGCCTGCTGCGCCGCGAAGGCGCGCACCATCTCCGCGCCGATCCCCGACGCGCCGCCGGTGATCACGACGCTCGCGTCCTTCAGCGAGGCGTAGCGGGCGCTGGCGTAGCGGGTCGTTGCGTCGTCTCGGCTCATGGTCTCAGACGTCCGGGTCGAAGAGGGGCTCGAGGCGGCCGGGGACCTCGACGTCGAGCGCGAACAGGCCGCCCGCGTGCGGGTAGCGCGCGCGCTCGTCCTCCGGCCGCCCGCCGCCGGCGGTGGTGACGTAGAGCGTCTTCAGCTCCGGCCCGCCGAAGGCGACCATCGTCGGGCAGCGCGCCGGGATCGGGATCTCGGCGAGGAGCGCGCCGTGCGGCGACCAGCGCTGGATCCGCGCACCCTCGAACAGCGCCGTCCAGTAGCAGCCCTCGACGTCGAGCGCCGCGCCGTCCGGCCGGGCGCGATCGGCGGCCGTGTCGTCGAGCCGGCAGAACACATCGCCCTCGCCGAGCGTCCCGCTCGCGGGGTCGTAGGCGTAGCGCGTGACGGTGAAGCGCGGGGTGTCCGCATGGAAGACGCTGCGCCCGTCGGCGGAGAAGGCGAGGCCGTTCGAGGTCATCAGCCCGCCGACGAGCTTCGTCAGCCCCGAGCGGTCGAGCCGGTAGAGGCTGGCGCGGCCCTCGCGCGCCTCGTCGATCGTGCCCACCAGGAAGCGCCCGGCGGGGTCGACGGCGCCGTCGTTGAAGCGCGACCAGGCCTCGTCTTCCGGATTGTCGGCGAGCTTCTTCAGGACGGCGCCGTCGCGGCCGATCAGGAACACGCCCGAGCGCATGCCGGCGATCAGCGCCCGGCCCTTGGTCAGCCCGACGCAGCCGATGTCCTCCGGAACGCCGGCGATCGCATGGGCGCCGCTCTCGGGATGGAAGCGGTGCAGCGCGCGGCCCTTGATGTCGACGAAATAAAGGGCCTCTTCCTGCGCGTCCCAGACCGGGCTCTCGCCGAGCTCGGCCGCGCAATCGAGGGCGAGGCGGACGTCGGATTTCATGGCAGGCGCTCCACGGCGATGCGCGCCGTCCCGACGAGGCGCTCGTGGGGGGCGAGGATGCGCAGGCCGTGGTCCTTCACCTCGGCCATGCGGTGGATCGCGTCGGGCATGTGCGAGACGGGCTCGACGCAGAAGAAGTCCTTGCCCGGCGGCACGAAGACGACGCAATGCGAGAACAAGGGCTCCGCATCGATGGTGAGCGCGACGCGGCGGTCGGGGAAGGTCAGCTCCGCCTTGCCGCCGAAGCCGGAAAAGGCGTTGTCGAGCGTCACCGTCTCGACCGCCTTGGCCGAGGAGAAGTCGGTGTCGCCCTTGGGCGCCTCGCGCTTCGTCGGGATCTCGTTCTCGTCCGGCAGCCAGACGCTCGCGGCGCGCAAGCGCAAGGTCGCGCCGGGGCGGCGGGGGAAGTAGGGGTGGAAGCCGAGCCCCGCCGGCATCGGGCGGGCGTCGCGGTTCTCGACCGCGAGGGTCATGGTCAGCGCGTCGGGCTCGAGAGCATAGGTCAGCTCGGCGCGCAGGCTGTAGGGCCAATGGCGGGCCGCATCCGGGCTCGAGGCGTCGTGATCGAGGACGAGGGTGACGGCGTTCGCGCCCCGCGGCCCGACCGACCAGCGGCTGCGCCATCCCAGCCCGTGGAGGTAGTGCGGGTTGTCGCCGAAATTCCGCGCGAGCCGGTGCTCCTCCCCGCCGAAGGAAAAGGTCGCCCAGGCGATGCGGCCGGAGAAGGGCACGAGCGGGAAGGAGGCGGTCTGCGTCGCCTCCCCGGCGGCCAGCGCCTCCTCGCTCGCCTCGCGCAGGAGCGGCGTGTCGCCCAACCGGAAGGAGGCGATCGCCCCGCCGGCATGGGGCGCCACCGCGAGGCTCAGCTCGCCGTTCGCGAGCCGGACGAGATCGGGCGTGTCGGGTGTCGGATCGGCCATGGAACTCGGCGCTTGTCGGGAGTGGATCAGTAGGCGGCGCTCGGGCCGCCGGCGGCGGCCCCTTGCGGGGACGCGCCCGCGCCGCGCAGGGTTCCGAGCCAGTCCGCCGCGCGCCCCGTCATCATCGCGACGTCGGAGGCGACCGCCGCGAAGGAATAGCCGTAATCGAGGAAGCGCGCGACCATCTCGGGATTGGGGCCGACGATGCCGATGGGCTTGCCCGCGGCCTTCGCGCCCTTCGCCGCCTCGGCGATGAGCGCCTGCACCTCCGCATGCCCCACCTGCCCCATCCGGCCCATCGCCGCGGAGAGGTCGCCCGGGCCGACGAAGAGCGCGTCGACGCCCTCCACCGCCGCGATCTCGGGGAGCCGCGCGATGGCCTGCGGCGTCTCGAGCTGAACGATCGTGACCGTCTCCTCCCCGGCCCGCGCGAGGTAGTCGGCGGCGCGCCCGAACCGCGAGGCGCGGTGGACGGCGGCGACGCCGCGCACGCCGTGCGGCGGGTACCTGACGAAGGACACCGCCGCGCGCGCCTCCTCGGCGCTCTCGACGAAGGGCACCATCAGGGTCTCGGCGCCGAGATCGAGCACGCGCTTGATCATCACCTGGTCGTTCCAGGGCAGGCGCACGACGGGCGCCGCGCCCGTGCAGCCGATGGCGCGCAGGATGTGGGCGAGGTCGCCGAGATCGATCGGCACGTGCTCCATGTCGACGACGAGGAAGTCGAAGCCGACGTGCCCCATCGCCTCGGCGGTGGCGGGCGCCGCCGCCATCAGCCAGCTCCCGAGCGGCGCGGAGGGTCCCGCCGCGAGGCGGCTCTTGAAGCGGTTGGTGATGTCGATCATGGCGGCCTCAATAGATCGGCGGCTCGGGGACGCTGGGTCCCCCGGCGAGGAAGTCGAAGTCGCAGCCCTCGTGCGCCTGGGAGACGTGGCGCTGGTAGAGGGCGGCGAAGGAGCGCTCGTAGCGATAGGCGGTGGGCGTCCAATCCGCCTTGCGCCGGGCGAGCTCGGCGTCGTCGACCTTCATGTCGATACGCCCGGCCGGCACGTCGAGCGCGACGATGTCGCCGGTGCGCAGCAGCCCGAGCGGCCCGCCGATCGCGGCTTCCGGCGAGACGTGGAGCACGCAGGTGCCGTAATGCGTGCCGCTCATGCGCCCGTCGCAGATGCGGACCATGTCGCGGACGCCCGCCTGGAGCAGCTTCTTGGGGATCGGCAGGTTGCCCCATTCCGGCATGCCCGGCGCGCCGACGGGGCCGGCGTTGCGGAGCACCAGAACGGTGTTTTCGTCGACGTCGAGATCGGGATCGTCGATCACGGCCTTCATCGCGCCGGGGTCGTCGAAGACGAGCGCCCGGCCCTCGTGGCGCAGGAATTTCGGGCTCGCAGCCGAGGTCTTCATCACCGCGCCGTCGGGGGCGAGATTGCCGCGCAGGACCGCGAGCGTGCGGCCCTGCTCCAGCGGGACGGCGGGCTTGTCGAGATCGCGGATGACGTCGTCGTTCCAGCATTGCGCGCCGTCGAGCGCCTCGCCGAGCGTGCGGCCCTCCACCGTCGGGCGGGAGAGATCGAGATGCGCCGCGAGCTTCTTGAGCAGCGCGGGGAGCCCGCCGGCGAACCAGAAATCCTCCATCAGGTAGTCGCCCGAGGGGAAGAGGTTCGCCAGAACCGGGATGCGGGCGGAGACCGCCGCCATGTCGTCGAGGGTGAGGTCCACCCCCGCCCGCCGCGCCATGGCGACGAGGTGGACGGCGGCGTTGGTCGAGCCGCCCATCGCCATGTAGGCGACGAGCCCGTTCGTGAAGGTCTCGCGCGAGAGGATGGTGGAGGGGCGCACGTCGTCCCAGATCATCTGCACGATGCGCTCGCCGCAGGCGGCCGCCATGCGGCTGTGGCCGGAATCGACGGCGGGGATCGAGGAAGCGCCGAACAGCGTGAGCCCCATCGCGTCGACGATGGAGGTCATGGTGGAGGCCGTGCCCATCGTGTTGCAGGTGCCGGCCGAGCGCGTCATGCGGCTCTCGAGGTCGACCCAGTCCTGCGCCGAGAGGCGCCCGGCGCGGTACTCGTCCCAGTATTTCTTGGTGTGGGTGCCCGCGCCCGTCTTCACGCCGCGCCATTGCCCGTTCGACATCGGCCCGGCCGGGCAGTAGATCACTGGCAGGTCCATCGAGAAGGCGCCCATCAGGAGGCCCGGCGTGGACTTGTCGCAGCCCCCCAGCAGCACCGCGCCGTCGACCGGGTGCGAGCGCAAGAGCTCCTCCGCCTCCATGGCGAGGAAGTTGCGGTAGAGCATGGTGGTGGGCTTGACCATCACCTCCCCCACCGAGAGCGCGGGGAGCTCCACCGGATAGCCGCCCGCCTGCCAGACCCCGCGCTTCACCGCCTGCGCGCGCTCGCGCAGATGGGCGTGGCAGGGGCTCATGTCGGACCAGGTGTTGAGGATCGCGACCACGGGCTTGCCCATGAACTCCTCGCGCCGCATGCCCATCTGCTGCGTGCGCTGGCGATGCGCGAAGGCGCGCATGTCGTCGGCGGCGTACCAGCGCTGCGAGCGCAGGCTCTCGAGGGTGCGGCGGGTGGTCATCGGCGTCCTCCGGGCGCGCATCTTAGCGCTGCGAAGATCCGACGCAATGCGGATGATGCGCGGGCGGATGGGGCGGGGGCGCACAGGCTTGCGGAAAGCGCGGCCAGCCTCCCCTCTCCCTCGTGGAGGTGGGTCGGGGTGAGGGGATTTCGCGCACCCTCGATCCCGGACGCTCGATGGAGAGCGCGCCGCCCCTTCTCCTTCCCTGTAGGGGAAGGTGGCTCGGCGCAGCCGAGACGGATGGGGCGCGCGGCACGCGCGTTCGGCGAAGCCGAAATCGACGGGGTGAGACGGTCGCCGCCGGGGACTTCCGCTTCGCGGAACGCGCCTTCGGCGCGCCCCATCCGTCGCCGCGCTACGCGCGGCGCCACCTTCCCCTACAGGGAAGGAAAAAGCTCGACCCGCGCGCCCCTCCCCTGCGCCGTTTGACATCCCCCGCCCGCTCCGCCACCGTCTCCTGTATCGCAGCGCTGCGACGAGAACGGCGAATGGACGAGACCGGGACGGTTCGGCGGGGGCGCCGGAAGATGCAGGCGGTGACGATGGCGGAGGTGGCTGCGACGGCCGGCGTCTCGGCCTCCACCGTCTCGCTCTATTTCCGCCGGCCGAAGGGCGTCTCGCCCCTCGCCCGCGAGGCGATCGCGCGGGCGGTGGCCGATCTCGGCTACGTGCCGAACCTCGTCGCGGGGGGGCTCGCGGCGGCGGGCTCGCGGGTGGTGAGCCTGATCGTGCCCTCCGTGCGCAACGCCTTCTTCGCCGAGACGGTGGCGGCCCTCGAATCCGCGCTCGCGCCGCAGGGCCTGCAGGTGCTGCTCGGCCACACCGAATACGACCTCGCCCGCGAGGAGGCTCTCGTCCGCGCCGCCCTCTCCTGGGCGCCGGCGGCGATCGTGCTCACGGGGCTCGCGCACACCCAGGGCACGCGCGCCCTGCTCAAGGGCGCGCGGGTGCCCGTGGTCGAGATCTGGGAGCGCGGGGCGCCGCCGATCGACATGGGGGTCGGCTTCTCGCATCCGGAGGCCGGCGCCGCGGCGGCGCGCCGGCTGACCGGGCGCGGGCGACGCCGCCTCGCCTTCGTCGGGGCGCGCATGCAGGAGGATCGGCGCGCCGCCCAGCGCGCCGAGGGCTTCGCCGCCGCGGCCCGCGCAGAGGGCGCGGACGCCGCGATCCTCAACCATCCGGGCCCCGCCGATCCCCAGGCCGGCGCCCTCCTCCTCGACCGGGCGCTGCGCGAGGTCGCGGGCCTCGACGGCGTCGGCGCCTCGAACGACCTCGTCGCGCTCGGCGCGCTCTTCGAGGCGCAGCGCCGCGACCTCGCCGTGCCCGAGCGCCTCGCCCTCGTCGGGTTCGGCGACCTGCCCTTCGCCGCCGCCTGCGTGCCGCCGCTCACCACGATCCGCCCCTCCGGCGACCTCGTCGGGCGCGAGACGGCGCGCCTCGTCCTCGCCCGCATGCGCGGCGACGCCCCCCTCGAGCGCGAGGTCGACACCGGCCACGTGCTGGTCGAGCGCATCAGCGGCTGAGCCCCTCCGTATCGCGGCGCCCCGTGGCGCCGATGGCATGGAACCCGGGCTCGGAATCGCTTGCGCGGCCCTGCCCGCTTCGGCATGGTGCGTCCGAAGTGACAAACGGGCGTTCTGCTTGACGAACGCCGCTGCGGGAAGGTGCCTCATGGGCGTCGAAGGCAAGGAGCGCACGCGCGAGCTCGAGGCGGGGGCGCAGGTGCTCTCGGGACAGCTCGGCAAGACGATCCAGCGTCTGCGCAAGGCCTACAATCTGTCCCTCTCCGAGCTCGCCGAGCAGTCGGGCGTGGCGAAGTCGATCATCAGCCAGATCGAGCGCAACGAGACCAACCCGACGCTCGCCACGATCTGGCGTCTCTCCCAGGCCCTCGACGTCTCCATCGAGCGCGTGCTCGCGACGGTGGATGACGAGCCCTTCATCCAGAAGTCGTCGCGCGCCGATACGCCGATCCTCGTCTCCGACGACGGCAAGATGCGCCTCGCCATCATCGGTTGGATCAAGACCGTCGAGTGGCTGCAATGGTACGACGTCCTCTCCGAGCCCGGCGGCGTGCTGGATTCCGAGGCGCACCAGCGCGGCTCGGTCGAGCACCTCTCGGTTCTCGAGGGCGAGTTCGCGGTGGAGGTGGCGGGCGTGATCCAGCACGCCCGGAAGGGCGAGACCCTGCGCTACCGCTGCGACCGGCCTCATACCGTGCGCTGCGTCGGAGAGGAGCCCGGCCGCGCGACGATGGTGTGCATCCTCAAGGCGGCCGTGATGGAGTGAGGCCGGCGCGCCGGCCACGCCCCTCAGCTCGGGCGGCTTTCGTCGAAGGCGGGCACGCGGGCGGCGAAGGCGTCCAGCCAGGCGACGAGCTTCGGATGGCCGGCGCGCCAGGCGCCGGCGAAGCGGAAGTCGAGATAGCCGAGCATGCAGGCGACCGTGATCGTCCCCGCGTCGAGGCGATCCCCCAGCGCGTCCGCCTCGGCCTCGAGCACGGCGAGCGCGCGGGAGACCTTCTCGGCCTGGTAGGCGACCCATTTCGGCTCGCGCCGATCCTCCGCGCGCCAGCGCGTCTCGTAGATCTGGATGATGGCGGCGTCCATGATGCCGTCGGCGAGCGCCTGCAGGCGCAGCACGCGCACGCGCGCCTCGCCGGCCGGGATGAGCCGCCCGCCGCCGGCGAGATCGTCGAGATACTCGACGATGACCCGGGAATCGTAGATCGGCTCGCCGGCGTCCGTGATCAGGATCGGGATCTTGCCGAGCGGATTCTGGCTGCGCAGATCGTCCGCCGGGTCGTTGGTGTCCGCGGGGACGACCTCGATGCGGTCGGAGAGGCCGAGAATGGCGGCGGCGAGCTTGACCTTGCGCCCGAAAGGCGAGGCCGGAGACGAGCGCAGGATCATGTGACGACTTCCTGTGTAAACGGACGACAGTCCGTTGTCCCACGGCGGGCGGCGGCCGCGCAAGCGCGCGCGCCGCCCGTCCCCGCCTGCGCGAAGCCGCGCGTCAGGGCAGCATCATCTCGCAGTTCGGGGCGGCGTGGAGATGGCGCTCGACGCCGATGACGCACCATTCGACATCGTGCGAGGATTGCACGAAGACCCCGAGCTCCTCGCGGATCAGGTAGTTGACCCGGTGCTGGCGAACATGCTCGCCGAGCGCGACATGCGCGACGGCGGTGCAGAAACGGCGCGGATAGAAGCTGTCGCCCCACGGCCGAAAGGCGACCGAGCGGACGTGGTCGATGCCGACGATACGCAGCCCCGAATCCCAGAAGCGCGCCTCGCGCCGATTGAACTCGGCGGAGATGGTCGCGAGGATCGTCGGCGCGTCGCAGGCCGGAACCGTTCCGTCGAAGGGGATGGTGCGCTGCTCGGCCGGGGGCGCGCCGTAGTACCAGCCGCCGAGCCGGTCCTCGGCGCGCACGCCGTAATCGGCGGCGAAGGCGGGCGCGGCGAACGCCGCCGCCAGAGCCGAGACCAGAGCCAGAACCGCCTTGCGCATCGCCCGCACCCTCCACATCGCCGCATCGCAGTGCCGCGACGATGCGGAAGGCGTCGGGGGAAATCAAGCCGAGCGAGACGCCGCGCGACACGTTCCGCGCGCGGCGTGTCGTTCGGGCGACAGAGCGGCCTCAGGCGTTGCTCGCCCGCGAGCAGGTGTTCACGCCGATCAGGCTGTAGGCCGGGCACCACCCGATCAGGGCGGTGAGGAGCGGGACGACGCCGATCCAGCCCACCACGTTCCAGCCGGTCTGCGGGAAGCCCAGCCCGAGCGCGAAGGCGATCAGCAGAAGGCCGGCGACGATGCGGATGGCGCGGTCGATGCCGCCCATGTTGCGGGTCATGACGTGTCTCCTCGGGTGGTTCGGCCGGCGGCCTCTCCGCCGGCGCCCTCGGACACGTTGTAGCCCGGGCCCCGTCCGAAGCTCGGTGACCTCGTCACTCAGGGCGATCCCGGAGGGCCGCGCCTCTACCCTGCCTGCGCCTGCGTCGTCAGGCGCTCGCGGTCGCGCACCAGGATCTCGCCGCGGGCGAGGGTCACGAGGCCGTCGCGGGAGAAGGCGTTGAGCGTGCGCGTGATGACCTCGCGCGCGGTGCCGAGCTCGGCGGCGAGGTCCTGATGCGTGGCGCGCGCGACGCCGCCCTCGCCCGCCCGGGCCAGGATGGCGCGGGCGAGGCGCTGGGGCAGCGCGTGGAAGACCGTGTCCTCGAGCACGTGGACGAGCTCGGAGAGCCGCGACGCGTAGGCCGCGAGCGCGTCGTCGCGAAAGGCGGCGGAGGCGCCGAGCAGCCGCCGGAAGGTCGCGGCCTCGAGCAGGACCGCCTCCGCGTCCTCCTCCACGAGCGCCTCGGCCGATTGCGGGGTGCAGGCGAGAAGGTTCGAGGTCGTCAGCACGCAGCTCTCGCCCGGGCCGACGCGGTAGAGCACGATCTCGCGGCCCGTCTCGGCTACGAGCGAGACCCGCAGCCGGCCCGACAGCACCAGCAGCCAGTGCGCCGGCTCGTCGCCCGGCCGGAACGCGACGGCGCCGCGGCGCAGCTTCGCCGTCTTCGCGGCGCCGGCGATCGCCGTCGCCGTCTCGGGCGGCAGGCCCAGCGCGCCGAGCCGGCCGGCGAGATCGGAGCGGGACTGTGGGGTGTCGGTCATGGCGGCGATCCCGGCGGCTCGCCCAGCGCGGCGCGCGGGGAGATTATTCCCCGATCGTCGCGCGCGTAAAGACCGCGAGCGAGACCCGCGCATCCTCGTCGAGCCAGGTGGCGCGCCCGGCGACGAGCCCGCCTTCGCGCAGCAGGTCCTCCGCGGACGCCCCGGTCTCGCAGGCGGCGAAGACGCCGCGGCCGTCGGGGATGGCGACGTCGTGGGCGCGGGCGAGGTGGAAGGCGCCGAAGCGCGCGGGCCCGACGAGGTCGAACACCGCCCGCCCGCCGGGCACGGCGATCTCCCCGCCCTCCGGGACCGCCGCCGCCAGCGCCTCGGCGAGGCTCGCCTCTCCCGGGTTCCACCAGAAGGCGTCGGCGCGCCGCTCGACGCCGCGGGCCGATCCGGAAACGACGATGCGCAGGCGGTTGCGATGGTTCGGGCTCGCCTCGTGCGAGAGCCGGCCGAGCAGGGTGGCGTCGGCGCGGTCGAGGCCGGCCTGGAAATAGGCCCAGTCCGCATCGTTGCGCAGGGCCTCGGGGAAGCGTCCCTGCGCGTCCGCGAGGCGATCGTCGCGGCTGACGATGACGTAGCCGTGGAGGGCGTAGGCCGGCACGCGGGCGGCTCCTTCGGGACGCGGGGGACACGGACGCCCGTCCCTAGCCCGCGGCGCGCGCCCGGGCAATCCGCCGCCGGCGGGACCGAACGTCGCCGCCGCGCTCCGCGTTGTCCCGGCGTGTCGGCGTAACACGGGAGGACGTCATGACGACCGAGCGCGAAGGTGACGAGGCGGCGCGCCGCCGCGAGGAGGAAGAGCGCCGGGAGAAGGCGGAGCCGGAGAAGAAGGAGCGCATGCCACCGGCCGGCCCGCACGATCGGCCGGACCTGATCAATCCGGACGCCACGCCGGGCTCGGGCATCCTGCCCTCGCCGGACGAGCGCGACGGCGAGACCGATCCCGCCGGCGGCTGACGGCGCCACGGAACGCGGATGCGGGACGCACGTTCGCGGGGCGAACGCGATACCCGACCGGAGGCGATCTCCGAGGCTAGAAAAGGAGGAGACGCGCAATGCGTCGGGAAGATCGGGAGGGCAGCGACGACATGTCGGTCGTCGCGCCTCCAGAAACTTCGTCGAAGCTCATGGGCAGACTTCAGCGCCGCCAATACTGATAATCGCAGAATTATCAGCCTCTAATATCAGATAAGTATCTTCTAATATTTCTAGTTTAAGACAGTCTTGGTGGCGTTCTATGAACAATTCGAGGATTTCAATCGGTTCGGCAGATTCTTTGAAGTCGCGGCGTGTCTCCATATCGATGAGGTCATGCGGTTCAAATCTGATGCGCTGGCATTCCGCATGCATGATTTTCTCGCCAAGGTATCGAACCCACGCTGGTTCACTACAATACGCACCAAGCGCAGGTTTGATGGCAAGTTCGAAGAAAGGGCGTATGCTCGTCTGTCCATCTCGCGGACGTATTTCTGCGGTGATCGGCTCGCTATTCACGCGATCATATATATGCCAAAATGAGTATCCTATAGCAGAAACAGAGAGCGCAACCAATATACCAAGGGTGAGCTGCTTCCAGAACCCGCTCAAGAACTCTCGCCAGCCCGGGTTCCGCTCGTTGCGGTCCCCATTCATTGCAGGGCCGGGGCGGGTATGAAAAGGCTATCACCCGTTCGACCAACTCGGGAGCGCAGATGCATAGTTTGTTCTGTCGTGATAAAAAATTCACTTTCTCCAGGCTGGACAACCACACATGAGATTCGCACTTCTCCAGTATCGATGTCCATATAGTCGCCTGCACTTGCTTCAAATAATGCTTCTATGCATGCACCAATTTCGCCTTCATTAAGAAGGCTGGCAATGAATTCATCGAGTTCAGAACTTCGCTTTTCAACAATTGACCTCGCCGTGGAAAGGCGGCGCGCAAGCGGCAAAGTCTCTCCTGACAATGCTGAACGAAGAACATCTTCGATCGGCTGCGCTTCTGAGCTGATCGTGGCCCCTTCCTTATCTGCTCCGCCAACGGCGAACGTGCAGATACCCGCATCTCGATTCGAGTAGGCACTCACGTCGACGTCGGAATAGGCCACGGCGACCGCATCTCGTGAAACTGTGCCAGGCTCACACTTATACTCAGGATTGCTCGCACTCAGAACATCAATTTTGGCGAGCAATACGACTGCGGTGAGAACCATCTGCTTGTGCACGACCGGTCTCCAGATCCGAGATATGTGAAGAGAATGTACAACCTCGGCCAGCGGGTCAAGGCGTGGTGAGGTCAAACGTCAGCATCGGCGTCGGCCGCAAGGGCTAGGCGCACGCACGTCCGCACACCTGAAATCTAAATCTCCACGAATCGAAGCGACGTCGGCCGTCAATGCCATCAGATTGTCGTCACGCGCGAACCGAGCGCGGCTTCCTCGGACGTGCTCCCAACCAGATCGCCGGCCTCTGCAGCCATCGTCATCCCCCCGAACGCTGCGCCATCTCGCCGCGCGCACGATTCGCGCGGCCGCCCACCGCGGCGCGCCCGGGCCGCGCCGCGGCAGCCTGCCGTCGCGGAAAACAGGCTCTGCGCACAGGCGTTTGCTACGCAAATCCCCCCATGCGGCCTTCTGGAACCGTTCCAGCTATGGACAGACGAGCGTCGCCGTGCCAAAGGCATCGCCGCGCGGGCGACGCCCGGTCGCATTGCCTGTGCGCGGGCGCTCATGCACTTCCCCCGGCAAGGTCCGCGCAGCTTGACCGTGAGGCGTGTCCTTTCGAGGGCGCGCTGCGCGAAGACCAGTTCGAAACCCTGCTCGGGAGAGTGACGTGGCCGAGACCACCACAGCGCAAGAGCCTACCCGGCGCGACTTCCTGTTCCTGGCGACCGGCGCCGTGGGCGCGGTCGGCGTCGCCGCGGCCGCCTGGCCGTTCATCGCCCAGCTCGCCCCCGACGCGCAGACGGTCGCCGCCGGCGCGCCGATCGAGGTCGACCTGACCCCGATCGCCGAGGGCCAGATCGTCAAGATGTTCTGGCGCGGCGCGCTGATCTTCGTGCGCAACCGCACGCCCGCCGAGATCGAGGCCGCCCGCGCCACGCCGCTCGCCGACCTGAAGGATCCCGAGCCGGACGAGGCGCGCGTGATGGCCGGTCGCGAGAACTGGCTGATCATCTACGGCAACTGCACCCATCTCGGCTGCGTGCCGCTCGACTTCCAGGGCCAGTACGGCGGCTGGTTCTGCCCGTGCCACGGCTCGGTGTTCGACACGTCCGGCCGCATCCGCCAGGGCCCGGCCCCGATCAACCTGCCGGTCCCGCCCTACCGCTTCGTCGACGACACCCGCATCGTCATCGGCGAGACGGCCTGAGGCGCGGACCGCTCGACCCCCGCGGCCGGGCCGACCCGGCCGCGATCTGACGGAAATCCGAACGAGAGCCGATCAGGCGAGACTGAAGCAGGCGAGACCCATGAGCTCACATCCCACCACCTACGTTCCCAAGAACGCCGCCGCGAAGTGGCTGGAGAGCCGGTTGCCGATCATCGGCCTGGTCCACTCGTCCTTCGTCGCCTTCCCGGTGCCGCGGAACCTGACCTATTTCTGGACCTTCGGCGCGATCCTGATGGTGATGCTGGTCGTCCAGATCGTCACCGGCATCGTGCTGGCGATGCACTATACGCCGCACGCCGACCACGCCTTCGCGTCGGTCGAGCACATCATGCGGAACGTCGAGTACGGCTGGCTGCTGCGCTACCTGCACGCCAACGGCGCGTCGTTCTTCTTCATCGCGGTGTACATCCACATCTTCCGCGGCCTCTACTACGGCTCCTACAAGGCGCCGCGCGAGGTCTTGTGGATCCTCGGCGTGATCATCCTGCTCCTGATGATGGCCACCGCCTTCATGGGCTACGTGCTGCCGTGGGGCCAGATGTCGTTCTGGGGCGCCACCGTGATCACCAACCTGTTCTCGGTGATCCCGCTCGTGGGCGACACCATCGTGTCGTTCCTCTGGGGCGGCTACTCGGTGGGCAACCCGACGCTCAACCGCTTCTTCTCGCTGCACTACCTCCTGCCCTTCATGATCTTCGGCGTGGCCATGCTCCACGTCTGGGCGCTCCACGTGCCGGGCAACAACAACCCGACCGGCGTGCCGATCAAGTCGGGCAAGGACGCGGTGCCGTTCCACCCGTACATGACCGTCAAGGACACGTTCTCGATCGTGTGCTTCTTCATCGTGTACCTGTGGTTCGTGTTCTACCTGCCGAACTATCTCGGCCATGCGGACAACTACGTCCCGGCCAACCCGTCGGCGACGCCGGCGCACATCGTGCCGGAATGGTACTTCCTGCCCTTCTACGCGATCCTCCGCGCCGTTCCGGACGCGCTCTTCGGCGTGATCCTGATGTTCGCCTCGATCGCGGTGCTGGCCTTCCTGCCCTGGCTCGACACCTCGCGGGTCCGCTCGGGCTCCTACCGGCCGGTGTTCCGGGTGCTGTTCTGGGCCTTCGTGGTCACCTGCCTGATGCTCGGCTGGCTCGGCTCGCGTCCGGCGGAGGGGATCTACGTCATCCTCTCGCAGATCTTCACCATCCTCTACTTCGCCTACTTCCTGATCGCGATGCCGCTCCTCGGCCTGTTCGAGAAGCCGCTGCCGCTGCCGAACTCCATCACGGAGGCCGTGCTCGGCAAGAAGCAGGCGGGCGGATCGGGCATGCCCGTCGGCGCCGCCGCCGAGCCTCAGTCCAAGGGCTGAGGCGCGGCACGAGCGAGATCAGGACAAGGGTTCGAGAACCATGAAGAAGACCCTCATCATCGCCGGCGCGCTGGCCGCCTCCCTCGCGCTCCCCTTGGGGAGCGCCCAGGCGGCCGGCGGCGGCGTCACGCCCCCGAAATACGAGTGGAGCTTCGCCGGCCCGTTCGGCACCTACGACCGGGCGCAGCTGCAGCGCGGCTTCCTGGTGTTCAAGACCGTGTGCGCCTCCTGCCACGGCCTCGAGAAGATCGCCTTCCGCAATCTGGCGGAAGAAGGCGGCCCAGAGTACAGCGAGGCGCAGGTCGAAGCCTTCGCGGCGGAGTTCATCGTCGACGGCGGCTTCGACGAGTTCGGCGACCCCGTCACCCGCCCGGGCACGCCGGCCGACTTCTGGCCGTCGCCCTTCGCCAACCCGGTCCAGGCGGCCTCCGCCAACGGCGGCAAGGCCCCGCCGGACCTCTCGGTGATGGCCAAGGCCCGCACCTACGAGCGCGGCTTTCCCCTGTGGATCACCGACGTGTTCACGCAGTACAACGAGAACGGCGTGGACTACATGGCGGCGTTCCTGAAGGGCTACGTCGAGCCGCCGGCGGATTTCGATCCGTCCATGGGCAACTGGAACCTCTATTATCCGGGCAACATCGTGGCGATGCCGAACGTCCTCTTCGACGGCGGCATCGAGTATCCGCGCGACGATCAGGGCCGCCCGGTCGTGCCGGAGACGGTCGAGCAGTACGCCAAGGACGTCACCGCCTTCCTGATGTGGACCGCGGAGCCGCACCTCGAGACCCGCAAGGCCATGGGCTTCCAGGTCATGGTGTTCCTGCTGGTGTTCGCGGGCCTGCTGTACTTCACCAAGAAGCGCATCTGGGCCCGCGTCGGCGGTGAGACCGAGGGCCACGCGGCCGGCTGACCGGCGCATTCTCCGATTTGGAATGGTGGAAAGGGCGCCTGCGGGCGCCCTTTTTCGTGAGCGGCGCGGATTTGCGCAGACCCGAGGCGCGCGAGGGGGCGACGGCGGCGAAACTTCGCGCTAGCATCGCGCCGGAACAACCGAAGGGGTAGAGACCATGACGCGCGCGGTACTGGGCGTGATCGGAGGATCGGGCGTATACGACCTGCCCGGGATGGAGGACGTTCGCGAGGAGCGGATCGCATCGCCCTGGGGCGAGCCGTCCGACGCCCTCAGGATCGGACGCATCGCGGACACGACCGTGGTGTTCCTGCCGCGCCACGGGCGCGGGCACCGCATGTCCCCCTCCGACATCGACTACCGCGCCAACATCGACGCGTTGAAGCGCGCCGGCGTCACCGACATCGTCTCGCTCTCGGCCTGCGGCTCGTTCAAGGACGAGCTGCCGCCGGGCTGCTTCGTCCTCGTCGACCAGTTCGTCGACCGCACCTACAAGCGCGAGAGCTCTTTCTTCGGCAAGGGCTGCGTCGCCCATGTCTCGATGGCCCATCCCGTCGGCCCGCTGCTGCAGCAGCGCCTCTACGACGCCGGCGTCGCCGAGGGCCTCGACGTGCGCAAGAACGGCACGTACGTGTGCATGGAGGGGCCGCAATTCTCCAGCCTGGCCGAGAGCGTCTCCTACAAGCACATGGGCTACGACGTGATCGGCATGACCAACATGCCCGAGGCCAAGCTCGCCCGGGAGGCCGAGATCACCTACGCGACCGTAGCCATGGTGACCGATTACGATTGCTGGCATCCGGACCACGCGGTCGTCGACGTCGCAGCCGTGATCGCGGTGGTGAAGGCCAACGCCGCCAATGCCGCCAAGCTCGTCGCGCGGGTCGCGCGGGACTTCCCGGCGGAGCACGAGCCCTGCCCCGTCGGCTCGGACACGGCCCTCGAGGTCGCGATCATGACGGCGCCGGAGATGCGCGACCCCGCCCTGGTCGCCAAGCTGGACGCCGTGGCCGGCCGCGTGCTCAATCGCTGACCGAATCGCCCGCCTACCACCGAGACGCCGACGCAGGACCCCGATCATGGACACGCTCGCCGATCACGACATCAAGTCCGCCATCCGCACCATCCCGGACTACCCCAAGCCCGGCATCATGTTCCGGGACATCACCACCCTGCTGGGCGACACCCGCGCCTTCCGGCGCACCATCGACGAGCTGGTGAACCCCTATGCCGGCACCAAGGTCGACAAGATCGCCGGCATCGAGGCCCGCGGCTTCATCGTCGGCGGCGCCATGGCCCACCAGCTTTCGGCGGGCTTCGTGCCGATCCGTAAGAAGGGCAAGCTGCCGCACCAGGTGGTCAGCGTCGCCTACGCGCTGGAATACGGCTCCGACGAGATCGAGATCCACGCCGACGCGCTGGTCGCGGGCGAGCGGGTGGTGCTCGTCGACGACCTGATCGCCACCGGCGGCACGGCGACCGCCGCCGTCGAGCTCTTGCGCCGCATCGGCGCCGAGGTCGTGGCCTGCTGCTTCGTCGTCGACCTGCCCGACCTCGGCGGCGCCGCGCGCCTGCGGGGAATGGGGGTCGAGGTGCGGTCGCTGGTGGCGTTCGAGGGGCATTGAGGACGGGGAACGCGCACACAATTTCGGCCCCGGGCACACCCGTGACCCCAATTTAATCTTGCATTTTCCGTGCGGCGTTTTACCTATGGCGGGGAACTTATCACGGTGATAAGTGTACGCCCTGGGAAGGATGCTGATGGGTGGAGAGCCGTGGGACCCCTCCGAAGCGACAAGACGGATACGCGCGATCGCGAAGCATCATTCGCTGAACGTGACTTACACGCATCATGCGCGCGAGCAGATGCTCAAACGAGACCTCATTCTGGGTGACGTCCTGTACGTTCTGAAAAATGGCTTCGTTCACGATT
Organism: Salinarimonas sp.; assembly: GCF_040111675.1. Classification (NCBI taxonomy): domain Bacteria; kingdom Pseudomonadati; phylum Pseudomonadota; class Alphaproteobacteria; order Hyphomicrobiales; family Salinarimonadaceae; genus Salinarimonas; species Salinarimonas sp. The sequence continues at coordinate 1,269,654 of NZ_CP157794.1, read as the reverse complement.
CCGCACAGGCATCAACGCGCCCCGGCTACTACAAATACCGGATGCAAACAAGTACGCCGAACTCAGGGCAGCGCGATGTGCGTGTCGTTGTGATCCCGGACGAGAGGTCATTTTGGGTGAAGGTCGTCACCGTGATGTGGGTTGACGAGCCCTAATCCTCACCGCCAAGGAGAACAGAGATGCCTGCCTATCAATATGTCGAGAGCGGGCTCGATAACGTGCTCATCGAAGGCGCAACGTTCATGGTGTCCGACGACGCCGGTGAGAGCTGCATCGACATACCGAATGTAAACGGACTGCATCACGCGATCGCTGAGGCCATCGTCAACAAGCGTACCAGCATCACCGGGAAGGAACTTCGGTTCCTCCGTACGGAGATGGCAATGACGCAGTCCGAGCTGGCTGCAGTGGTTCATCGCGAGCCGCTGGCTATCAGTCGCTGGGAAAGGGGCGAAGTCGAGATCGACCGCAACGCCGAAGCGCTGATCCGGCTGTACGCGGTGGAGGAGCTGGGGCTGGAGGATGCGCCCGGCGTCGGTGAGGTAGCCGCCTGGTGCGTTCCGAATGGTAGCGACCCGACGATCATCATCGACGGCTCGGACCCCGACAATTATCGTTCCAAGCCGCTGGCTAACGCAGCCTAAGAAACGCCCGAGCGCTCTGCGCTCGGGTTATTGACTCTGGAACAAAGATAGAACTATTTTTTCGGTAGTGGACGAGCCTCGCGGCCCCTTGCTCGCGCGGCCCGCGGGGCGCACAAAGCCCTGGAGCGCAAGACAGCGGAGGCGATGATGGCCGGCGTGAACAAGGTGATCCTGGTGGGCAATCTCGGGCGCGATCCCGAGGTGCGACGCACCTCGAACGGCGACCCGGTCGTGAACCTCCGGCTCGCCACGACGGAGACGTGGCGCGACAAGGGCACGGGCGAGCGCCGCGAGAAGACCGAGTGGCACAGCGTGGTGATCTTCAACGAGCCCCTCGGCCGCATCGCCGAGCAATATCTGAAGAAGGGCTCGTCGGTGTATATCGAGGGCCAGCTCCAGACCCGGAAGTGGACAGACCGGGAAGGCAACGAGAAGTACACGACCGAGATCGTGCTCCAGCGCTATCGCGGCGAGCTCACCCTGCTTGGCGGCCGCGGAGGCGGCGGCGGCGGGGGCGGCGGCGACTACGAGGGCGGCGGCGACGAGTACGGCGGCGGCGGCGACGATTTCGGCCGCTCCTCCCCGATGGAGCGCCGCCCGGCCACGGCCGGCGGCAGCGGCGGCCAGCAGGGCGGCGGCGGCTCCTCGCGCTACAACGATCTCGACGACGACATCCCGTTCTGAGGGTCGGCGCGAGGAGGGCGGCGTTTCGCCGCCCTCCCGCTCTTCCGGAGAGCGCGCGCTCAGGCCGCCCGCGCCTCGTCGTGACGGATCTGGCCGAGGAACTCTCGCATTCGCAGGCGCAACATCTCCGCCTGGCGCGACAGCTCGCCCGACGCCGAGAGCACCTGGCTCGCGGCAGAGCCCGTCTCGTCGGCGGCCGCGCCCACGCTCGCGATGCTGGCGTCCACCTCGCCCGTGCGCGCAGCCGCCTGACCGATATTGGACGAGATCTCGCCGGTCGCCGCGCCCTGCTGCTCGAGCGCAGAGGAGATGCTCGCCATGCCCTCGCTGATCGAGCCGATGGTGCGCCCGATGGCGCCGATCGTCCCAACCGCGGCGTTCGTCGCCGTCTGCATGCCGGAGATCTGCTGAGCGATCTCGTCCGTCGCCTTCGCCGTCTGGTCGGCGAGCGTCTTCACCTCGGCGGCCACGACCGCGAAGCCCTTCCCGGCCGCGCCCGCACGCGCCGCCTCGATCGTGGCGTTGAGCGCGAGCAGGTTGGTCTGGGCGGCGATGCCGGAAATCAGCTCGACCACGTTGCCGATGCGCTGCGCCGTCGCGGAAAGCGCCTCGATCTCCGCGTTCGAGCGCTCGGCTTCCGAGACGGCGTGCCGCGCCGTGCCGTTGGCCTGGGAGGTCTGGCGCCCGATCTCGGCGACGGAGCTCGACAATTCCTCGACCGTGCCGGCCACGGCCTGGACGTTGCCGCTCGCGGCGGAGGACGCCGCGCGCACGGCCGCGGATTGACGGCTCGTCTCCTCGGCGGTGGCGGAGAGGCTCCGGGCCGCGCTTTCCAGCTCCGTCGCCGCCGACGCGATCTGGTCGATCAGCGCGCCGACGGAGGCCTCGAAGTCGCCGGCGAGCCGCGCCATGGCGGCACGCTTCTCGGCCTCCTGCCGCGCCTCGACCTCGGCCTGCTCGGCCCGCAGGCGCTCCACCTCGATGGCGTTCTCCTTGAAGACGACCACGGCGCGGGCCATGGCGCCGATCTCGTCGGCGCGCTCGGCGCCGGCGATCTCGGTGTCGAGCGCGCCGCCGGCGAGCCGGGCCATGGCGTCCGTGAGACGCTCGATGGGACGGGTGACGCGAGCGAGGACGAGCCGGACGGCCGCGAGCGACGCGAGAACGGCGAGGGCGAGCGCGATGGCCGAGAGCGTCATGCCCCGACGCTGCTCCTGCGCCTCGCGGGCGACGAGCCCCGCGGAATGACGGGTAGCGGCCTCGGAGAGGGCGAGGATCGACCCGATGCCGTCCGTCGCGGCCGTGATCCACTGCCCGGCCGACAGGGGATAGGGCGCGCCGGCTGCGCTCGCCGCGTAGACTTGCGTGCGCACCTCGCCGAACCGGCCGAAGAAGCGCGAGCGAACCGCCGCGATCGCCGCGGCCAGCTCCGGGCCACCGACCTCGCGTCGCTCGAAGGCCTCCACCGTGCTCCAGGACGCCTCGACCCGTCCGCGCAGGGCGCCCAGCCGGCTCAGATCCTCGGCCGAGAGCCGGCCTCCGGCGGCGATCGCGGCCCCGATCTGCGCGCGCTCGCGCCCGGCGAACTCGCTCATCGTGAACACGGCGTCGCGCAGCTCCTGCGTGAGCTGCAGCTCCGCCGCGATCGTCTCCGGGAGCACGTAGGCCGCCTGACGCAACGACTGCGACGCCATGATCAGGCGCGTCGCGGTCGGTAGCCACTCGGCGGCGACCCCGGTCGAGCGCTGCAGGACCGGGCGCTGAAGCGCCTCGTCCGCGCGCCGCCGCACCCCCGCCAGCGCCGCGTGCGCCGCCTCGGCCTCCGCGAGCAGGGCGGCCTTGTTCGGGAAGTCGGTTCCCGTCTCGATCGACGCGACGGCCTCGGCGAAGGCGGCGTCCCCCCTGCTCCTCAGCGCGGCGAGCTGCGCGACGAGCTCCGCGGAGGCGGGATCGGGCGCGTTCAGCGCCGCATACGTCGTGCCGCGCTCGAGCGCCCAAGCGGCGGCGCTGCCCATGAGGAGGCTGGCCTTCTCGTCGCTCTGCGCCGTCGTGGTCGCGTTCTCGAGCCGATCCACGCTTTCGGCCAGGTCCAGCCCACCGAGCGCGATCGCGACGGCGGCGAGCAGCGCCACCACACCGATGACACTATTCCGGATGGTAAGACGCGTTTTTCCTGCGCCCCCGGCAAGCGGACCCGCATTCTTGACGTTGCTGTTCGACATGAGAACACCTGACGAAGTCTACACCTAACTCCGATCGGATGCTCGCGCGCGAATGAACAAACCCATAAAGACCCCGTCCGAGACGTGAACTTCTATGGAACCCCGTACTCTTACGTAATGATTATTTTCTCACACACAGCATCGACGCCTTCGCCCGACGCGTGGTTTCATCATTTGCGTCCAGCCGCGGGCGCACCCCTATTCCGACGGCGCGTTCGCCTGCGGGCGCAGCCGTCGCAGCAGCAGCCCGAGTCCGTAGGTGAGCTGCAGCATCGCGGCGAGGCCCGCCGCGCGGCCGACGAGCACGGCCGTCGGCAGGTCGGCCAGCGCATCCATGATCACCTGCGTCGCGAGCCCGAGCATCAGCCCGAGCGCGAAGGCCGGCAGGCCGAGATAGACGCCCGCCGTGAGGCCGAACACGGCTCCCGTCGCGAGGAGCACGACGTACATCCGCCCGCCACCTCCGTTCCCACACGCGCGGTCGCACCGCGCTCGCCGAATAACATAGCATAATTTCGATACGTGCACGGCCCGGCTCGACGGTTCTCACAGGATCCGCACGCGGGAACCCCGGCGCGACCTTCGCCGTTCGCTCGTCCCGTATCCCCCGCGAAAGGTCCCCGCATGCTCGAGCGAAGGCCGCTCGCCGACCCCGCGAAGGGCGGCGTCGAGGCTCGGGACGGCGATCGCCCCTCCCCCGTCGTCGAGACGCGCCTCAACCGGGCGGCGGCCGTGTCCCTGCACGTCTGCGCGCTGGTGCTCGGCGTCGGCGCGCTCTATTTCGCGCGCGACGTCTTCCTGCCCGTGGCCCTGGCGATCCTCGTGGCGCTGACGTTGAGCCCGATCGTGCGCGGCCTCGACCGCCGCGGGCTGCCCGGCTGGCTCACCGCGCCGACGCTGGTCGTCGGCCTCGTCGGCGTGCTCGGCCTCGGCGCCTACCTCTTGAGCTATCCGCTCGCCGAATGGCTGGCGCGCGCGCCCGAGATCGGCCGCGAGCTGGAATGGGAGCTCTATTCCCTGCGCTCCTCGCTGGAGGCCGTCGAGGAGGCGTCGAAGCAGGTCGACGAGATCGCCCAGGCGGGCGGCGCGGAGCCCGGCGTCGACGAGGTCGTGGTGCGCGAGCCGGGCTTCCTCGTCACCGCCTCTTCCGGCGTCGCCGGCGTGCTCGCCACGATCGGCATCGCCGCCTTGCTGGCGCTCTTCCTGCTCGCCGCCGGGGACCGGATCTACGAGCGCATCGTGCATGTGCTGCCGACCTTCCACGACAAGCGCACGGCCGTGGAGATCGTGCGCGCCATCGAGCGCTCGATCTCGCGCTATCTCCTCACCATCACCCTGATCAACACCACGCTGGGGATCGGCGTCGGGACGGCGCTGTGGGCCGTGGGCATGCCCACGCCCGTCCTGTTCGGGGCGATGGCGACGCTGCTCAACTTCCTGCCCTATATCGGCGCGATCCTCGGGGTGGCGATCACGGCGGCGATCGCGCTCGTCACCTTCGACGGGCTGGGGCCCACCCTCGCGCCGCCGCTCCTCTACCTCGCCTTCACCGCGCTCGAGGGCAACGTCGTCACGCCGCTGATCGTGGGGCGGCGGCTCGAGATCAACGCGGTGGCGATTCTGCTCGGCGTCGCCTTCATGGGCTGGCTCTGGGGGGCGGTGGGGATCTTCCTCGCGGTGCCGCTCCTCGTCGTGCTCAAGACGATCTGCGATCACCTGCCCTCCTGGGCCGGCGTCGGCGCCTTCCTCGCCGGCTCGCTGACCCGGCCCGAACGCGAGAAGCCGGACTGACGCTCCTCGCTTTCCGGCCTTCGGTAACCTTTTTCACACCCGCTGCGCGCATGATCCCGCCGGTACAGGAGCGCCCCGAGGAGCGGTCTCATGCCCGGCGGATGGATCTACGACGACCTGCCCCACGCGGACCGGCGGCACGAGCCGCGCCGGCGGCTCGGCATCCCGAGCGTCGTCTACGTTCCACAGACGCGCCTGCGCTTCTCCTGCACGGTGATCGACCTTTCGCAGCGCGGCGCGAGGGTCCATTGCGAGGAGGTCGACGACCTGCCGGATTCCTTCGTCCTCTTCATCAACGGCACGGAGGCGATCAGCCGGGTCTGCGACGTGATGCGCCGCTCCGGCGAGACGCTGGGCGTGCGCTTCCGCTATCGCTGAGCCCGCCCCTCGCGCCGCGCATAGGCCCGCGCCCGCCGTTCCGCTCGGGCGAGCGGTCGAAGCGCGCGGCGCGCGGACGGTTTCGGATCAGCCGGTCGTGTCGCGGATCACCGCGGCGAGCATGTCCTGGTCGTAGGGCTTCGCCAGCGTGCGCAGGCTCTCGCCGTCGGGCGGCGCGCCGTAGCCCGTGGCGAGCACGACCGGCAGGCCCGGCCGGCGCTCCCGCAGGGCGGCGGCGAGCTCGGTCCCGGTCATGCCGGGCATGGACTGGTCGGTGATGACGAGGTCGATGTCCTCCCGCCCGTCGACGATCTCCAGGGCCTCGCGACCGGAATGGGCGGTGAGGACGACGTGGCCGAGATCCTCGATCAGGTCGGCGGACCCCATCGCGGTCAGCGGATCGTCGTCGACGAGAAGGATGGTGGTCATCGGGGGACTGACTCCGGGAACGGCGAAGCTCGTGGGCGAAAACGCGTAAGTCGCCAGGGGGTTCGGGGCACGAGGCTCGGCGTGCGCGAGACGCGGTCGCCTCGTGGAGGGCGATCGGGTGTGCATGGTATAGGGTCGAAAGCCGAAACTATCCCGAGCCCCGCACGATGACCAGCCTCCCGCCCCTCCCCGCCACCCCCGAGGAGCTCGCCTTCCTGCGCCGCGCCTATGCGCATCAGGTCTGCCATCGCGCGGAGGTCTCCGATCCGCGAGTCGCGGCCGCCTTCGCGCGCGTGGCGCGGGAGGCGTTCCTCGGACCTCCGCCCTGGCGGCTCATCCAGGAGCACGGTCGCGTGCGGGAGATCCCGGAACCGGACCCGGCTTTGGCCTATCAGGACGCCCTGTTCGCCCTGGCGCCGAAGCTGTTCCTCAACAACGGCCAGCCGTCGCTGCACGCCCGCCTGCTCGACGCGCTCGGCCTGTTCGAGGGCGCACGCGTGGCGCATCTCGGAGCCGGGACCGGGTACTATACGGCGATCGTCGCCGAGCTGGTCGGCCCCTCCGGCCACGTCCTGGCCGTCGAGCACGAGGCACGACTCGCCGCCGATGCCCGCGAGGCCCTCGCGCCCTGGCCGCAGGTCGAGGTCGTCCACGGCGACGGGCTCGCCACGGACCTCGACGGCGTCGAGGCGATCTACGTCAGCTTCGCGGTGGAGGACTACCCGCCGCCCTGGCGGGCGGCGATCGCCGCGGGCGCGCGGCTCCTCGCCCCGCTCGGCGCGCGGGCGCTCGTCGACGGCGCGCCGGGACCCTGGGCCGCCGGCGCGGCCTTCCTGATCGCGCCGGACGCGGAGGGCGTCGCCGCGCGCTACGTCTCGCCGGCGCGCTTCGTCTGCGCCCAGGGCGCGGAGCCGGTCTCGCCGGACCATCGCGCCCGGCTCGCGCGCGCGTTCGCGGAGGGCCGCCCGTCGCAGGTGCGCGGCTTCGTCCTCGGCCCGGCGGGCGAGCGGGACGTGTTCTTCGCGACGCCCGAGTGGGCGCTCGTCTGCTGAGCGCCCCTACTCCGCCGCCGCGGGCCGCCGTGCGCCCTCGCGGTCGACGCCGATGAACCCGCCGGACTGGCGGGCCCACAGGCGGGCGTAGGCGCCGCCCCGCGCGAGCAGCGCGTCGTGCGTGCCCTCCTCGACGATGCGCCCGTCCTCCAGCACGATCAGCCGGTCGAGCGCCGCGATGGTCGAGAGGCGGTGGGCGATGGCGATGACGGTGCGCCCGTCCATCAGCCCGGTGAGCGATTCCTGGATCGCGGCCTCCGTCTCCGAGTCGAGGGCGGAGGTCGCCTCGTCGAGCACGAGGATCGGCGCGTCCTTGAGGATGACGCGGGCGATCGCGACGCGCTGGCGCTGGCCGCCGGACAGCTTCACCCCGCGCTCGCCGGTATGGGCGTCGTAGCCGCGCCGGCCGACATGGTCGACCAGCTCGGTGATGAAGTCGTGCGCATGGGCGAGACGCGCGGCGCGCTCGATCTCGGCATCGCTGGCGTCGAGCCGGCCGTAGGCGATGTTGTCGCGGATCGAGCGATGCAGGAGCGAGGTGTCCTGCGTGACGACGCCGATCTGCGCCCGCAGCGAATCCTGCGTGACCTTCGCGATGTCCTGCTCGTCGATGAGGATGCGCCCGGCCTCGACGTCGTGCAGGCGCAAGAGCAGCGAGACGAGGGTCGACTTGCCGGCGCCGGAGGGCCCGACGATGCCGACCTTCTCGCCCGAGGCCACCGTCAGCGACAGGTCGTCGAGGACGCCGCCCTCCTCCTTGCCGTAATGGAAGCGCACGCGCTCGAAGCGGATCTCGCCGCGACCCACCACGAGCGGCGTCGCGTCCGGCGCGTCCACGAGCCCGTGCGGCCGCGCGATGGTGCGCATCGCTTCCTGGAGCGTGCCGACGTTCTCGAACACGCCGCGGACCGTCTGCATCACCCAGCCCGACATCGTGACGACGCGCATGACGAGGGCGAGCCCCGCCGCCGCGACGCCCGACGACATCGCCCCGTCGCGCCACAGATAGAGCGAGAGCGTCGCGGTGGCGACGATGAGGGCGGCGTTCATCACCTGCAGCGCGAAGGTCGTCGAGGTGACGAGGCGCATCATGTCGAGGAAGGCGCGGGTGTTGCGCGCGATCGCCTCGCGCACGGCCGAGCGCTCGGCCTCGGTGCGGGCGAAGAGCTTCACCGTCATGACGTTGGTGTAGCTGTCGACGACGCGCCCGGTCATGGCCGAGCGGCTCTCGGCGACCTTCAGCGAGCGGTCCCGGGCGCGCGGCACGAAGACCGCGAGGAGCGCCGCGTAGCCGGCGACCCAGGCGAGCATGGGCAGCGCCAGCCACAGGCTGATCGAGCCGAACAGCACCACCGCCGTGATGGCGAAGATCGCGACGTAGAGCAGCGTGTCGAGCAGCGTCACCGCGATCTCGCGCACGGCCTGGCCCGATTGCAGGATGCGAGTGGAGAGCCGGCCGGCGAAGTCGCCCTGGAAATAGCTGATCGCGTGGCCGAGCGTGTAGGCGTGGGCGCGCCAGCGGATCATGTTGGTGGAGTTGACCACCACGATCTGGTTCTTGACGAGATCGTGCGCGAAGTTCAGCGCCGGTCGCATCACCAGCACGAACAGGGCGACGCCCGCCATGGCGAGCCCGTGCGTCTCGAGGATCGTCGCCGGATCGCCCTCGGCGAGGAGATCGACGAACCAGCCGATGAGCAGGTAGAGCGAGCTCTCGAGCAGCCCCACCGCGATCGCCGCGACGGTGAGCACGGCGAACCAGCCCTTCACCGGCGCGAGATAGTGCCAGGCGAAGGCGCCCACCCCGCGGCCGGGCGGGGTCTCGTCCTGCCGGAACGGGGAGAAGGGGTCGATGCGGCTCTCGGCCCAGCCGATCAGGCGGGCGACGAGGCGGACGGGATTGAGGGTCATGAGGCTCGCGCGGTCCGGGGGTTCCACTTCACAGATAGGGTCCAACTAGGGCGCGCGCCACGCGGTTCACTTGACGCGGCGTCGCGGCGGCCCGAAGACCGCGTCATGCGCCTCGTCCTCTACCAGCCCGACATCCCGCAGAACACCGGCACCATGGTGCGTCTCGCCGCCTGCCTGGGGGCGGCGGTGGACATCGTCGAGCCGGCGGGCTTCGACGTGTCGGACCGCAATTTCCGCCGGGCGGGCATGGATTATCTCGACCGCGTCGAGATCGTGCGCCACCGCTCCTGGAGCGCGTTCGAGGAATGGCGGCGCGAGGTCGGCGTGCGGCTGGTGCTCGCCACGACGCGCGGCGCGACCCGCTATACCGATTTCGCCTTCGCCGCGGGCGACGCGATCCTGGTCGGGCGCGAATCGGCGGGCGTGCCCGAGGCGGTGCACGAGGCCGCCGACGCCCGCGTGGTGATCCCGATGCGGCCCGGCTTCCGCTCGCTCAACGTCGCGGTCTCGGCGGCGATGCTGCTCGGGGAGGCCGCGCGGCAAACGGGCTGGGCGGGCGTGGCGCCGGAGGGGTGAGGCCGGCCCCTGCCCTGAACGCGCCATTCACGGCCTGTTCAGCGCGGCTGCGCCAAGTATGATGCCGTCATGCGCACCCGTCTCGCCCTTCTCCCCCTCCTCTTCGCTCTCGCCGCCGCGCCGGCGCCGGCCGCCGCGCAGGCGTGCCTGTCGCCCGGCGAGACCCGGGAGGCCGTCGCCTCCGGGCAGGTCGTTCCGGCGGTCGCCGCCGTGCGGGCCGCCGAGGGCGCGGTTCCCGGGGCCCAGATCACCCAGGTCGACCTCTGCCAGGGCGGCGGCGGCTTCGTCTACCGCATCGCCGCGCTCGGCGGCGACGGGCGTTTCGTGACCGTGATCGTCGACGCCGGCTCCGGCGGCGTCGTCTCGGTGAACTGAGAGGGTCCCGCCATGCGCCTGCTCGTCGTAGAGGACGACGCCTCCCTCAACCGCCAGATCGTCGCCGCGCTGGAGGATTCCGGCTACGTCGTCGACAAGGCCTTCGACGGCGAGGAGGGCCAGTTCCTGGGCGAGACCGAGCCCTACGACTGCGTCATCCTCGATCTCGGCCTGCCCAAGACCGACGGCGTCTCCGTGCTCTCCGCCTGGCGGCGGGCGGGCAGGACGATGCCGGTGCTGATCCTCACCGCGCGCGACCGCTGGTCGGACAAGGTGCAGGGCTTCGACGCCGGCGCGGACGACTACGTGACGAAGCCCTTCCACGTCGAGGAGCTGCTGGCGCGCGTGCGGGCGCTCCTGCGCCGCGCCGCCGGGCACGCCACCTCGGAGATCGTCTGCGGGCCGGTGACGCTCGACACCCGCGCCGGGCGCGTGCTCGTCGAGGATAGGCCGGTGAAGCTGACGAGCCACGAATACCGGCTTCTCGCCTACCTGATCCACCACAAGGGCCGCATCGTCTCCCGCGCGGAGCTGACGGAGCACCTCTACGACCAGGATTTCGACCGCGATTCCAACACGATCGAGGTCTTCGTCGGGCGCCTGCGCAAGAAGCTCGGCGTGGACGTGATCAAGACCATGCGCGGGCTCGGCTACGTCATCGACGAGAGCGCCTGAGCCGGCCCGCCGATGCGTGCGCGCTTCCGCCCCCTCGCCGGCCGCTCCATCGCCGTCCGCCTCGCGGTCTCGGCCCTGTTCTGGAGCGCCGTGATCCTGGTGAGCGCGGGCGTGATCCTCGTCGCGCTCTACCGGCAGACGACGGAGCGCGGCTTCGACCAGCGGCTCCTCGTGCACGTCACGACGCTCGGCTCCCAGGTCGCGACGGGGCGGGAGGCGCTGGCGGCCGGGGATCCGCTGTTCGAGCTGCCCTTCTCCGGCTGGTACTGGCAGATCGGCGCGCCCGGCGCGTCGCTGCGCGAGATCACCACCTCGTCCTCCCTGGTCGGCGCCGCCCTGCCCTGGCTCGACGGGCCGGGAGCCGAGCTCGGCGCGGTGCGCACGGGCTACGTCACGGGGCCGGACGGGCAGAGCCTGAGGGCCGTGGAGCGCACCCTCGCCGCGGGCGAGGGGCGGCGCTTCACCGTGCTCGTCGCGGCGCCCGCCGACGAGATCGCGGCCGACATCGGGCGCTTCGCTCTGGCGCTCGCCGCAACCTTCGCGGCGCTCGGGCTGCTGCTGGGGCTCTCGACGCTGCTCCAGATCCGCTTCGGCCTGCGTCCGCTGGCGCGCCTGCGCGCCGCGGTCGTCGCCATCCGCCGCGGCGACAGCGAGACGGTCTCGGGGGACTACCCGCACGACATCGCCCCGCTCGCGGGGGAGATCAACCTGCTGATCGGCTCGAACCGCGACATCCTCGAGCGCGCCCGCACCCAGGTCGGCAATCTCGCGCACGCGCTGAAGACGCCGCTCTCGGTGCTCGTCAACGAGGCGCGCGCGGAGGGCGGCCCCCTCGCCCCGGTGGTCGAGGCCGAGGCCGAGACCATGCGCCGGCAGATCGGCTACTATCTCGACCGCGCCCGCGCGGCGGCGCAGGTGGGCACGCTCGGCACGGTGACCCCGGTCTCGCCGGTGGCCGCCGCGCTGATGCGCGCCTTCGCCAAGATCCACGCGGACAAGCGGCTCGACCTCGCGCTCGAGGCGCCCGAGAACGCACGCTTTCGCGGCGAGAAGCAGGATCTCGAGGAGATGCTGGGCAACCTCCTCGACAACGCCGCCAAATGGGCGCGCGGCCGCGTGGTGCTGCGGGCCGAGGCGTCCGGGGACCCCGAGCGCCCGCGTCTCGTCCTCGTGGTCGAGGACGACGGTCCGGGCGTGCCGGCGGACAAGCGCGACGAGATGGTGAAACGCGGCAAGCGCCTCGACGAGACGGTGCCGGGCTCGGGGCTGGGGCTGTCGATCGTGGTGGACCTCGCCACGCTCTATCGGGGCTCGCTGACGCTCGGCGAGAGCGCCATGGGCGGCCTCTCCGCGCGGCTCGACCTGCCGGGCGACGTCGGCTGAGGCGCGCTCACCCGGTCGCGTCGCGCCAGGGAACCACGTCGCCGGGCAGCCAGCGCCCGACCTGATCCAGGATCAGCGCCAGGACCAGCGTCACCACGACCGTCGCCGTCGCGAGCGCCGCGGCGGCGGGCGAGTTGCCCTCGTACTGCAGGAAGAAGACGACGACGCCCAGCGTCTCGGCGCCCGACGACCAGAGCAGCGCCGAGACGGTGAGCTCGTTGAAGGCCGTCATGAAGATCAGGAGCCCGCCGGCCACCGCCGCCGGCGCCGCTACGGGCAGGATGATCGCGAACAGCCGGCGGAAGGCCCGCGCGCCGGCGATGCGGGCGGCCTCGTCGAGCGCGGGCTCGATCGTCTCGAGGCTCGCGGTGACGGGGCGCAGCGCCAGCGTCATGAAGCGGGCGAAATAGGCGAAGAGGATGATCCAGAGCGAGTTGTAGACCGAGACCCCGATCAGCGGCAGCGGCGGCAGGAAGACCAGGATCGCGCCGATGGCGAGCACCGTGCCCGGGATGGCGTAGGGCGTGTCCGCCACGAGATCCAGGCCCCGCGCGGCCTTCATGCGGCGCATCACGGCGAGGTAGGCGAGCGGCACGGCGACGAGGCCAGCGACCAGCGCCGTCGCTCCGGCGAGCAGGAAGGAATTGGCGAAGGCGCGCCGGGCCACGTCCTGGCCGAGAACGGCGAAGCGGTAATTGTCGAGGGTGATCGTCTCGAGGGAGAGCCGCACGCCCACCGCGGGCGTGAGCGAGGAGGCCAGCAGCGCGACGAGCGGCAGGAAGGACACGAAGACCAGCACGCTCCACACGGCGGCCTCGACGGGGAGCCGCGCGCGCCCCAGCGGGAAGGGCCGGAGCATGGCGCTCGCCCGCTCCACCCGCGCGTTCATCCGCGCCGCGACGAGGGCGCGCAGCGCCAGGCCCGCGACCGCGATCAGGATCAGGATCAGCGCGATGGCCGCCACCTCGCCCAGCACGGAGGGGCCGAAGCCGTTGAGGCGCTGGTAGATCAGCGTCGTCAGCATCGTGTAGCGGCCGGGGATCCCGAGCAGCGCCGGCACGCCGAAATTCCCGATGGCGGAAACGAAGGCCAGCGCCGCCCCGGCGATGAGCGACGGCAAGGCCAGCGGCAGGACGATGCGCATCGTGGCGACGAGCGGGCGCGCGCCGGAGATCCGCGCCGCCTCCACGAGATCGCGCGGCATGGCGCGCAGGCCCGCGCGCACGGCGAGGAAGACGAGGGCCGCGTGCTCCACGCCCATGACGAGGACGATGCCCCACAGCGAGTAGAGCGGGTTCGTGGTTCCGGGCGGGCTCGCGAGGCCGAGCGGCCGCAGGATCGGCGAGGAGGGGCCGATCAGCTCGATCCAGGCGAGCGCGGTGATCTGGGAGGGAACGAGGAGCGGCAGCAGCAGCGCGAAGGTCAGCGCGGTCTTGGCGCGGACGTTCGTCAGCGCGACGACGAAGGCCATCGTGCCGCCGAGCAGGATCGAGACCAGGGTCGCGAGGCTGCCAGCCTCCAGCGTGTTCCAGAGCGCGCGGGAGGTGGAGCGCGACTCCCACTGGTCGCGCAGGATGCCGAGCGTCTCGCCGGCGGCGTTCTCCCCGAGCGCCTCCAGGAGAAGGCGCCCGAGGGGCCAAAGCGTGAAAACGCCCAGATAGAGCGCCACCCCGGCGAGCATGAGGATCTCGCCGGAAGGCGCGCGAAGGGGCGCACGCAGGCGCGGCGGGGGGACGGCCTGCGCGCGCACGGGCATGCGATCAGCCGCCGAACAGGTCGGCGAAGGCGCGCTTGTTCGCCTCGTCGTTCTCGATCATGGCGCCGAGATCGGCCTCGAGGATGGTGAGCTGGGAGGGAGCCGGACGGCCCTCGGGCAGCTCGACGCCGTCGATGAGCGGGATGTAGCCCTGCGAAGCGGAGAGGCGCTGGCCCTCCTCCGAGAGCGTCCAGTCGACGAAGGCCTTGGCGGCCTCGAGGTCGTCCGTGCCCTTGACGATGGCGACCGGCTCGGTGATCGCGGAGACGCCCTCCTCCGGGAAGACGAAGCCGACCGGCGAGCCCTGGGCGGCCGCGTTGAGCGGCATGAAGTCGACGATGATGCCGTAGGCCTTCTCGCCGCGGGCCACGGCCTCGAGCACGCCGCCGTTGCCGCGCCCGGCGATGGCGCCGTTGTCGGCGAGCGTCTCGTAATAGTCCCAGCCGAACTCCGGCTGCTGCACCATGGTGCCGACATGGTAGACGGCGGCGCCCGAATAGAGCGGGCTCGGCATGGTGAGCGAGGCGGCGATCTCGGGCTTGGTCAGGTCCATCCAGGAGGTCGGGGCCTCCTCGACGAGCTCGGTGTTGTAGACGATGCCCGTGGTGATCAGCTTCGTGCCGAAGAACGTCATGTCCGGGTCGATCACGGCCTCGGGCAGGCCCTGGACAGGCGCGTCCGCATAGGCCTCGAGACGGTCGTCGCCCTTGAGGCGGGTCATCGCCACCGCGTCGGCGATGAGGAGCACGTCGGCGGGGGTCGAGCCGGCGGCGAACTCGGCCTGTAGGCGGTTGACGACCTCGGTCGTTCCCGAGCGGAAGACCTCGACCTGGATGTCCGGATAGGCCTCGTTGAAGGCCTTCACGATGGTGTCCATCTGCTCGGTCGGCTGGGAGGTGTAGACCGTGATGGAGCCGGACTGGGCCAGCGCCACGGTCGAGACCGTGGCGAGGGCGAGGCCGGCGATCAGCGGACGCAGGATCGTCTTCATGGGGCAACCTCGTTGATGCGGGGTTCCGGCGCGCGGACGCGACGCCTCGGCCGTGCGGGTAGCAAGGCCGTATGACGCTCGGGTGACAGGATTTATACGGATGGAGCGGGGGGCGCCAGGGCTCGCGAGGCGATACGCGCGGTGCGCGTCCCGGGCCGGTCGTGGCCCGGGACGCGCACGGCGATCGGATGGCGACGCCCGGCGGCGTCAGGCCGTGCTCTGGAGCACCGGCTCGACGCGGGAGGGGCGCGCGCGACGGGCCTCGCTCGAGGCGGCGGCGCGCCGGCCGGCGAACCAGTCGATCGTGGGCGGCAGCCCCTCGGCGAGCGGCGTCGTCGGGCGCCAGCCGAGCAGCGCGTCGGCGCGGGCGATGTCCGGGCGGCGGCGCTGGGGATCGTCGGTGGGCAGCGGCTCATAGACGAGGCGGGAGCTCGTCTCGATCAGGTCGAGCACCATGTCGGCGAGCTCGACGATGGTGAACTCCGCCGGGTTGCCGAGATTGACCGGCCCGTCCGGCGTCGTCTTCGCCCGCATCAGGCGCGCGAGCCCCTCGATCATGTCGTCGACATAGCAGAACGAGCGCGTCTGCTCGCCCGTGCCGTAGATCGTCAGCGGCTCGCCGGCGAGGGCCTGGCAGATCAGGTTCGAGACGATGCGGCCGTCGTCGGGGCGCATGCGCGGGCCGTAGGTGTTGAAGATGCGCGCCACCCGCACGTCCACCGAGCGCCCGCGCAGATAGTCGAAGCACAGGGTCTCGGCGGCGCGCTTGCCCTCGTCGTAGCAGGCGCGCGGGCCCGTGGGGTTGACGTTGCCCCAGTAGTCCTCGGCCTGCGGATGCTGCTTGGGATCGCCGTAGATCTCGCTCGTCGAGGCCTGCAGGAAGCGCGCGCCGTGGCGCTCGCAATGGTCGAGCAGGTGGCGCGTGCCGACCACGCTCGTCATCATCGTGTGGACCGGGTCGGCCTGGTAGCGCGGCGGCGAGGCGGCGCAGGCGAGATTGTAGACCGCCTCGACCTCGAGATTGGCGGGAAGCGGGTCGCAGACGTCCTGCTCCACCACGGAGAAGCGCGGCTCGCGCACGAGGCCGCCGAGATTTTCGTAGGACCCGGTCTGCATGTTGTCGAGGCAGATCACGCGGGCGCCTTCGGCCACGAGACGATCGCACAGGTTAGAGCCGAGAAACCCGGCGCCGCCCGCCACGAGCACGGCGCGGCGGCGATGGTTTTTCCTCGTGCGGAAAGAATTCATGACAGATCACCTTTCCCAGTGCCGCCGGTCGTCGCCGGATGGGCGTGAATTCTCTCGCCCCAACGCACGAGGACGTGGAGAAGATGCATCCCGTCTCACAACCCCGCGACTTTTTTCCGCGTCATCGCGGCGCGGGCCGCCTGCGCTTCTTCGAGCGCCGCGACGAGCTCGCGGGCCCGCGCGACGCCGGTGTGGCGGGCCAGCGTCCGCGCCCGCGCATCGGCCGCGATCGCCTCCCGGCGCGCGTCGGGCGTCTGCGTGAGGAGGCGCACGACGTCGTCGGTGGCGTGGGCGACGATCATGGCCTCGCCGTCCGGCAGGAGATCGTCGAGCCCCTCCCAGAAATCGCCGACGATCGCCGCGCCGCAGGCGCCCGCCTCGAACAGCCGGACGCTCGGCGAGAAGCCCGCCGCGATCATGTCGGCGCGGGTGACGTTGAGCGTCCAGAGCTGACGGGAATAGAAGGAGGGGTGGTCCGCCGGCGGCAGGTGGGGGATGCGATCGACGTTGGGCGGCCAGGCGATGTCGTCGGGATATTGCGGGCCGGCGACGACGAAGCGCTTCTTTGGCAGGCGGCGCGCGGGCTCGATCAGGAGCCGCTCCAGCGTCGGCTGGCGGTCGGGCGAGTAGGTGCCGAGATAGCCGAGGTCCCAGACCGGCGCCTCGCCGGTGGGCGCGTAGGCGTCCGCCTCCACCGAGCAGTAGAGCGCCCGGGCGGCCCGGGCGCCGAGGTCGCGCTCCAGCCGCGCGAGGGTCGGGCCGCCGGTGAAGGAGAGATAGACGTCGAAGAGCGGGATCTGCCGCGCCTCGAGCGATTGCGTCTCCCCGCGCGCGAGCTGGGCGAGCGTCACGGGCGTATCGATGTCGTAGAAGGCGACAACGCCGCGGGCGGTCTCGACCACCCGGTCGATCACGGCCGGCCCGTCCGGGACGTAGGAGCCGACGATCACGGCGTCGGCGTCGCGGATCGCGGGCGCGTGGGCGGCGAGCGCGTCGAGATCCGCGTAGAGGTGGAGAGCGCAGAAATCGGGATCGGGGAGGTCGCGGCTGTTCGCGTACCAGGGCACGTCCCGCTCCAGGAAGGTGACGCGGTGGCCGAGCCGGGCGAGGCCGCGCAGCAGCGCGCGATAGGTGGTCGCGTGGCCGTTGCCCCAGGAGGAGGACAGCGAGAGCCCGAGGACGACGATGTCGAGCGGCTTCGTCATGCCGCCTCTCCCGTCCGGGTCTTCTTCTGCCTGAGCGCGCGCAGGATCGCGTCGGCCTCCTTGGCGCGGCGGGCGTAGGTGTGGTCGCGCAGCGCGCGGTCGAGGGCGCAGCGGCCGATGCGCTGGGCGGCCTCCGGCGTCAGCCAGCCCATGATCTCGGCGACGTCCCGCCCGTCGCGGGCGACGAGGATCTCCTCGCCGGGCGCGAAGAACTCGGCGACGCCCTCCCAATGGTCGGTGATCAGGCAGGCGCCGGCGCCGGCCGCCTCGAAGACGCGGGTGGGCGGCGAGAAGCCGACATGCGCCATGCTCTCGCGGTTGACGTTGAGCACGGCCTTGGGCGTGACGTTGAAGGCGTTGTGGTCGCGCTGGCCGACATGCCCGATGGCGCGCACGTTCGGCGTGATCTGCCAGGGCTCCCAGCCGGAGCCGCCGAGCAGGAAGGCCTTGTCCGGCGCCGCCGCGGCGGGCTCCAGGAAGAAGGTGCGCACCCGCGCCTCGCGATCGGGCATGCGGTTGCCGAGGAAGGCGAGATCGGCGGAAAAGCGCGGGTCCGGGTCGACCGGGTGGTGGGTGTCGGGGTCGAGCGCGTTGTAGATCGGGTGGCAGGCGTGGGCGCCGAAGGCTTCGTAGCGGCTCACCACCGGATGGCCGCCGCCATAGGTCATCACCGCGTCGAGACGCGGCAGCATGCGGCGCACGGCGTGGCTCTCGTCGCCGGCCATCTCGGCCAGCGTCGCGGGGGCGTCGACGTCCCAGAACAGCCGGACGGCGTCGTCGCGCGCGACGTCCATCACCGCCTCCAGGATGGCGTCGTCGGCGTAGCCGACACCGCTCGCCTTGACGACCACGTCGGCGTTCGCGGCCTGCGCCGCCGCGGAGCGCACGCCCTGCGGGCTCGCCTCGTAGACGACGACGCGGGCCCAGGGCGGCTCGTCCATGTCGCGATGCTTCTGCCGGTCGAAGGCGTCGGGCTCGTAGAAGACGATCTCGTGCCCGTGCGCGGCGAGCGCCTTGAGAAGCCCGCGATAGTAGGTCGCCGCGCCGTTCCAGTAGGAGGACAGAAGGCTGGAGGCGTAGAAGGCGATCTTCACGGGAGGGTCTCCGTCTCTGTGGTCTCCTGCTCGCGCGTCCCGACGCCGAGATCGGCGAGGATGCCGATCAGCTCGTCGACGCGGTGGGCGCAGGTGTGGCGGGCGCGGATGGTCTCGAGGCCGGACGCGGCGAGCGCCGCGGCGCGGTCGGGCTCGTTCAGGATGGTGCGCAAAGCCGCGCGCATGGCCTCCCCGTCCTCGGCGAGGAGGTAGTCCTCGCCCGGGCGGAACAGCCCTTCCGCATCCTCCCAGGGCGCACAGACGAGGGGGATGCCGCAGGCCAGCGCCTCGAACACCCGGATCGTCGGGATGCCGGGCAGGCTCTCGACGTAGGGCCGGCGCGGCACGTGGACGGTGACGCGATGCCGGGCGAAGACCTCCGGCGCGTCGGCATTGGCGATCCAGCCGCGATAGGCGATGCCGGCCTCCTCGAGCGCCGCGAGCGCCTGGGGCGGGTAGCGCACGCCCCAGGCCTCGGCGACGAGCCCGAGATCGCGCACGGGCTCGACCAGGAACGCGCGCAGCTGCTGATCGCGCTCGCCGTCGCCCCAATTGCCGATCCAGACCAGGTCGCCGGTCTTCTCGACCTCGGGAAGCGGCCGGAACAGGCGCGTATCCGCCGCCTCGTGCCAGACATGCACCTGGCGGCCCCAGCCGGCGGCGCGGTAGCGCGCGGCGAGGGCCTCGCCGAAGGCGAGCACGCCGTCGTAGTCGCGCAGCTCCAGCCCGGCGATCGCCTTCTCGGCGGAGACGGCGCGATGGTGGGTGTCGTGGAAGAGCAGCGTGAACGGCGCGCCCTCCCGGCGCAGCCAGCCGATCTCGGCGACGATGGCGGGATCGGTCCATTCATGCACGACGACCACGTCGGCGCCCTCGAGCGCGGCGGCGTGGTCGAAGCCGCGCTCGTAGAGCCGCTCCTCCAGCTCGGGGAAGTCTCGCTCGAACCGGTCGAGGGGGGCGAAGCCCTGGTCGGCAGCGAGATTGGCCCGGCTCCAGGCGTCGAAGGGCGCGAGCGCCACGGCCTCGTGGCCGCGATGGACGAGCTCGCGCATGACGCCGCGCAGGAAATGCGCGTTGCCGTGGTTCCAGTCGGAGGCGAGGGAGTGACAGTAGAAGACGAAACGCATCACGCGGTCTCCGGAAGCGGCATCGGCCACCGGGCCGGCCGCATGACGTCCTCGGGCGCGGCGGCCAGCGCCTCGGTATAGATCTCCATCAGGCGCTCGGCCTGGGCCTGCGGCGCGTAGCGCGTCGCGCGCTCCTGCGCCTGCGCGACGTGCCAGGCATGGACCCGCGCGTCGCCGGCGACGCGATCGATCGCCTCGGCGAAGCCCGCGGCGTCGTCCGCGTCGACGAAGGTGGCGGCGCCGTCCCACAATTCGCGGAAGGTCGGGATGTCGGAGAGGACGAGGGCGCAGCCCTCCTGCGCGGCCTCGAGCACGGCGAGGCCGAAGGGCTCGTAGCGGGCCGGCGAGACGAAGACGGCCGCCCGGGAGAGCGCCGCACGGGTCTCGGCCGGCGCGGCTGCGCCCGGCGCCTCGGCGTGGCGGAAATCGACGACCTCGCCGTTCGGCCCGGCGGTCGCGCCGAGCGCCAGGACCGGCGTCGAAGCGAGCGCCGCGGCGGCGTCGAGGAGGCGGGCGTTCTTCGCCTCGTCCCACCAGCGGCCGATGGCGAGCGCAGTGGGACGTCCGTCGTTCGGCTCCGGCGGGAGCGGGCGCGCGAAGCTCGCGTTGCGGACCACGTCGAGGGAGGGCAGAGACCCGTAGGCGCGGGTGAGCGCATTGGCGTGGCTGCGGCTCGGCGCGAGCACCCGGTCGGCCCGCGCGAAGCCTTCGCGCACGAGCCGGGCGTTCAGAGCGAACTCCTCCGGCGGCTCGCCGCCGCGCAGCGCCGCCCACCAGGTCGTCATGCAGGAATGGGACATGACGATCACCGGCCGCGTCGTCGCCAGCCCCCGGGCGTGGGAGGGATAGTTCAGGTGGAGGAGATCGACGTCGTAGAGATCGGCGACGCCCTCCAGCACCGCCGGGATCCCGTCGAGCGCCGCCTCCTCCGCCACCAGCCAGTCGAGCGGATGGTCGAACCACAGAAACGTCACGCCCTCGGTCTCGCGCGCCTCAGCGCGCTGCTCGGCGGAGGGCTCGGGCCCGAAGGCGACGAGCACGGTCTCGACGCCGTGAGGCCCGAGCGCGCGGGCCATGTCGAGCGCATGGCGCCAGACGCCGCCGACGGCGTCGCAGGTGACGAGGATGCGGCGTGGCGAGGGCGGGATCGTCATGCGCGCGCCCCGCAGCAGACGTCTTCGAGCTCGGCGAGCGGACGCGGCCGCTCGTCCTGGATGTCGCTGAACCGGTCGAAGGCGGCGAGGTAATGCTCGTGCGCCCGCTCCCAGGCGTGGTCGTCCGGCAGGCCCCAGAGCTCGCGGTAGGAGGGCGAGGACGGGTAGGGGTAGAGCGGCACGGGATCGTTCGCCCACACGCCGCGCGCAATCAGGTGCTCGCGCCAATGGGCGACGATCTCCTTCGAATCGGTGGGCGTGCCGATCAGGTTCGCCTGCACGAAAGGCACGTGCGCGCGCGCCTTCACGAGGAGCGCGGCGAGCTCGGGCGTGTCCATGCGGCAGCGCTTGGCCAGCATCTCGCGGCCCTCCTCGGTGAGGCTCTCGAGCCCCGCCTCGATGGAGACGCAGCCCGCCTCGCCCAGGAGCTCGAGCAGGTCGGGCTTCCACAGATCGATGCGGGTCTGAACGCCGAAGACGACCGGGCGCTCGATCAGCGCCTCCAGCAGGGCCTTCTGCGGCAGGAAGATCTCGTCGATGAAGTAGAGATAGCCGACGCCCTGGGCGATCAGGCCGTCGATCTCTGCGAGCACGTGCTCGAGCTTCCGGCGGCGGTACTTGTCGCGGTAGTCGATCTTGGCGCAGAAGGCGCAATCGTAGGGGCAGCCGCGCGAGGCCTCGACCTCCGCGCCGTGGCCAACGAAGGGGCCCTCGTCGAAGCGGTGATGATGATGCGGGTGGTTCGCGAGCCATTCCCGCGGCCAGACGAGCGGCGCGTGGTCGACGAAGGGGCTCGCCATCGTCGGCCCGCGGGTCTCCAGCGCGCCGTCGACCAGGCGCGCGACGCCGTCGACCTGCGACCAGTCCGAGGTCTCCGCCAGCGCGACCACCGTCTCCTCGCACTCCCCGCGGATCACGGCGTCGACGCCGAGCTTCTCGAGCGTGGGCTTGGGCGTCGCAGAGCCGTGCGGGCCGACTGCGACCGTGCGCCCGCCGCGCCCGGCGAGCGCGGCGAGGAATTCCGCCGGCACGCGCAGCTCCGGCGGGGCGCAGCGCCAGAACAGGTAGGTCGGGGCCGTGGTGACGACGGTGATGTCCGGCCGGTAGTCGGCGACCCGGGCGGCGAGCGCGGCGTTGTCGGCGTCCTGCAAGAGCCCGTCGAGCATCAGCGCCTCGTGGCCCGCGGCCTCGAGCAGGGCCTTGGCATAGCCGAGCTCGAGCGGCAGGTGCTCGTGGCGGCAGCCGAAATAGATCGATCCGTCGAAGCTCCAGGCCGGGTTGACGAGCGCGACCTTCATGCCGTGAGCCTCCTTTCCGTCGTCTCGCGCGGGGCGCGCGCGCCGCCGCGGAGGAAGTCCTGGGTCTCGAGCCAGCGCGCAAGATCGGCGAGCCCGGCCCGCCAGTCGGTGCGCGCGCGCCAGCCGAGCGCCGCCTCGAGGCGGCGGGTGTCGGCGACGAAGTAGAGCTGGTCGCCCGTGCGCCACGCGGAACGGTCGAGCCGCAGCGGGCCCGCCAGCGCCTCGATCGTATCGAGCACGGCCCGCAGGCTGACCGCGTTGGCGGGCCCGCCGCCGAGGTTGAAGACGCGCCCACGCACGGCGTCGATGCCCTCGAGCGCGGCGCGATAGGCGGCGACGGCGTCCGAGACGTGGAGGATGTCGCGCACCTGCTTGCCGTCGCCGAAGATGGTGATCGGCTCGCCGCGCAGCGCCCGGATCAGGAAATGCGCGACCCAGCCCTGGTCCTCGGTGCCGAACTGGCGCGGGCCGTAGATGCAGCTCATCCGCATCACCGCCGTGCGCAGGCCGAAGGAGCGGGCGTAGTCGAGCACGTACTGGTCCGCCACGCCCTTCGAGCAGCCGTAGGGCGTGTGGAAGGAGAGCGGCCGGGTCTCGGAGACCCCGTTCGCCCGCACCTCCGCGTCCACCGGTTCGTAGGCCTCCGCGCCCTCGCGCATGGCGAGGTCGCCGAGGTCGCCGTAGACCTTGTTGGTCGAGGCGAAGACGAGGGGCGCGAGCGGGTTGACCCGGCGCACCGTCTCGAGCAGCGCCAGCGTGCCGGCGGCGTTGACGGAGAAGTCCTCGAGCGGATCGGCGAGCGAGGTCGTCACCGCCACCTGGGCCGCGAGATGCACGATCCCGCGCGCCTCGGCGACCGCCGTCTCCAGCGCAGGACCGTCGCGGACGTCGGCCTTCAGATGGCGCACGCGATCGCCGTGGCGTTGGCGCAGCCAGGCGAGATTGCGCTCGACGCCGGGGCGCGCGAGCGTGTCGATCACGGTGACGCGCCCGCCCTCGGCCAGCACGCTGTCGGCGAGGTTCGCGCCGATGAAGCCCGCGCCGCCGACGATCAGAAGGGGCTTGTCGGTGGCGGCGCCCGTCATGTCACGAGCCCTCGCGCCTCGAGGTGCCGGCGCATCTCGGCGCCGCGGTCGGACGCCTTCTGCGAGGCGACCCAGTCGACCAGCGGCCCGAGCGCCGTCTCCAGCCGGTATTCCGGCTCGAAGCCGAGAATCTCGCGCGCCTTGGCGATGTCGGCGTAGCAATGGCGGATGTCGCCGGCGCGCGCCTTGCCCAGGATCTCGGGCTCGATCTCGGCGCCCATCGCCTCGCCGAGCAGGCGGGCGACGTCGCAGACCGTATAGGCGCGCCCCGAGCCGATGTTGATCACCTCGCCGTCGGCCCGCGGCGTCTCCATGGCGAGGCGGAAGGCGCGCGCGACGTCCGCCACGTGGACGAAGTCGCGCTTCTGCTGGCCGTCCTCGAAGATCGTCGGCGCCTCGCCGTTGAGGTAGCGCGCGGCGAAATTGGCGAGCACGCCGGTATAGGGGTTCGACAGGGCCTGGCCGGGCCCGAAGACGTTGAAGAGCCTCAAGCTAACGCATTCCATGCCGTAGGCCGGGCAGGCGATCATCACCGCGCGCTCCTGGGCGTACTTGCCGAGGGCGTAGATGGAGGCGAGGTCGACGGGCTTGGTCTCGTCGGTGGCGACGGGGGTGAGCGCCGCGTTGCCGACGACAGGGTCCCAGCGGCCGGACTCGATCGCGCGCTTGTCGCGCTTCGCGTCGGCGACGAGAGCGCCGTCCGGGGCGCGGTAATAGCCCTCGCCGTAGACGCTCATGGAGGAGGCGACGACGACGCGCTCCACAGGCTCCTCGATCAGCTCCTGGAGGAGCACGGCGGTGCCGACGTCGTTGGCGCTGGTGTAGCGCTCGATCTCGTACATGGACTGGCCGACCCCCACCTCGGCCGCGAGGTGGAACACGCCGTCGACGCCGGAGACGGCGCGCCGCACGGCGTCGGCGTCGCGCACGTCGGCGTGGATGAAGTCGCAGCCTTGCGGAATCGGGGGGCAGCCGGCGCCGTGCACCTGCTCGATCAGGCTGTCGAGGAGCCGCACCGAATGGCCGTGCTCTCTGAGCTCCGCGGCGAGGGCGCGGCCGATGAAGCCCATGCCGCCGGTGATCAGGTAGGTCTTGGTCATGAACGCTCCCTGCGCGGACCCGCGCCTCCGGCCGGACGCGAGCAGAGAAGAAGAAGAAGATGCTGGAGCGAACGCCATCTCGGCGTCGCGGTTCCGTCGGCCAACGCGAAAAGATGCGCGACGTTCCTAGGAACGCGCGGGCGCGAGGAAAAAAGGCTTTGTGGAGGATGCGGGGGTGGTCTGGGCCCCTGCGTGGGCGGACGGCGCGATTCGACTCTCTCGCCTCCCCGACCTACATTTCGAAGCGTATTCGCGACCGATCGAGGAACCGTGGGCCATGGCGCGCACGCCCCGCACGCCCGCCGACATCGCCCGCCGCTTCGCCGCGCGCTCGGCCGCGGCCGGCGAGGGCGCCCGCCCCGCGGACGCGGGGGCCTTCGCCCGGCAGACCTATCGCCTGCCGCGCGAGCAGGCGCGCGAGACCGCGCGCGAATGGTTCACGCGCTATCCCAAGGCCGCCTACATGACGCGGGTCGAGAGCTGGCGCGTGCTGGACGACGGGCTGATCGAGTTCACCATGCGCCGCCTGCCGACGGCGGATTGAGCCGCCGGCGAAGGTTCGCGATATCATCCCGGGCGCCGAACGGCGACCCGGGACCCATATCCGCCGACGCCTTTTTCGCAGCCTTCAGGCTTCGTCGCGCGACCTCGATGCACGGATCGGCGTCGAGACGAGCGCGCGATGCGCGCTCGATGAGACGTCGAGGTTATGGGTCCCGGGTCCGCTTCGCGGCCCGGGATGACAGGTCTTTCGAGACGCGTCCGCGCGCTCTCAGACGATCCCCCCGTCCACCCGGAAGTCCTGCGAGGTGCAGGCGCTCGACACGTCGGAGGCGAGAAACAGCGCGAGCTCGGCCACGTCCTGGCCGACGAGCCGGCGCGGCAGGCATTGCAGGGCGAGGATCTCCGCCTCGCGCTCCGGCGAGATCCACAGGTCGAGCTGCTTTTGCGTGAGAATCGCGCCCGGCACGATGGCGTTGACCCGCACGAAGTCGCGGCCGAACTCGCGGGCGAGCTGGCGGGTGAGGCCGCGCACGGCGGATTTCGCGGTGGCGTAGGCGGTGAGGTCGGGCACGCCGATCATGTAGGAGGTCGAGCCGAAATTGACGATCGAGCCCGCCCGGCGCGGGGCCATGTGGCGGAAGGCGGCCTGGGCGGCGAAGAACTGGTGCTTCAGGTTCACCGCCATCGCCGCGTCCCAGTCGGCCGGGCCGATCGTCGCCGCCGGCTGGCGCCTGTCGTTGGCGGCGTTGTTCATCAGCGCGTCGAGCCGCCCCGTCTCCGCCGCCGCGCGGTCGATGGCGGCGACGAGCGCGTCGGTGTCGGTGACGTCGACCCGCGCGAACACGACCCGCGCGCCCGTCTCGTCGCAGAGCCGCCGCGCCAGGGCCTCCCCCGCCGCCGCGTCGAGATCGACGAAATAGGTCGCCGCCTTCTGGGCCGCGAAGGCGCAGACGAGGTCGGCCCCGATGCCCGACGCGCCGCCGGAGACGAACACGGTCTTGTCGGCGAGATCGCGGTAGAGGGCGGTCGGGGCGGCGGCGCTCATCGGGGGCCTCGAGGCGGGGTGTGGACGCCGGACGCTAGACGCGAGGCTCCGGGCGGTCAATAAACGCTGCGCGAGATCCGCCCCTGCTACCGAGGATGTCATGCGCACGATCGAGGCCCGCCTGCTCGTCAGAACCAGCGCCGTTCTCGGCGAAGGCATCCAGTGGAACCCGTACGACGGCCGGCTCTGGTGGACCGACATCCACGGCCGGCTCCTCCTCTCCTGCGACGCCGACGGCGGCGACCTGAGGAGCCGCGCGCTGGAGGAGCGCCTCACCGCCTTCGCCTTCCCCGAGAGCGGGGGCGATGTCGTCCTCGCCGCCTTCGCGAGCGGCCTCTTCGCCCTCGACCTTTCGACCGGCGCACGCCGGCGGCTCACCGCCTTCGAGCCGGAGAACCCGGCCACGCGCCTCAACGACGGGCGCTGCGATCCCGCGGGCGCGTTCGTCGTCGGCGGCATGGACGAGGCCGCGCACCAGCCGGTTTCCCGGGTGATCCGCTACGACGGCGTCGTCGAGACGCCCCTCGTCACCGGGATCGCCATCACCAACTCCATCGCCTTCTCGCCCGACGGCCGGACGATGTTTCTCGCCGACAGCCCGACGCGCACGATCTGGCGCCACGTCCGCGATCCGCAGACCGGCGCGCTGGGCGCGCGCGAGGTCTTCGCCACCACGGCCGAGGGCGAGGGCGTGCCCGACGGCGCCTGCGTCGACGCCGAGGGCGGGCTCTGGAGCGCGCGCTTCGACGGCGCCTGCGTGCAGCGCCACCTGCCGGACGGGACGCCCGACATCCGCGTGACGCTCCCCGCCTCGCAGGTCACCTGCTGCTGCCTCGGCGGCCCGAACCTCGACCGGCTCTACATCACCACCGCCCGCGAGGGCATGACGCCGGACGCCTATGCCCGCGAGCCGCTGGCCGGGGGGATCTTCGTGGCGGACGTGGGTGCGGCGTTCGGGATCCGGGGGCTGCCGGAGCGGCGCTTCGCGGGGGCGCTCCCGGCGGTGGGGTGAGGCGCGGCGTGCGCCGGGGGGCGTCATGCGCCTGTCACGCGCGGGCGGAACAAGGCGGGCAGGGGCCAGAACCAGGAGACACGATGAGCGGGCTCGAGCTCGACGGGGTGACGAAGGCGTTCGGCGCGGCGCGGGCGGTCGACGGGGTCGGCCTCGCGGTGGCGGAGGGCGCGTTCCTGGCGCTGCTGGGGCCGTCGGGCTGCGGCAAGACCACGCTCCTGCGCCTCGTCGCGGGGCTCGAGCGGCCGAGCGCCGGGCGCATCGCCATCGCCGGGCGCGTCGTCGCCGATGGCGGGACCTTCGTCGAGCCGGAGGAGCGCGGGCTCGGCATGGTGTTCCAGTCCTACGCGCTGTGGCCCCACATGTCGGTCGCCGACAACGTGGCCTTCGGGCTGAAGGTGCGCCGCCTGCCGGCCGACAAGCGCCGCCGGCGCGTCGCCGACGCGCTCGCCATGGTGGGCCTCGCCGATTTCGCCGACCGCAAGCCCGCGCAGCTCTCCGGCGGCCAGCGCCAACGGGTGGCGCTGGCGCGCTGCCTCGCGCTGGAGCCGCCGCTGATCCTGCTCGACGAGCCGCTGGCCAATCTCGACGCCCATCTGCGCGAGACCATGCAGCGCGAGTTCCGCCGCCTGCACCGCGAGACCGGCGCGACCTTCGTCACCGTCACGCACGATCAGGCCGAGGCGATGGCGCTCGCCGACACGATCGCCGTGATGCACGAGGGCCGCCTCCAGCAGGTCGCCGCCCCGCAGGACCTCTACGCCGCCCCGGCGACCGAGATGGTGGCGCGCTTCATCGGCCGCGGGGCGCTCGTGCCGGTCGCGATCCTCGAGCCCGCCCGCGAGGGCCGCCTGACCGTCTCCCTCGCCGGCCGCACCCTCGCCGCCCGCGGCGCGGCGACGGCGCCCGGCCCGGGCCGGCTCGTCCTGCGCTCGGAGACGCTCTCCCTCTCCGAGGCCCTCGACGCCATCCCCGCCCGCGTGGTCGACGCGGTCTATCGCGGCGGCGCCCACACGCTCGACCTCGCCATCGACGGGGTGGAGGACGTCCTCGTGCAGGTCCATTCCCGCGAGGCGCGCGCGCCGGGCACGCGGGTGGGGCTCGCGGTGGAGGACGCGTGGGCGCTCGCGGAGTGAGGATCACCGCATGAGGGTCACGGCTCTCTCGGGTTTCGGGACCAAGGGCCCGGCCTGCTTCCTCGTCGAGATCGACGGCGCGCGGCTCCTCCTCGATTGCGGCGAGGGCCCGGACGCGGGACGCCGGCCGGACCTTTCGGGCGTCGGCCGGCTCGACGCCGTCCTGATCAGCCACGGGCACGGCGACCATGTCGGCGCGCTCGACCTCGTCCCGGAGGACGCGCCCCTCTACGCCACCGCGCCCGTGATCGCCATCGCCGGCCATCCGGCGCTGGCCCGCGCCCGCCCGCTGCCGCTCGCGGGGGAGACGACCATCGCCGGCGTTCGGGTGGAGACCGGGCGCGCGAGCCATGCGCCGGGCGGCGTCTGGCTGCGGCTCGGCGGGGCCGAGGGCGTGCTCTATACCGGCGACGTCACCGCCGAGAGCGCCGTCTACCCCCTCGACCCGTTCCCGCCGGCGCACATCGTCATCGCCGACGCCGCCTACGGGACCTGGGACACGCCCCTCGCCGAGGCCGCCCTGCCGCTCCTCGCCCGCGCCCGCGCCGGCGGGCCGCTGCTGCTCCCGTGCCCCGCCGACGGCCGCGGCCTCGACATGGCGCTCGCGCTGGCGGAAATTCTCCCCGTGCGCCTCGACCCCGCCCATCGCCGCGTCGCCGCGATCGCCCTCGCCCACGGCCTCGTCGCGGACGCCGCGGCCGGCGCGGTCGCCCGCCTCCTCGCCGAGACCGAGCCGCTGACGGAGGACGCGCCCCTCTTCGGCGCCATGATCGCCGCCGGCCCGAACGCCGAGACGGGCGTCGCCGCCGCCCTCCTCGCCCGCGGCGGAGCCGACATCGTCTTCACAGGCCACGTGGCGGAAGGCACCCCGGCCGCGGAGGCGGTCGCCGCGGGCCGCGCGACCTTCCTGCGCTGGAACGTCCACCCGCGCCTCTCCGACCTGCGCGCGCTGGCCGCGCGGACGCGGCCGCAGGCGCTGATGCCGGCGTTCCTGGCGGGGGAGCGGGTGGGAGAGCTGGCGGAGGCGCTGGCGGGGGTGCGGGTGGTGGAGAGCCTCGTCCTCGAGGCCTCGCCCCTCACCGCACCGCGCAGAACGCCTTCTGCAGCGCGCCGATGACCTCGATCACCTCGGGGCGGGCGAGGGAATAGTAGATGTTCTTGCCGTCGCGGCGGCTGGCGACGAGGTCGTCGGCGCGCAGGCGGGCGAGCTGCTGGGACACGGCCGGCTGGCGCATGTTCAGCATCTCCTCGAGCTCGGTGACGGACTTCTCGCCCTCGATCAAGACGCACAGGATGATCAGCCGCGTCTCGTGCGAGAGCGCCTTGAGGAATTCGCTCGCCTCGCGGGCGTTGGCGAGGAGCTGGTCGACGTCGATGACGGGCGCGACGGCGCGGTCGGCGGCGCGATCGATGGTCTGTGCGGCGGCGGTCATCCGTGCGCCCTCGGCCTCTCTGCTCGACCCGACGGGTCGAGCCGCATGTGCATCATTCGACGTAGGTCGTATGTATATAAGCGTCTCTTTCCCAAGGGAAAGAGGAGGGGAAACGCGCATACCGCGCGCGCGATCCGAACCGCGGCGAACCCGCGGGCCGGCGCCGGCGTTGCCCGAACCCGTCCCTCGTCTTCTCCTTGCACGATCCATGCCGCCTCGCAACCGCCGCGCCTCGAGCCTGCCCGCCTCCGCGCCGATCGGGCGCCTCGCCCTCGCCCTCGCGCGCCGGGCGGATCCGAAGCGCCCGCTGATCCACGTCGCGACGAGCGCCCGCCGGGCGCAGGCGCTCGTCGAGACGGCGCGGGCGCTCTGCCCGGAGGTCGCGATCGCGCATTTCCCGGGCTGGGACTGCTTCCCCTACGACAGGATGCCGCCCTCGAAGGCGTGCATGGGCGCGCGCATGGGCGTGCTGCGCTGGCTGACGGACGCGGAGAATCGCCCCGGCCTCGTGATCACCACCCCCGCGGCGCTCGTGCGCCGCGTGCCGCCGCGATCGGTCTGGGCCTTCGCCCACCACGACATCCGCGTCGGCGACGCGTTCGAGGCCGACACGCTCGAGGCGGCGCTGGTGCGCATCGGCTATCGGCTCGACGATCGGGTCGACGAGCCGGGCGAGGCCGCCTTCCGGCCCCACGTGCTCGATCTCTTCCCCGCCGCCGCGCCCCTGCCCTGCCGGGTCGAGCACGAGGACGGGCGCGTCGTCGCCGTCCGTTCCTACGATCCCGCCACGCAGACCGGCGCGGCCGACACCGCGCATCTCGTCGTCGACCCCGCTTCCGAGATCGTTCGCCCGCCGGACGCCCCCGCGGAGCCGCTCGCCTACGGCGCGGAACACCGTCTGGCGGAGCGCTACGACACGCTGGAGACGCTGTTCGCCTATTGCCCCGACGCGCGGCTGACGCTTGAGGAGGAGGCGGACGGGCTCGTCGCGGACGCCCTGGAGGAGGTGCGCGACGCCTGCGAGACCGCCCGCGCCATGCGCGAGGCCCGCGAGGGCGCCCGCCCTCCCCTGCCGCCGGAGGCGCTGCATCTCACCCTCGCGGAATGGCGGGAGGCCCGCGATGCGCGAAAACCCGAGATCGTCGCCGCCGGGACGGGGAAGGAGGCCGGCGTGCCGCGCTTCGTCGTGCAGGAGCGCCCGCGCCCGGCCTTCGCGCGCTTCGTGGCCGAGCGCCGGAAGTCGGGCGAACGCGTGCTGCTCGCGGCGGATGCGGAGCTGCTCGCGCCGTTCCTGCGCCGGGCGCGCGGCGCGCTGAAGGAGAGCCCGACCCGGGTCGCCGATTTCGCCGAGGCGGCGCGAGCGAAGACGGGCGCTCTGTGCGCCCTAGCGGCGCCGCTCGAGGCCGGCTTCGTCGACGAGGAAACCGGCGTCGTGGTGATCGCGGCGGCGGATCTCCTCGGCGAGACCGGGATCGCGCGGCGCCGCGGGGCGCGCCTCGGCGAGGACGCGACCCTGCCCGCGATCGGCGACGTCGTCGTCCACGCCGAGCACGGGCTGGGGCGGCTCGACGGGCTCGAGCGCATCGGCGCCGGCGCGCAGGAGGACGACGCCCCCCGCGAGGCGGCGCGGCTCGTCTACGCCGACGGCGCGACGCTGCTCGTGCCCGCGGACGAGCTCGACCGCGTCTGGCGTCACGGCGGGTCCGGCGACGCGGTGAAGCTCGACCGGCTCGACACGGACAGCTGGGCGAAGCGCCGCGCCGACGTCGAGGCCGCCATCGCCAAGGCCGCGGCCGATCTCCAGCGCCTCGCCGCGGCGCGGCGGGAGGCGACGGCGCCCGCGCTCCACGCCTCCGAGCGCGACCTCGCCCGCTTCGCCGCGCGCTTCCCCTTCGCGCTCACGCCGGACCAGGCGTCGGCGGTCTCCGCCGTTCTCGCCGACATGGCGCGGACGACGCCGATGGACCGGCTCGTCTGCGGCGACGTCGGCTACGGCAAGACCGAGGTGGCCCTGCGCGCCGCGGCGGTGGCCGCCTTCGCCGGCAAGCAGGTCGCGCTCGTCGCGCCCACCACCGTGCTGGCGCGCCAGCACGCGGATACGCTGCACCGCCGCTTCGCCGGCTTCGGCGTCCCCGTCGCGCAGCTCTCGCGGCTGGTGCCCGAGGCGGAGGCGAAACGGGTGCGCGCGGGCCTCGCAGACGGCAGCGTGCGCATCGTCGTCGGCACGCACGCGCTGGCGGTGGAGGGGATGCGCTTCTCCGACCTCGGGCTCGTCGTGGTCGACGAGGAGCAGCGCTTCGGCGCCGAGGACAAGGAGGCGCTCCATGCCCTGGGCGAGGGCGCGCACGTGCTCACGCTGACCGCGACGCCGATCCCGGCGACGCTGGCGGGGAGCCTGATCGGCCTGCGCGACCTCTCCACCATCGCGACGCCGCCCGTCGCGCGAAAGCCGGTGCGCACGGCCCTCGCCGCATGGGACCATTCGGTGGTGCGCGAGGCGCTCGCCCGCGAGCGCGCCCGCGACGGACAGAGCTTCGTCGTCCTGCCGCGCATCGCCGACATCGACGGCGTTCGCGCCCGGATCGCGGCGCTCCTGCCGGATCTGCGGCTCGCCGTGGCGCACGGGCGCATGAAGCCCGCCGCCATCGACGACGCGATGCTCGACTTCGCCTGCGGCGACGACCCGCCGGACGTGCTGATCGCCACCAACATCATCGAGAGCGGCCTCGACGTGCCGCGCGCCAACACGATGCTGATCGTGCGGCCCGACCGGTTCGGCCTCGCCCAGCTCCACCAGCTGCGCGGGCGCGTCGGCCGCGGGCCGCGGCAGGCCGCGTGCTGGCTCCTGACGGAGGCCGACACGCAGCTCGCGGAGGACACCCGCGCGCGGCTCGACGCGCTCGTCGCCAACGACCGGCTCGGCGCCGGCTTCGCGCTCTCGTTGCGCGATCTCGATCTGCGCGGGGCGGGAGACCTGCTGGGCGACGCCCAAGCGGGGCACGCGGCCGAGATCGGCATCGAGCTCTATCGCGACCTCCTCGACCGGGCGCTGGCCGCGGCGCGCGGGGAGAGGGAGGCTTCGGCGATCGCGCCGCGGGTCGAGATCGGGCTCCACGGCGCGATCCCGGAGGATGTCGTCGCGAGCCCGGACATGCGCCTCGAGCTCTACGCCCGCCTGGCCCGGCTCCAGGACGAGGAGGCGCTCGACGCGCTCGCGGAGGAGGTCGAGGACCGGTTCGGGGCGCCGGGCGAGGCGATGGAGGACGCGCTCGCGCTGGCGCGCCTGCGGCTCGCCTGCCGGCGGCTCGGCATCCTGCGGCTCGAGGCCGGCCCGGCGGCCGTGGCGGCGACCTTCGTGGAGGACGCGGCGAACGCCGTGCGCGAGCGCACCGAGCCGCCGCTCGCCTGGCGCGGCAACCGGTTGGTCTTTCCGCGCGAGAGCGAGAGCCCGCACGAGCGGCTCGCGCTGGCGCAGGCGCTGGTCGAGGCGCTCGACGCGGCGTCCTGCGCACGGCGGGAACCCGGATGCGGCCGGGCGGTTCGTCCCGCGCCCTTCAACAGGAGCTCATGCCCATGGCGAACCAGAAGACTCTCGAGGACCTGTTCCTCGACACCCTCAAGGACGTCTATCACGGCGAGAAGCAGGCGCTGCGCGCCTATCCGCGCATCGTCAAGACCATCGACGACGACGATCTCAAGCAGGCGTTCGAGACGCATCGCGAGGAGACGGAGGGCCAGATCGAGCGGCTCGACCAGATCTTCGAGATGCTCGGCAAGCCCGCCCGCGGCAAGACCTGCGAGGCGGTGCAGGGGCTGATCGAGGAGGCCAAGGAGGTCATGTCCGACTTCAAGGGCTCCCCCGCCCTCGACGCGGGCGTGATCGCCGCCGCCCAGGCCATCGAGCACTACGAGATCTCGCGCTACGGCACGCTGCGCACCTGGGCCAACGAGCTCGGCATGAAGGACGCGGCGAAGCTGCTCGAGCAGACCCTCAAGGAGGAGAGCCGCACCGACGAGAAGCTCACCAAGCTCGCCGAGAAGGCCGCCAACAAGAAGGCGGCCTGAGCCTACGGTCGGCTCCGACCGAGCGCGGGGCGCACCCCGTGCGCACCGGCGGCGCGGCCCGGTCGCGAGGGCCGCGCCTCACCCCTTCTCGCGCTCCAGGATCTTCGCGAGCGTCGCCTCCTCCTCCGCCGAGAGGCCCGGCGCGGTGGGCGCGTTCGCCGCGATGCGGCGGCGGCGCACGGTGACGAACAGGCCCGCCGCGCCGGCGATCAGCACGAGGGTCGGGCCGACCCAGAGCATGATCGTGTAGGCGTTCATCGGCGGGCGCAGCAGCACGAAGTCGCCGTAGCGGGCGACGACGAAGTCGAGGACCTGGTCGTTCGTGTCCCCCGCCTCGAGGCGCTCGCGCACCAGGATGCGCAGGTCCTTGGCCAGCGGCGCGTCCGAATCGTCGATGGACTGGTTCTGGCAGACGAGGCAGCGCAGGCCCTTCGAGACCTCGCGGGCGCGCTCCTCGAGCGCGGGATCGTCGAGCATCTCGCTCGGATTGAGCGCCTGGGCCGGGCTCGCGAGCGCGAACCCGGCGATGGCGAGAGCGGCGAGGAGGGCGCGCAGGCGGTTCATGGCGGTCACTCCGCGGGAACGGCGGCGGTGGCGCCGCCCTCGGCCGGGCGACCGCCGGCGCTCTTGCGCGCGCCCGGCTGCGACCCGGACTGCGAGCCTTTCGAACGCACCGGCGCGCCGACCCGGAAGCGGCGGTCCGTCAGGGAGACGGCGGCGCCGGCCGCCATGATCACCGAGCCGATCCAGATCAGCAGCACCCAGGGCTTGTAATAGAGCCGCACGCCGAGCGAGCCGTCCGGCTGCACCTCGCCGAAGGAGATGTAGACCTGGCTGAAGCCGAAGGTCTCGAGGCCCGCCTCGGTGGTCGACATGCCGCGGGCGGGGTAGATGCGCTTCATGGTCTCGAGCAGCGCCACCTCGCGGCCGTCGTCGAGGAGCGTGAAGCGCGCGACGTCCTCGCGGTAATTGTGCAGCGTGCGCGGGAAGACGCCCTCCAGCCGGGCCTCGTAGCCGGCGATCGGCTGCACGTCGCCCGGGTTCATCGAGACGATGCGCTCCACCGACCAGGCGGTGGCCGCGATGCCGATGACGGTGACGCCGACGCCGGCATGGGCGAGGACCGTGCCCCAGGTGGAGCGCGGCAGGCCCATCGCGCGCTTCGCCGCGAGCGAGAGGCCGCCCGCGCCCTTCGCCCGCGTGATCACCTCGTTGAAGGCGCCGAGCACGAGGAAGACGCCGAGCCCGACCGCCAGCGGCGCGAGCGCCGGGCCGCCGAAGGTGAGCGCGTAGACGCCGATCGTCGCCAGGATGGCGAGGCCCGCCGCGGCGTAGAGCCGGCTCGCGACGCCCGACAGGTCGCCGCGCTTCCAGGCGAGGACCTGACCGAACGGCAGCAGCATCAAGAGCGGGATCACCACAGGCAGGAAGGTGGCGTTGAAGAAGGGCGCGCCGACCGAGATCTTCGCCCCCGTCAACGCCTCGAGCGCGAGCGGGTAGAGCGTGCCGATGAAGACCGTCGCGCAGGCGGTGGTGAGAAAGAGGTTGTTGAGGACGAGCGCGCCCTCCCGCGAGACCGGCGCAAAGATGCCGCCCTGCTTCAGCATCGGCGCGCGCCAGGCGAAGAGCGCGAGCGAGCCGCCGATGAAGAAGATCAGGATGCCCAGGATGAAGAGGCCGCGGTCGGGGTCGACGGCGAAGGCGTGCACCGAGGTCAGCACGCCCGAGCGCACCAGGAAGGTGCCGAGCAGCGACAGCGAGAAGGTCAGGATCGCGAGCAGGATGGTCCAGACCTTGAGCGCGTCGCGCTTCTCCATGACGATGGTGGAGTGGATCAGGGCCGTGCCGACGAGCCAGGGCATCAGCGAGGCGTTCTCGACCGGGTCCCAGAACCACCAGCCGCCCCAGCCGAGCTCGTAATAGGCCCAGTAGGAGCCCATGGCGATCCCGAGCGTCAGGAAGCCCCAGGCCATGAGCGTCCAGGGACGCACCGCGCGCGCCCAGACCGCGTCGATCTTCCCCTCGATCAGGGCCGCCATGGCGAAGGCGAAGGTGATCGAGAAGCCGACATAGCCGACGTAGAGGAGCGGCGGATGGATCGCGAGGCCGGGATCCTGGAGGAAGGGGTTGAGGTCCTGCCCCTCGAACGGCGCGGGCTCGAGCCGCTCGAACGGGTTCGAGGTCATCAAGAGGAAGAGCAGGAAGGCGACGGTGATCAGCCCCTGCATGGCGATGGTGTTGGCGCGCAGCTTCGGCGGCACGGCGTTCTTCGCCACCGCCACGAGGGCGCCGAACAGGGCGAGGATGACGATCCACAGGAGCATCGAGCCCTCGTGGTTCCCCCACACGCCGGTGAGCTTGTAGACGAAGGGCTTGGCCGAATGCGAGTTGGCGACGACGTTGTAGACCGAGAAGTCCGACGTCGCGTAGGCGAAGGTGAGCACCCCGAACGAGAACAAGACGAGCCCGAAGACGCCCAGCGCCGCCGGGGGGCCGACGTTCATCAACGTGGCGTCGTTCGACCGCGCGCCCCAGAGCGGCACGAGGAACTGGACCAGGGAGAGGCCCAGCGCCAGGGCCAGCGCGAAATGTCCGGCTTCGATCAGCATCGCGGCGCGTTCCTCGTCGGATCGTTCTCGGTTGCGGGGGAGCGACGCCAGATCACTGCGTCGGCGTCGTGATCGGCAGGTCGCGGGCGGCGGCGGGCCGCACGGCGGGACCGTCGTGCTGCCACAGGCCGTTCTCCTTGAGCGCGTCGGCCACCTCGCGCGGCATGTAGTTCTCGTCGTGGCGGGCGAGAACCGTGTCTGCGACGAAGAGCCCCGCCGGGTCGAGACGGCCCTCGGCGACGACGCCCTGCCCTTCCCGGAACAGGTCCGGCAGCAGGCCCTGGTAGCGAACGGCGACGATGCCGCCGCCGTCGCCCACCTTGAAGGTGGTGATCTGGTCGCCGTGGCGCTCCACCGAGCCCGCCTCGACGAGCCCGCCGAGGCGGAAGCGCACGCCGGGCTCGACGCCCTCGGCGACGACCTGCGCCGGCGCGCGGAAGAACACGATCGTGTCGCTCATCGCCCACAGGACGAGGCCGAGCGCGATCGCGAGCGTCGCGCCGGCTGCGCCGATCATGGTGAGGCGGCGTTGCTTTCTCGTCATCGCTCGCTGGTCCCGAACTCGGTCATCGTTCCACGGATCATTGTTCCACGGTTCACTGGGCCTGCGCGGCGGGCGGCAGGCCCATCTCGGCGGCGGCGGCGTCGAGCGCGGAGAGCGCCTGCGCGTCCCCCGCGAGCGCCGTCCGCGCGTCCGCGAGGGCGCCCTGCGCCTTGTCGCGCTCGCCGAGGACCGCGTAGGAGCGCAGCAGCCGCACCCACTCGTCCGCCGTGCCGCCTTCCTCCTTCAAGCGCGAAGCGAGGCCTTCGACCATGCCGCCGATCGCCGCAAGGCGATCCGCCTCGGGGAGCGCGGCCAGCGCGGCGCCGGCCTCCGAGCCGGGCGCGCCGGCGAACGGGTTCTCGCGCGGGGCGAGGGGCTCGCCGCCGACGGCGACGAGGCGCTCGTTGACGATGCCCATCCAGGGCGCGTTCGCGGGCGAGCGGCGGGCGATCTCCTCGTAGGCGGCGCGGGCGGCGTCGACGTCCCCGTCCTGCTCGAGGGCCTGGGCGAGGTAGAAGCGCGCCTTGGGGTGGTTCGCGTCGAGCGCCAGCGCCCGCTCGAAGGCCTCGCGCGCCTGCGCCTTGATGACGCCGGCCTCGGCGTTGACCAGCGCCTCGCCGAGATTGGCGAGGCGCGTCGGGTCCTCGCCGAGCAGGCGCATCGCGTTGAGATAGGCCCCGGCCGCGTCGCGGTAGCGGCCCTCGCGCATGTAGACGGGGCCGAGCACGTCCCAGCCGCGACCGTCGTCCGGATCGGCGGCGAGATGCGCCTCGATGCGGGCCACCGCCTCGGTGATGTCGAGATTGCGCGGGTCGATGGTCTGCTCCAGCCGCGCGGAGAGCGGCTGGGCCGGAAGGTGCGGCGAGCCGTAGGCGCCGTAGACGGCCAGCGCGAGCAGCGGCACGGACGAGAGCGCGATGGCGGAGGCCGCGCGGCGCCGGCGCAGGGCCGGCTCGTCGACCGCATCCTTGGGGTCGCGCTCGTTCGAGGCGGCGCGGATCAGGCGGCGGGCGGCCTCGGCCTTGGCGGCGCGCATCTCCTCGGCGGTGATCAGGCCGCGGCCGTGGTCGCGCTCGATCTCGGCGATCTGGTCCTCGTAGAAGAGACGCTCGCCCTCGGCCGCGCTCGCGGCCTCCGTCGGCTTGCGGCGGGACAACGGCACGAGCACCGCCAGCACGGCGGCGCCCGTCATCACGGCGAAGAGGATCCAGATCGTCATGGCCCCGAATGTACTGCGTCGAACGCGGCGGAACGATGCTACCGCTCGGCGACACGGTGTCACGCGAGGAGAAGTACGCACAAAAAAGGGGCTGATCCAGCCCCTTTTCCCGGCGTCCAGCCGCTGAATTATGCGCTTCGGCTCAGCCGACGATCTGCCAGGAGCCGTCCGGCTGGCGGCAGGCGGTGCCGTAGGCCTGCTGCGGACGCCCGCCGATATAGACGGTGTGCTGGTACTCGCGGCAATAGCCGGCGCGGGTCTGGACGGGCTCGAAGGCGATCACCTCGCCGTAGGCGTCGTCGCCCTGCCAGCGCACCGGCCGGCCGGAAGGCGCGGCGAAGGCCTGCTGCTGGGCGATGTAGGCGCGGCGCTGCTCCTCGGCGTCGAGGTTGGCGCCGATCTGGCCGCCGATCAGGCCGCCGATCGCCGCGCCGAGCGCGCCGGCCGCGATGCGCTCGGCGGTGCCGCCGCCGAACTGCGAGCCGATGGCGCCGCCGATCAGCGCGCCGGAGAAGCCGCCGACCTGCTGGTTCGGGCCGGCCCCGGCGCAGGCGCCGAGGGTCAGGGTGGCGGCGACGACGCCCGCCAGGGCGATACGGGAAGTCTTCATGGTGGTCACGACTCGCATGAATGTGAACGGTGTCGCTTGTTCACGCCCATAAAGCGGCAGGATGATGAACGGCGGGTGAATGGCGGGACTGCGGGCCGCGGCGCCGACCCGCATCGCCACCTTACCGAATTGTCATCTTCGGGTGAGGACGCGGCAAGCTCGGCCGTGGCAGGATCGGTCGCGAGGATTCCGCCACAGCACAGGAGCCATGCCGCCATGCCGCGATCGCTCGTCGTCACCGCCCGCGCCGGCCTTCTCGCCGCCGCCGGCCTCGCCGCGCTCGCAGGCGCCGGGGCCGTGGGCACGGGCATGCTGCCGCCGCCGCCGGCGCAGGCCGACCCGCTGACGCTCGAGCAGCCCCTGGTGATGCCCTCCTTCGCCGACGTGGTCGAGCGCGTGCGCCCGGCCGTCGTGTCGGTGCGGGTGCGGGCGCAGACGGTCGCGACCCGTGGGCCGGAGGTCTTCGGGGGACCGTCGCCGCTGCCGGGGATCGAGCCGGGACACCCGCTCTACGACTTCTTCCGCCGCTTCGAGGACCGCGAGCCGCGCGGGCGCCGCGGGCCGCCGCCGGAGCGCTTCGCGGCCTCGCAGGGCTCGGGCTTCTTCGTCTCGCAGGACGGCTATCTCGTCACCAACCACCACGTCGTCGAGAACGCCGCCGAGGTGGAGATCCTGATGGACGACGGGCGCGTCTTCGACGCCCGCGTGGTCGGCACGGATCCGCGCACCGACCTCGCCCTCGTCAAGGTGGACGCCGACGGCGCGCGCTTCCCCTACGTGGAGTTCGCCCCGGAGGCGACGCGCATCGGCGATTGGGTGGTGGCGATCGGCAACCCGTTCGGGCTCGGCGGCACGGTGACGGCGGGCATCGTCTCGGCACAGGCGCGCGACATCGGCGCGGGGCCCTACGACGACTTCATCCAGATCGACGCGCCGATCAACCGCGGCAATTCCGGCGGGCCGACCTTCAACCTGCGGGGCCAGGTGGTGGGGGTGAACACGGCGATCTTCTCGCCGTCGGGCGGAAACGTCGGCATCGCCTTCGCCATTCCCGCCCACGTGGCCGAGGACGTGACGAGCCAGCTGCGCGCGGACGGGGCGGTGACCCGCGGCTTCCTCGGCGTGCAGGTGCAGGCGGTGACGCCGGAGATCGCCGAGGCGATCGGGCTCGGCACGGCGCGGGGCGCGCTGATCGCCCAGCCCCAGCCGGGCACCCCGGCCGCCTCCGCGGGGCTGCGCACGGGAGACGTCATCCTCGCCGTCGCCGGCGAGGCGGTGGAGGACCACCGTGATCTCACCCGCCGAATCGCGGCGATCGCGCCGGGGACGCAGGTGCCGCTCACCGTCTTCCGCAAGGGCCGCGAGGCGACGATCGACGTGCGCATCGGCCGGCTGGGGACGTGAGCGATCGCGCGGGAGCGGGCCGAGAACGGCCGGCTGGGGCGGCCTCGCCACCGTCATCCCGGGCGCCGAACGGCGACCCGGGACCCATACGCGCCGACGCCGGTTTCGCAGCCTTCAGGCTGCGTCGCGCGACATTCGCGTACCCCACTGTCGCGCGACGAGCGCGGCATGCGCGCTCGAGCCAGCGTCGCGGGTATGGGTCCCGGGTCCGCTTCGCGGCCCGGGATGACGGACCTCCACATGCCCCTCTCCCATCCGGGAGAGGCGTTCCTATCTGCCAGGGACCATGAAGATCCTCATCGTCGAAGACGACCGCGAGGCGGCGGCGTATCTGGCCAAGGGGCTGCGCGAGGCGGGGCACAGCGTCGACCAGGCCGAGACCGGGCTCGACGGCTACGCGCTCGCGGAGGCCGGCGAGCACGACGTGCTGATCGTCGACCGCATGCTGCCAAAGCTCGACGGGCTCTCGCTGATCCGCTCGCTACGCGAGCAGGGCGTGGCGACGCCGGTCCTCATCCTCTCGGCGCTCGGCCAGGTGGACGACCGGGTCAAGGGCCTGCGGGCGGGCGGCGACGACTACCTGCCCAAGCCCTACGCCTTCTCCGAGCTCCTCGCCCGCATCGAGGTGCTGGCGCGCCGGCGCGGCGGGCCGGCGCCCGCAGCCGAGCCGACCGTCTACCGCATCGGCGATCTCGAGCTCGACCGCCTCGCCCGGCGCGTGACCCGTGCGGGCCAAGAGATCGAGCTGCAGCCGCGCGAGTTCCGGCTGCTCGAATACCTGATGGCGAACGCCGGGCGCGTCGTCACGCGGACGATGCTGCTCGAGCACGTCTGGGACTATCATTTCGACCCGCAGACCAACGTCATCGACGTCCACGTCTCGCGGCTGCGCGCCAAGGTCGACAAGGGTTTCGAGCCGCCGCTGATCCAGACCGTGCGCGGGGCGGGATACCGGCTGCGCGGGGCGGCGGAGTGAGGGCGCTCGGCAAGCTCCTGCGCACGACGGCGTTCAAGCTGTCGCTGTTCTATCTCGGGATCTTCGCGCTCTCGATCGTGCTGGCGCTGGGCTACGTCGCGTGGAGCGCCGAGCGGATCATGACGCGGGGCATGGTGGAGACGATCGAGGCGGAGATCGCCGAGCTCGAGCTCGTCTATCGGCGCGGGGGGCTGCGGCGGCTCTACGGCGCGGTGGAGCGGCGCGCGCAGACGCCGGGCGCCTCCGTCTACCTGTTCACGACGCCGCTCGGCGAGCGCATCACCGGCAACGTCGTCTCGGTCTCGCCCGGGGCCCTCGACGATCCGGGCCAGCGCGTCATCGAGTACGGCCGCATCGCCGCCGAGGACGACGGGGGGGTCGCGGTGCACCGGGCGCTGGTGCGGGTGTTCGTGCTGCCGGGGGGATTTCGCCTGCTGGTCGGGCGGGACATGGGCGAGCGCGACCGGCTCGTCGAGGCGATCCGGGGCGCCTTCGGCTGGTCGCTGCTGGTCCTCGTCGCGCTCGGCTTCGTCGGCGGCTGGCTCGTCTCGAAGCGCGTGCTCGGCCGCATCGAGGCGATGACGGCGACGACGCGCACGATCATGGGCGGCGACCTCTCGGGCCGGCTCGCGGTGGGACCGTCGGGGGACGAGCTCGATCGGCTGGCGGAGAACCTCAACGCCATGCTCGACCGGATCGGGGAATTGATGGAGGGGATGCGCCAGGTCTCGGACAACATCGCCCACGACCTGAAGAGCCCGCTGGCGCGCCTGCGCGCCCGCGCCGACGAGGCGCTGCGCACGGCGGAGTCGCCGCAGGCCCTGCGCGAGGCGCTGGAGCGGACGATCGCGGAGACCGACGACATCATCCGCGTGTTCAACGCGCTCCTGATGATCGCGCGGCTGGAGGCCGGCAACGCGGAGGCGCCGCTCGCGCGCATCGACGCGGCCGAGATCGCGCGGGGCGTGGGCGAGCTCTACGAGGCGGCCGCCGAGGAGGCGGGCGTGCCGCTCGTCCGCGACGTCGCGGCCTCGCTCCCGATGGACGGCTCGCGCGAGCTCCTGGGGCAGGCGCTCGCGAACCTCCTCGACAACGCCCTGAAATACGCCGCCGAAGCCGCCCCCGGCGCGGCCGTGACGCTGGAGGCGCGGCGCGTCGGGGGCGAGGTTCTGATCGCGGTCGCGGATCGCGGGCCGGGCATTCCCGAGGCGGAGCGCGCGCGCGTGCTCGAGCGCTTCGTGCGGCTCGAGACGGCGCGCACGCGCCCCGGCTTCG
This sequence comes from Salinarimonas sp., assembly GCF_040111675.1. Classification (NCBI taxonomy): domain Bacteria; kingdom Pseudomonadati; phylum Pseudomonadota; class Alphaproteobacteria; order Hyphomicrobiales; family Salinarimonadaceae; genus Salinarimonas; species Salinarimonas sp. The sequence goes on along the minus strand of NZ_CP157794.1, from coordinate 1,227,644 downwards.
GGCTCGGCCTCTCCCTCGTCGCCGCGGTGGCGCGGCTCCACGGGGGAACGCTGAGCCTCCTCGACGCCGGGCCGGGCCTGCGCGCGGAATTGCGCCTGCCGGCCGCGGCGTGAGGCGCGTCAGCCGCGCAGGCGGCGCGTCGCCACCACGCGGAACACGCTCGAGGCGACGAAGCTCGCCGCCGCGACGAGCGTCGCGCCGGCCTCGACGAGGCGCTCCTGGTCGAGGCTCGCCGTGTCGAAGCCCGCGAGCGGCAGGACGAGCGCCGCGAGGCCGACGAGGTTCGCCCAGACGGTGCGGCTGGCGAGGGGGGTCTTGGTCTCGGTCATCGGGGTGGTGTCTCCTTCGGCTGGAGGGGCGCGCGCGAGAAACGGCGCGCGCTCGCGCCCCGGCCGCGAGGGCGGCCGGGGGTGCGAGGGGGATCGGAGGTGGGCGGGGGCGGGGACGGCGTGCGCGGCTCTACCCGATCAGCGCCGCACGCGCGTTCTTTTGGTCGCGTACTGTGTCTTCTGCAAAAATCCGATGCTAAGATCGGCGGTCATGGCACGCTGGTGATGTCTGAAGTCACCGACCCCTGGAGGGTGCATGCCATGACCGGAGAGAAGGGTAAGTCCGTCACGTTGGATGTCCAGGCGCTGCTGTCGCGGGACGAGGATTATCTGCCGCGGATGGTTCAAGCGATCGTGGAGGCGACGCTGGAGGCGGAGATGACGGCGGTGCTGAACGCGGAGAAGAGCGAGCGGACGGAGGGGCGCCGGGGCTACCGTGCGGGCTACTACACGCGCTCGCTGGTGACGCGGGTCGGGACGCTGGAGCTGCGGGTGCCGCAGGATCGGCACGGGCTGTTCTCGACGCAGCTGTTCGAGCGCTACCAGCGCTCGGAGAAGGCGCTGGTGGGCGCGCTGGCGCAGATGTACGTGCAGGGGGTCTCGACGCGCAAGGTCAAGGCGATCACCGAGGAGCTGTGCGGACACTCCTTCTCGGCCTCGGCGATCAGCGCGATCAACAAGCGTATGGACGCGGAGCTGGAGGCGTTCGCGCGCCGGCCGCTGACGGAGGCCTATCCCTACCTGATCCTGGACGCGCGCTACGAGAAGGTCCGCGAGATCGGGATCCAGAGCCGGGCCGTGCTGGTCGCGATCGGGATCGACGGGGAGGGGCGGCGCAACGTGCTGGGCGTCGAGCTCGCCAACCGGGAGAGCCGCTCGAGCTGGCGGGACTTCCTGCTCGGGCTGAAGGCGCGGGGGCTGTCGGGCGTGGAGTTCGTGGTCTCGGACGATCACGAGGGGCTCAAGCGCGCGGTGACGGAGACGCTCACCGACGCGGCCTGGCAACGCTGCTACGTGCACTTCCTGCGTAACGCTCTCGACCACGTGCCGCGCAAGCACGACGACGACTGCCTGCAGGAGCTGCGCTGGTTCTACGACCGGCGCGACCTCGCCGAGGTCCGCCAGGATCTCGCCCGCTGGCTGAACAAGTGGCAGGACAAGTACCCGAAGCTGACGCAGTGGGTCGAGGACAACGTCGAGGAGACGCTGACCTTCTACCGGCTGCCGCGCCAGCACCATAAGCATCTGAAGTCCACGAACATGCTCGAGCGCTTCAACCAGGAGATCAAGCGCCGCACGACGGTGGTGCGCATCTTCCCCGACGACGCGGCCTGCCTGCGCCTCGTCCGCGCGCTGGCGGTCGAGATCCACGAAAACTGGCTGGAGGGCACGCGCTACCTCAACATGAGCCACCTGGCCGAGCACAAGAAGGAACAGATGCGGCAGCTGGACCGCGCAGAAGCCGCCTAACGGCGGCTGGGGCGGGGCGAGCGCCCTGCTATTGAGGAGCCAGCGCTCGCCCCGCCCCCGAACCCCACCGGCGCGCCAAACCGCCACGCTTTTGCAGAAAACACTGGACGTAACTGTTCTTTTCCTTCGTGGACCATGCTCGCCCGCGCGCCGAACCCTTTCCTTCCCTGTAGGGGAAGGTGTCGCCGCGCGAAGCGCGGTGACGGATGGGGCGCGCGGAACGCGCGTTCGGCGAAGCCGAAACAGGGCGGTGGAGCGTGACGGCCGCCGGCGATGTTCCGCTGCGCGGAACGCGTCGCTTCGCGCCGCGCCCCATCCGTCTCGGCTTCGCCGAGCCACCTTCCCCTACAGGGAAGGAAAGCGTCGGTCGTCTGCCCTGCGCGCCGCACAGGGTAGGCCGACGGCGTACTGCCCCGGCTGAAGCCTACGGCGGACTTCAGCACGAGGACGAAGGATGCATTGGCGGGGGTGCGCGAGGCATAGCTTCCTCTCGGGATATCGGTCGGCGCCTCGCGCCACGGCGCGCGCCCTCACAGCTCCGCGTCGAAGGGCAGCCGCCCGGAGCCGTAGGCGCGCCATTGTCCGGCGCGGCCGCGGGGGGTGACGATGCCGGTGGAGAGGCGGAAGCGGGCGGTCTCGCGGCCGGCCTCCAGGAACTCGAGCAGGGTGAGCGTGCGCTCGGCCCAGCCGGTGTCGTCGTCCACCGCCAGCGCGAAGTCGCCGGCGCCGGAGGGGATGCAGGCCGGGGCGGCGCGCATGGCGACGGGGAAGGCGATCAGCGCCTGGTGGTGGGTGTCGTCGAGGCCGGCGGTCGGGGCGATGGAGCGGTTCGTGGCGTCGAGACCGCCCATCCAGAAATAGCGCCGGCACAGCGTCTCCTCGAGGCCGGGCGGGCGGCGCTCGAAGGCGCTGGGCGAGGCGCCGGCCTCGAGCTGCACCTGCCGGAAGGTGGTCTCGCTCGCGGCCTCGATGCGCACGGTGACGTCGCCCACGGCCTCCCAGGGCACCTGCAGCGTCGCCGCGCGCCGCCCCGCGCCGGCGGGGATCGTGCCGCTCGCGAAGACGGTGTCGGCGCCGACGGAGACCGAGAGCGGGCCGGACGGATCGGAGACCGAGAGCGTCACCGTCTCGCCACGCAAATCGGGGCTCTCGATCACCTGCTCGACGAGGCCCGTGAGGGTGAGCGTGCCCTCCCAGGCCCGCGACAGCGTCGCCCCGGCAGCGCCCGCCTTCCAGCGGTCGAAGCCGTAGGCGCCGGCGGCGAGGGCGCCGCCGGCGAAGCCGCGCTGGTTCACGGCGAAGGTCGGGTTGATCAGGAGGTTGCGCCAGCCAGCGCCGAGCCCCGGCAGGCCCGAGGGGAAGCTCGCCTCCCCCGTCGCCGCCGCGATGCGCAACCCGTCGCGCCAGGTGGCGCCGTCGGCGGAGACGCGGATGCGGAAATCGTCGTCGCCGATCAGGCCGGTCTCGGCGCGGCCGGAGAAGCCCGCCTGATAGAGCTGCGAGACGGTGCCCGCCGCGCCCTCCTTGTCGAGCACGAAACGCAGATCGCCGCTGCCGCCCTCCGCGGCCCGGAGCGCCGTGAAGAGCGCGGCGTTCAGCTTCGCGGCGAGCCGGTTCGTCGCGTCGGGCGCGGTGCCGATGCCGAGCTGGGGCAGCTCGACCGGGTCGGGCACGAAATCGCCGATGGGCCGCCAGGCGGCGCCGTCGTGCACCAGCACCGCGTCCGCCGCGGCGTCGTAGAGCCGCCAGCCGGCCTGCGGGGCGAGGAAGCGCCAGGCGCCGGCGTCGAAGAGCGCGATCCGCCCGGCCTGGCCGGCGAAGGCGCCCGTCGGCGCGGGATCGACCAGGAGCCGCATGCCCTCCGCGGGCTCGGCGGGCGCGTCGGCCGCCGTGCCTGCGACCGCGAGGTGGACGAGCGCGTCGAGCAGCGCCAGCGCCTCGTTGTGGGTGACGTGCTTCATCGCCTGCGCCGCCGCGATCAGCGGCAGCGCGAGATGGTTCGTGGTGGTCATGGGAGGGCCTCGTTGGTTGATGACTCGCGCCGCCCCTCGTCCTTCCCTGTAGGGGAAGGTGGCGCGCCGCCGCAGGCGGCGTGACGGATGGGGCGCGCCGAAAGGCGCGTCGGCGAAGCCGAGCTTTCGGTAGAGATCGGGGCTACGGGCCACTTCGGCTTCGCCGAACGCGTCGCTCCCGCGCCGCGCCCCATCCGTCTCGGCTTCGCCGAGCCACCTTCCCCTACAAGGAAGGAGGAGGAGGGCGCCCCGCTATCGCACCGTCACCGTCGCGGTGGTCGCGGCGCCGGGGCCGACGAGGGCGCTGTCCTGGGCGATGCGGAGCGTGAGCGCGGCCTGCGGCGCGCCGAAATCGGCGAGCTCGTCGGCGGCGGGGTAGAGGACGCTCGGCGTCGCGGCGGCGAGCGTGCGCAGGACCGCGCCGCCGGGGGCGAGGATCTCGACGCGGTAGGCCTCCGAGGCCTCGCCCAGCGGCACGTCGACGACGTCCCACGCGTCGGCGTCGAGGCGCGAGCGGCGGGTCCAGGCGAGGACGACGCCCTCCCCCGTGCGCCGCGCCGCCGGGTGGACCGGCGCGAGCGGGAGGAGCGCCGACGGCCCGGCGGTGGCGGTGATCTCGACCACCGCCTCGTCGGCATGGTCGCGATCGGCGGGGCCGATGCGCCAGCGCCAGGTCCGGCCGAGATCGCCGGCGGCCCGCGTCAGCGGCACCAGCGTCTCGTCGAGGCGCACCAGCGCGCTGCCGGCGGGGAAGCCAGCCGCGGCCGCCGCCTCCGAGCCGCCGAGCCCGCGCAGGAGCCGCGAGAGCCGGTAGGTGCGCTCCCCGATCAGCTCGGCCGCGCCCACGCCGACGATCTCGAGCGTCCCGTCCGGCGCGCGCAGGGCGAAGCGGTTGGCGCCGTCGAAAAGCGCCTCGTCCGAGACGCCGGCGACGGCGCCGGAGGCGAGGCGCACGTCCACCGTCCCGGCGGGGTCGATGCGCCAGAGCGGCCCCGGCGCGAGCGGGGTGAGGGTCTGGCCGACCTGCGCCGGCACGTCCGCCACGGCGTGAACCGCGAACGAGGCGCCCTCCCCCGCCCGCCACACCGCCATGGCCCCGGGCCAGGGCGCGGCGTGGATCGCCGCGAAGGAGAGGACCGTCGGGTCGCCGAGGGCGAGGGGCAGGTCGAGGACGAGCACGAAGGGCCGCCCGAAGGTCGCGGGCGCGGCGCGCGCGGCGAGAACGCCCTTCGGCGCGGGCGCGGCGAAGAGCGTCGGCTCGACGGCGCGCGCCTCGATGCGCCGCGCCTCGGCGTCGACGATCCGGGTGATCCGGTAGAGCCCGCCGCCGGGCGCGGCGATCACGTCGCCGGGCTCGAGATCGACGCGCCGCGGCGAGAGCGCCAGCGACAGGCTCTCGCGGCCGGACCAGGCGTCCTGCAGCACCACGTCGGCGAGGAGCCGCGCCTGCGCCCGGCGCAGCACGGCCGCGGTCTCGGCGCGGGCGAGGCGCCGCGCCCCGCCGGCGAGCCGGCGCGAGGCGATCGCGGCGCGGCGATACTCGCCGGCGGCGTCGACGAAGGCGATCTCGACCTCGGCCGGGAGGTCGGTCTCCTGCGCGCGGGTGCGCCGCTCGAGCGGGCCCTCCCCGGCCTCGACGCGATCCTCCGCGGCGATCGGCACGGCGGGCCGCACGCCGCGGCCGATGAAGGCGAGCGCGCCGTCGCGCGCCACGGCGTCGACGCCGAAGAGGCGCAGGAGCGGCTCCAGCGCCTCGCGGGCCGACATCGGGCGGTCGATCACGTAGCCGTCGAGGAAGCCGTCGCACGCGGTCTCGACGGTGAGGTCGACCCCGTGCGCGGCGAGGACGCGGCGGATCAGCTCGTCGAGGGGCAGGCCCTCGAGCCGGCCGTTGAGCCAGTGCCCGGTCTCGTGGTTGCCCCCGTCCGACCAGACGCTCGCGAGGTCCGGCCAGGCCGGAAAGGGCCGCGCGTCGAAGGCCCAGACAGCCATCCGGTCCGGGTCGATCATCGGCCCGCCGTAGAGCGGCGAGATCGGGTTGTGCGCCGGGTCGTGGCCGACGATGCGCGGGTCGAAGCGGCGCATCAGGGCGCCGAGCCCGCGGGCCTGGGCGAGGTCGTCGCGCGCGCCCGACGAGAAGGGCGGAAAGGCGCTCTCCGACGACTTGGCGTCGGGGAAGACGTTGGGCCCGTTCGGCCCCTTGTCGACGGCGGGGATGCCGATCTCGGTGAGCCAGATGGGCTTTCCCCGCGGCACGAAGGCCGTCTGCCCCACGGGCGCGCCGCCGACGCGCTCCACGTGCGGGCTCGACCACCAGCCCACCAGATCCTTGCGGCGGAAGGCGAAATCCTCGCTCTGCGGGTCCGCGATGGGGGTGCGCGCCTGCGCGGCCCGGGCCGAATCGTCGGCGTAGAACCAGTCGAAGGCCTCGCCGGCGCCGAGGCGGCGGTGGAGGTAGTCCGGGTCGAGCCCGCTCCGGGCCTCCGCCTGGTCGAGATGGCTCGCCTCGTCGCGCCAGTCGGAGATCGGGGGGTAGTAGTCGATGCCGATGGCGTCGATCGCCGGGTGCGCCCAGAGCGGATCGAGGGGGAAGCGCAGCTCCTGGCCGCCGTCGCGAACGTGCGCGCCGTACTCGGTCCAGTCCGCCGCGTAGGTGATCCTCGTCGCGGGCCCGAGCAGCGCGCGCGCCTCGGCCGCCAGCAGGCAGAGCTGCTCGACGGCGGGGTAGACGCCCGGGCCGGCGCGCACCCGCGTCAGCGCCGGCAGCTCCGTGCCGATGACGAAGCCGTCGACCCCGCCCGCCGCCTGGGCGAGCGCCGCGCAATGGAGGATCTGGCGGCGGAAGCTCCATTCCGCCGGGCCGCCATACGAGACGCCGTCGCCGACGGGGGTGAAGTGCCCGGCGCTCGCCGTACCGAAGAACGCCGCCACCTGCGCCGCCGCGGCGCTCGTGCCGTCCGGCGAGCCGGGGCGGTCGGCCGCGGGATCGCAGGTGATGCGCCCGCGCCAAGGGTAGGCCGGCTGGCCCGCCGCGCCCGTATAGGGGTCGGGCAGCGCGTTGCCGGCGGGGACGTCCATCATCTGGAAGGGATAGAGCGTGACGGAGAGGCCGCGCTCCTTCAGGTGCCGGATCAGCCGCACCACGCTCGCGTCCGACGGCGTGCCGCCATAGGCCGGCAGGCCGTTCGCGCTGGAGACGATCCGCGCGTCCCCGCGCGCGAGCCCGGAGACGGACCAGGTGGCCCCCTCCGTGGTCTTGTCCGCCACCTCGACCCGCGGGGCGATCGTGCAGGAGCCGACGCGCAGGTCGTCGCCGAACCAGCTGACCACGAGGAAGACGTGGGTTAGGTTCGGGCACAGCGCCTGCAGCTGGTCGAGGGAGGCGAGAACGTCGCTCGGCGCCTGGAGCTGGTGGCGGTTCTGCGGCTGCGAGGCGCCCATGCCCAGCGCCGCGCGCACCGGCGCGGGCTCGTAGCCGAACTCGGTCGCGCCGGGGATCAGGCACACGGCCCGGATCGCCTCGCCGAGCGCGCCCCCGCCGCGCACCACCTCGAAGGCGAATTGCGGCACGCGGTTGGAGAACGGCTCCAGCGGCAGGCGCTCGAACACGACGTAGGCGAGGCCGCGATAGGCGGGGGCGATCCCCTCCTTGGCGACGATCAGGGGATCGGGCGCCTGCGTCTCGTCGCCGCGATGGACCCGCATGGCGATCGTCGAGAGATCGAGCTCGCGCCCGTCGGCCCAGACCCGGCGCACGAAGGCGATGGGGCCCTCGCACAGGCCGATCGCCAGGTTGGCGTAGTAATGGTAGGTCGTCGTGGTGGTGGTCTGCGCCCGCGCCCGGCCGCCGCCGCCCTTGCCGCCGCGGCGGGGCTCGCGCTGGACGGTGACGCGGGTCTCCTCCTCGAAGCGCGTCGCCCAGATCACCTGGCCGCCGAGCCGCACCCGGCCGAAGGCGCGCGGGATCGGCGCGCCCTCGGTGGAGGCGAGCCCCGACATCTCGGTGAGCCGCGGGCCCTCGAAGGCGCGCGTCCCCCCGCTCGCGGTGGAGGACAGGAGCGCGCTGTCGAGCGCCGCGCCGGCGAGCCCGCCGATCGCCCGCCCGACCATCGCGCCGAACGGACCGCCGATCATCCCGCCGACGGCCGCGCCGGCGGTTTGCAGGACGAGTGTGGCCATGGCTGTGTCCTCGGATGCGAGAAGGCGCGACGCCGCCGTCTCCCCGCAGGAGAGGCGGGCCGCGACAAGCGATGAAGCGCGCGACGGAATCCCCCTCTCCCGGGAGTCGGCGGGCGCGCCGAACACTTTCCTTCCCTGTAGGGGAAGGTGTCGCCGCGCGAAGCGCGGTGACGGATGGGGCGCGCGGCACGCGCGTTCGGCGAAGCCGAAATCGACGGGCGCGACCGCCGGCCAACGGAGCACTTCCGCTTCGCGGAACGCGTCGCTCGCGCCGCGCCCCATCCGTCTCGGCTTCGCCGAGCCACCTTCCCCTACAGGGAAGGAAAAGTGGTACGCCGGTCCGGCACGCTCCGCAGCGTCGCCCTGTCGGCGCAGGAGACATGTGAATCGCCTGACCTCGTCAGTCCGTCGGCGCCCGCCGGCTCCTCCCCTCCGGGCCGCTCGCGCGGCCCACCTCCCCTGCGGGGAGATGGCGGCGCGCCGCATCGGGAAACCCGAACACTCCCGCGATGCGCCGCCTCCAGAACGGCGGGATCGTCACCTCGCAGACGCTCGCGCCGTCGTGGGCGTGGACCATGGTCGTGGCCGAGGTGGCGATGGCGCAATGCTTGGCGGGGAGGTTCGGGCGCCAGCGGAAGAGGAGGACGCGGCCCGGCGCGACGCCGTGGGCCGGGACGAGCCAGCGGGTCGCGGCGCGCATCAGCGCGTCGTCCGGGCTCGCCTCCGCCCAGTCCGGCGCGTAGGGGCCCGGCGCCTGCGGCTCCGCGCCGATCACCGCGCGCCAGACGCCGCGCAGGAGGCCGAGGCAGTCGCAGCCCACCCCCTTCAGCGAGGCCTGGTGGGCGTAGGGCGTGCCGATCCAGGCGCGGGCTTCCGCAACGACGCGGCTGTCGAGATCCGGGCTCATCGGAACAGGCTCCCGCCGTCGAGGCCGGGCTCGCCCTGCCGCGGCAGGCGCAGGACGAAATCGTTGCCGGGCATGTGGGGAAAGCCGCGGAAATTGTCGGTGTTGGCGAACTTCGTGCGGCAGGTCTCGAAGGACTTGTCGCAGCCGGGCGTCACCGTGAAGGCGTCGCCGATCGCGATCGCGCGCGGCGCGCGCCGCCACAGGTCGAGCACCCCGCCGGGGCGATGGGCGCGCACCTCGATCGCGACGCCCGCATTCGCGCCCGAGGTGAAGACGAGCCGGCCGTGGGCGAAATGCTCCGGCGCCTGGCCGGCGAGCGCCGCGGCCGTGACCGAGAGCGCGCCGTCGGTGGCGTCCACGCTCGCGGGGACCGGCGGGGCGTTCGCCTTGCAGCGCGCGTCCCCGAGATCGGCCGAGCAGGTGGCGCGGTAGAGCCGGCCTCGCTCCTCGTCGAGCCGGTGCATCGGCCCGCGCAGCTCGGCGACGAAGGCGCCGTCGGCGCGCTTGACCTCGCCGATCGCGGCGACCTCGAGCCGCAGGCGGTTCTGCGGCGCCTCCCAGTCGACCAGGAAGACCTCGACGCGGGCGTCGTCCCACAGCCCGGCGAGGAGGTCCTCCTCGGTGAGCCCGGCCGAGACGAGGGCGCCGGCGACCTCGCCGCCGCCCACCGCGAAGCCGAGCTCGGAGGCGGCCTCCGCCGCCTCGAGCCCGGTCGCGGCGCGGAAGGTCGTGTCCTCGAAGGCGAGGTCGCGGTCGTGATCGGTGAAGCCGAGGACGATTCCGTCGGCCCGCGTCACGCGCCAGCAGCGCGCGAGCGTCGTCGCCCCGCCGCTCAGGCGAGCGGCGAGATCGGGGGGGATGGTGCGCATGGGGGGTGCTCCGATCCTCGGATCAGCGCTTTCGCAGGATCCGTTCGTAATCGCGGCCGCGATAGAAGACGCGGACGATCGTGACTGTCTCGGCCTCGATGCGAAAGGACACGACGCAGCTCCGGTCGACCGGGGCGACGCGGAGCCCCGGCCTCAGATCGGCTCGTGGCCGACCGCGTTCCGGGAAGGTCGCGAGGCCGATGCAGAACGCACGAATTCGGCGAACGTAGGCGATGGCGATCGTGGGTTCGCCACGGCGCTCGCAAATGTACTCGTAGAGTCGTTCGAGATCTCGCTCTGCCGTGGGCCTGAACGCGACGCTACGAGCCATCTCGGCGAGCCGCCATGTCGGCGGCGTATCTGCGCTCGAGACGGTCGAAGACCTCGTCTCCCGGCACCGACGGGCTCGGGTCGTCGAGCGACTCGGCGATCGCGTCGGCGAGCCAATCGTCGTCCTCGGCCCGTTGCCGCTCCCGCTGCTCCAGGAGCGCCAGGGCGGCGCGCACGACGTCGGAGGCGTTCGCGAAGCGCCCCTCGGCGATCTGCCGCGTGATGAAACGCTCGTAATGGTCGCCGAGATCGAGCTCCGGCAAGACCGTCTCCATGGCTGCGCGCATCCCCAACCCCTTCAGAACCGGCGACCCGTGTCAAGGTTCGGCGAGCACGGGACCTTCTCGTAGGGCGCCACGTGCCGCGCCATGTCTTCTCTCGACGACGATATTTCGGAACCCGCAGATTAGTCGATGGCCGACGCCTCCACAAGCCAGATTGCTGATCCGCAAGCAAAGCATCTATAGGTTAAGCCACGGTCTCCACCAGCGGTATCTTCGGCGCCATCCCGGCCGCGCAGGCCTGGAGGTCGATCTCCGGCGTCCTTTTCGAAAGCGAGGTCGCAGTCGTGATCGGTGCAGCCGATCGCGCCTTACAGGTTGAAAGTCAGGCGACTCGACCGAGAATAGCAAATTAACTGAATACAAGAAGGCTCATCGACTATAGGGTGTGGAAAGTCCGCCTACCGTTGCGGACGGCGATCCACAGGCGGACGGGACATGACGTTTTCTCTCAACCAAAGCTACACGGGCCACGGCGTTCCGTCGGGCAATACCGGCTTCTTGACGCTGGCGGGCCAGAGCACCGGCGGCACGACCTTGACGGGCAGCATCACGTGGACGACCGCGGGAGGCCAGAAGACGGCGAACCTCGAGGGCGTCTGGCTGGCCGATCCCAACGATTCGAACGCCCTCTACATCGCGCTCTCGGGCCAATGCAGCAACCAGACGGGCACGATGTCGGTGACGGGCTACACCGAAAGCAGCTACCTCAACCTGACCGTCGCCTACGCCGTCGCCCTGCCGGGCAAGGCGCATGACGGCGCCTGCGAGGTGGCCCACTTCACCCCGACCTGAGTCACGCAACGATCTCCACCAGCGGGATCTCCGGCACCGCGCCCGCCGCGAACGCGGCGAGGTCGATCTCGAGCGCGTCGGTGTCGAAGCGCGCCGGCGTGTCGAAGGCGAAGCCCGCGCTCACCGCCGCGCCCGGCGGCGGCGGCGTCGCGAGCGTGACGATCCCGGTCGTCGCGTCGACGGAGAAGCCGACGCTCTCCGCCAGAGCGACGCCGTCCACCGCGACGAGGACGCTCCCCGCCACCGGCTTGGCGATGGTGCGCAGATAGGGCAGGTGCGCGCCGCCATAGGTCTTCGTCAGCTGGAAGGCGATGCGCGCGCCGTCCCCGATCCCGATCGCCTGGTCCGTCGCGGCGGGCTCCGCGGAGGGGGCGGAGCTCTTCCAGTCGGTACGGTCGTGCAGGCGAAAGCCGATCAGCCGGCCCCGCCGCTCCTCGAAGAAGGCGATCACCGCGTCGAGCGCGTCGAGCGTGCGCACGCCGAGCCCCGCCTCCCAGCGCCGGCGCGAATGCGCCCAGCGCGCGTTGCGGTGCTCGCGGCCCGAGGCGAGCGTGACGATCTCTGTGCGCCGCGTCGGCCCGCCGCGGCTGCCGAGCGCCACGTCGAGCGGAAAGCGCACCTCGTGGAAATCCTGCATCGTCGTCTCCCGAACGCGGATGGTTTGACCTCGCGCAAAGCGCCGGCGACCGCGCTTGCGGCAGGGTGACGCCAGACGGTCGCAGCGGCGGCCGATCGCACGAGAAGGAAGGAAGCACGATGAGCCATGTCCCCCACGAGCTCGCCGAGGAGTTCCCCGAGGCCGTGGAGCAGATCCACGACCTGAAGACCTCGAACGCGCATTTCGCGCGGCTCGCCGACGAGTATCATGAGCTCAACCGGCAGATTCACCGCATCGAGACCCGGGTCGAGCCGGCCTCCGAGGAGGTGGAGCAGGACCTGCGCCGCAAGCGCCTCGTGCTCAAGGACGAGATCGCGGCGATGCTCTCGGCCGCCGCGGCCTGAGGTCAGAGCGCGCGCCGCCCACGCGACACCGCGCGGGCGAGCGCCGCGGCGACCTGCGCCTCGGAGCGGCGGAAGCTCTCCGCATCCGGCGTGTTGATCGTCACGTTGATCGTCGGCGCGCGACCCCCGCTGGCGCCGGCGCGCACGCCGAGCCGCCCGTCCGGCCCACGCGCCAGCGGCAGGATCGCCTCCGCCCCGCGCTCGCCCATCAGGCCGAGCCCGCCGCCGAGCGGAAAGTAGGTCGGCGCGGCCACCACCCCGCCCTTGGCGAAGGGCCGCACCGGCGGCAGCGGCGGGAAGGCCGTCCCCGGGCCCGGGTGGAAGATCCCGCCGATGAGCCGCGAGACGCCGCCGGACAGGGCCTGCTGCAGCGGCGAGAGCGCCGCCTTGAGGCCGATGTCGACGAGCGAGCGGCCCATCTGCCGCAGCATGTCGTCGAAGCGCCGTCCCTCGGACACGCCGCGCGCGAAGGTCGACGCGAAGCTCGCGCCGAGCCGTTCGGTGAGCTGGGTGAGGCGCGCGATCTCCTGCGCGCGCTCGGCCGGCATCAGGGGGCCGGTGAAGGGGTTCTCGCTCTCGCCGAACATCGTCGCCTCTCTCTCAAGTCCGATCGGGATGGGCCGCCATCAGGGCGGCGAGCGCCTCCCGCGACGGCGCGTCCCGGCCTGCGCCGAAGCGGACCGCGAGCGCGGCCGCGAGCTCGCGCGGCGTCGCGCGCCAGAGCGTCTCCGGCGTCCAGCCGAGCCCGCCGAGAGCGGCGGCCAGTACGTCGTCCCAGGGAAACGGCGCGGGCGCCGCGCTCACGCCCGCGCCGGCGGAGGGTTTCCCGCGCCCTCCCCCGCCGTGCCGAAGGCCCGCGCCAGGGCCTCCATCGCCGCCCGGGCGAGGGGCTCGAGCCCGTGCTCGAGCGGCAGCGCCGCGATCTCCGCGTCGGAGATCTCCCGACCGCCCCCACGAAGCGCCGCGCCGAGGATCGAAACGAGGTCGCGCGCCTTGAGCCGCCCCTCCGCCAGCCGCGCCGCCAGCGCGCCGAGATCCTCGGCGCAGAGCGCGTCCTCGAGCTCGGCCAGCGCGCCGAGCGTGATGCGCAGCGTCCAGGTCTCGCCGCCGATCGTCACGGCGACGTCGCCGCGTCGTGCGTTCGCCATCGTCTCCCCTCCCCGCTCAGAGCGCCGCGAAGGCGATCTCGCCCGCCGATTCGAAGGCGGCCTCGAAGGTCACCTCGCCGGCGTGCTCGCCCCGATATTCGAGGCCGGTGATCTGGAACGGGCCTGTCAGCGTGCCGAAATCCGGCACGATCGCCTCGTAGGCGCGGATCTCGCCGGCGAAGAACACCGCGCGCATCAGCGCGTCGGAGGCCTGGTCCCGGAACACCCCGGAGCCCGCGATCGCCGCCCGGCGCACGCCGGCGCCCGCGAGCAGCTCGCGCCAGCGCCCGGCGCTCTCGGCGTTGGTTACGTCGACGATGTCCGCGTTGAGCGCGATCTGCCGCGCCCGCAGGCCCGCGATCGTGACGAAGACGCCCGTGCCGTCGTCGATCTTGATGAGGAGGTCCTTGCCCTTCTGCGCCGCCATGTGTCCGTCTCCGTCAGGTGAGCGCCCAAGTCAGGTGAGTGCTTCGGTGAGCGCGGTGAGCTTGAGCCAGGCCCGCGCCGCGCCGGACCCGGGATCGCGGGTCGCGCCGCTCTCGGCGACGCGCAGCCGGATCAGCCGGTGGCCGGAAAGCGCGAGATCGGCGTCGTCGAGGAGCGTCGCGATCCGGTCGGCGACGGCGAGGCCCGCCGCGGCCGAGCCGGGGCGCGACCACACGACGATGTCCGCCTCCTGCGCATGCGCCCGCACGCCCTCGCTGGAGGCGTCCCGCGCGACGGCGCGGCCGAACAGCGCGTAGACCGGCAGCGCGCCGCGGGGCGGCTCGTCGTGCAGGCGCACGCTCCCGCCGAACAGGTCGGCGAGCGCCTGGTCCGCGCCGAGGGCGGCGAGGATCGCCGTGCGCAGCGCGAGGACGGGTCCGGGATCGCTCACGGCTTGATCTCCTCCACGAGGCAGACGGTCTCGCGCCGCATTCCGTCGGGGTCCGTCGCCGCGCGGATCCGGAAGCGGCGCGCGCCGAGGATCAGGCGCATGCGCCCGTCGACGTCGGCGCGGTGGCGCAGGCGCACGCGGTGCGTCACGGCCTCCTCGGGCCGGCCGGCGCGCTCGCGCTCGTCGAGGTCGAGCGCCTCGATGGCGCCCCACACCCGAGGCCCGGGCTGGAAGGTGCGGATCACGCCGCCGAAGCCGTCGGGGCTCTCCTGCGGCAGGTCGAGGGTGAACAGGCGCCGGCGGGCGCCGATCGCGGTGCGTCGCGGCTTCATCGCCTCACCCCATGCGCAGGCGCCGGAACGGCGCGATCAGGGCCGCGACGTCGAGGGGCAGGCTCGCCTTCTCCGTCGGAGGCGGGCCGTCGCCGCGATTCTCGAACCAGTGCGCCGCGAGAAGCCGGATCGCCTGGACGAGCGGCGCGGGCGCGGCCTCCGGCGCGGCGCCGTAGCCCGCCGCGAGGTCGATCTCGAGCCCGCCCGTGGCCTCCAGCCCCGCGCCGGAGAGGATCACCTTGGCCGGATCGGCCCGCGTCTCCAGCCGCCAGTCGGCGGTCGCGAGCACGCTCGCCGCGCCGGCGGCGTCGAAGACGCGTACCTCGGAGACGGCGCGGATCGGCGCGAGCGGGAGGCGCACCACGCCGTCCGCGGGAACACGCTCGAGCGCGATCCGCCAGGTCTGCTCGAGCACGACGAGCCGCGTCGTCGCCTCGATCACGAGGCGCGCGGCCTTCAGGAGCGCGCCCAGCAGCGCGTCCTCGTCCATGTGATCGAGGCGCAGGAAGTCGCGCATCTCGGGCACGCCGACGGGCTCGACGGCGGGGCCGGCGAGATATAGGGGGATCATGGTTCCCTCCGGTTCGTTCAGGAGATCTCTCGGTGAGACGTGGCGTTTCGGCCGCCTTCGCGGCGGCCTGCCTGATGCTCGCGCTGGCGCTCTCGCCGGCGCGCGCGGTGATCGGCGGCGGGCCCGAGACCGGGCCGATCGCCGCCTCGATCGTGATGATCCTGTCGTCGAACGGCGGGGCCTGCTCGGGCGTCGTCGTCGCGCCCGACGCGGTCGCGACCGCCGCCCATTGCGTCGCCGGCGCCGCCGAGCACCGCGCCCATTGGCGCGATCCGTCGGGCGCGCCGATCCTCGCCGAGATCGCCGAGATCGCGCTCCATCCGGGCTACGACGCGGGCGCCATCGCGGGCCGCCGGCGCTCGATCGACCTCGCGCTCGTTCGCCTCGCCGAGCCGCTGCCCCGCGGCTTCCGCCCGGCCGCGCTCGCGGCCGCGACGGCGCCGGCCGGCGAGACGGTCGACCTCGTCGGCTACGGCGTCTCGCAGGAGGGCGAGGCGGGGCGCCTCACGGGCGGAACGCTCCGGCGCGCCCGCCTGTCGGTGATCGAGCCCTACGGCCCCTCGACCATCCTGGTCTGGCTCTCCGCCGGCGGCGCCGGGGCCTGCCACGGCGATTCCGGCGGCCCGATCCTCCGCGGCGGCGCGGTCTTCGCGGTGACGTCGTGGACCCGCGGCGCGAACGGCGCCGCCTGCGGCGACGTCAGCCAGGGCGTGCTGCTCGGCCCGCAGCGCGATTTCGTCGACGCGACGCTGGCGCGCTGGGGGCGCGAGGCGGAGTGGCGGTGACGCACGCCCGAAAACGCGAAAGGCCCGCCGAAGCGGGCCTCTCGCAATGACTCGCTATGAGCACGACTCATGCAGCGTTGAGGTTCGCCTCGTCGTCGTCGAGCGGATCGGGGTCGAGCCCGCAAGGGTCCTCGACAAGGCACTCCTCGTCGACCAGGTGCCAGGTCGCCCAATCGGCGTCCGGGATGCGCGACACGAAGGAACGGGAACCGGACGCATAGACGGCTTCGACGCGGGCCTGAGCCTGCGCAATCGCATCCATCAGCGTGTCCGTGCCCTCGACGGAAACGCCGAGTTCCTTCTCGACCGGGGTCATGTCACAGCTCCTTGCTCAGGTACCGCCCCTTCACACCCTTGATGTGAAACGGGCCGTACCCGTACCTCTCGTATTTTTCCGGGTCAACCGGGTCCTTGATCACAACACGACACGATCCGAGGAGTTTCGCATACTCCTCGGCACAGGCCAATATGGGGACCAATGCCCCCTTTAGATAGTTCGGCGCGAAAGACCTTTCCACCCAGTTAAGGCAGAGATGGGTCTTGGCGTTCGACGGTTTGCCGAGTGTGAGCGCCTGGAGCACGCGCCGCCCGCTCACAATCTGCCAGACCGCCAGATCGAAGAACGAGGGTCGCGCGCGATGTTTCTTCCAAAGGGTCTCCCAGCTGTGGGCGAACCCATTGTGCGTGGCGTCACCGTAGTGCCGCACCCACTCCAGCCGTGCGAACTCGATAGCTTCCTCGTCGATCCTGGCGAGTTCCATGCCCCGCCAATTGTCACGCGCGCCGGCCGCCTTGATCTTGGCGTTTATGTCCTCGGCGACGACCTCGCGCGCCTTGCGCTTGAGGACGTAAAAGTAAGCATGATCCCCGATCGACAACGCAAGCTCCCCAGCCGCGTGCATAAATGTCATATGCACGATTCATGCGGGCATGACAACCCTCGAGACCTCGGTTCAAAGCGATCGGTGCCCATCCTGTAAGCTTCGCTTGCGCCCGGGCCCGCCACGCCGCACATTCATCCCCATGAGCCTTCCTCTCCAGGCGCGCCGTCTCGCCCTCGCGGCTTCCCTCGCCCTCTCGGGCGCGCTCGCCGGCCTCGCGCCGGCGGAGGCGATCACGCGCGGGCGCGCTGCGGATGCGACCGACGGGCTGCGCGAGAGCGTGGTGCGCATCGAGAGCTCGGACGGGGAGCTGTGCTCCGGCGTGCTGCTGCGCGAGGACATCGTGCTGACCGCGGCGCATTGCGTGATCGAGGACGTCAACTACCGCGTCACCGCGCTGGATTACGGCTTTCGGCCGATCTCGATGCGCGTGCTCGCGAGCGTGCTGCATCCGAGCTTCGTGCCCTCGATCCCGCCGCGCGAGCAGCCCGGCGTCGATCTCGCCCTGCTCAAGCTCGACCGCCGCCTCGCGGCCGACTTCGCGCCCTTCGACGTGGCGCGCGCCCGCACGCCCTCCGCCGGCTCCGACGCGACCATCGCCGGCTACGGCACGACCCGCTTCCGCCAGAAATCGACCGCCCGCACCTTGCGCTTCACCTACGTCGTGGTGATGGGCGAGGCGCGGCTCGGCAACCGCATGATCATGGCGGCGGACCCCGAGCGCCTCGGCGAGAGCGAGGGCGCGGGCGCCTGCCAGGGCGATTCCGGCGGCCCGCTGCTCGCGGGCGCGCCGGGGGGCTACCGCCTCGACGGGATCATCTCCTGGTCGTCGGGCGCCTTCTCGGACACGCGCGGCGCCGCCTGCGGCGGGCTCACGGCGATCACGCCGCTCGTCCCCCATCAGCGCTGGATCGCCGCGCGCATCCGCGATCTCGACCGCGTCGTGCCCGAGGGCCCGCCGCAGCCGATCGACATCACCCCGACGCCCGGCTCCTACGTCGACACGCGCTGAGATCACGCCGCGAAGCGCAGGAGCTTGATCGCGGCGAAGTCCTGCACGCCGCCGCCGACGCGCTTCGTCGTGTAGAACAGGACGTAGGGCTTGGCGGAATACGGGTCGCGCAGGATGCGCACGCCCGCCCGGTCCACCACCAGGTAGCCGCGCTTGAAGTCGCCGAAGGCGATCGCGTCCTCGCCGGCCGCGATGTCCGGCATGTCCTCGGCCTCGACCACGGGGAAGCCCATCAGGCTCGCGGACTGGCCGGGGCCCGCCGGCGGCTGCCAGAGATAATGGCCCTGGCCGTCCTTGAACTTGCGGACCACGGCCTGCGTCTTGCGGTTCATCACGAAGGACGCGTTCTGCCGATATCCGCTCTTGAGCGCGTAGATCAGGTCGACGAGCACGTCGGACGGGTCCGCGGCCGGGAAGGCGCCCGCCGCCCCGGTGGCGATGAAGCCGAGATTGCCCCACGACCAGGAGGCGTCCGCCGCCGTCGGGTAGGCGAGGAAGCCCGTGGGCTTCGCCACGCCGTCGCCGTTGACGAAGGCCGCGCCCTCCTGCTCGGCGAAGGCGGTCTCGACCTCGTCGGCGATCCACTGGTCGATGTCGACGATGGCGTCGTCGAGCAGCGTCTGCGTCGCCGCCGGCATGGCGTAGAGCTCCATCGCCGGGAAGGAGAGCTCGGCGAGCGTCGGCGAGCCGGTCTCGGGGCGCGCCGCGGTCTCCGCCACCCAGCCCGAGGCCGCCCCGGACACGGCGTGCGCCACCTTGTAGAGCCCGCCCGAGATGGTGCGGTTCGCCGAGATGGCGCGGATCGGCGAGAGGCTGGAGAGCCGCCGGATCACCTCGCGCTCCACCTGCGGGGGCGCGAGATAGCCGCCGTCGGGGCCGGAGCCGGCGGAGAGCGCCTTCTCCTCGAGCCGCTTGAGGCCGGCGCTCTCGCCGGAGCGGACGTAGAGGTCGAAGGCGGCCTTGTGCTCGGCCGCGAGCGGGTCCTCGCGACCCTTGTCCTCGTGGCCCAGCGGCGGGCGCTGGCGGGCGAGCGCGAGGCGGTCGGCCCGCGCCTTCTGCTCGTCGAGGAAGGCGTCGATGCGCGCGATCTTCTCCTCGACGACGACGTCGACGGAGCCGCGCGTCTCGAGCGCGGAGAGCCGCGTGTCGTTCTCCTCCTTGTAGGCCTCGAAGGCCCGCGCGAACTCGGCGAACGCCGCCTGCGCGTCCGCGGACTTGGTTTCCGGGGAGGGGTCGTGGGTCTCGTGCATGGTGGGATGTCCTCGTTGAGGGTGGATGAAGACGTGGCGTGCGTGGCCCGCATCGCTCCTTCCCTGCAGGGAAGGAAAAAAGGGCGCAGCCGTATCCGAGGGCGTCCGCTCGACGACGACCTCGAGCACAGCAGACGCGCCGAAGCCTTTCCTTCCCTGTAGGGGAAGGTGTCGCCGCGCGAGAGCGCGGTGACGGATGGGGCGCGCGGCACGCGCGTTCGGCGCAGCCGAAATCGACGGACGCGATTGCCGGACGCCGGGGCTTCCGCTTCGCGGAACGCGTCGCTTCGCGCCGCGCCCCATCCGTCTCGGCTTCGCCGAGCCACCTTCCCTACAGGGAAGGAGAAGTGCGGGCCGCTCGGCCCCTCCGGCCCGCGGCTACGCCGCCGCGGGCGTGGGAAACAGCTTCTTCGCCGCCCGGCGGATGGTCTCCGCGAGGCCGGGCGGCGCGCCCTTCACCGCGGCGACCCGCGCCGCGGGGAGCATGGGGAAGGTGACGATCGAGATCTCCCACAGGTCGACCTCGTGCAGGAGCCGCTTGCCCGACGCGCGATCGCTCGCCGCCTTCGTCGCCCGGTAGCCGATGGAGAGGCCGTCGATGGCGCCCTCCCGCATCAGCGCGTGGATCTCCCGGGCGCGTCCGACGGCGAGGTTGAGGCGCCCGCGCACGCGAAGCCCGCGGGCATCCTCCTTGAGCGACAGCCAGGTTCCGATCGGCTCGGCCGGATCGTGCTGCCAGAGCATGCGCACGCCCCGCGGCCCGCGCAGGGCGAGGCTCTTGGCGAAGGCGCCGGGCTGGACCACGTCCTTGGCGAGGTCGGTGACCCCGAACAGGCTGGCATAGCCCTCGAACACGCCGCCCTCGCTCACCGCATCGGGCCTGGCGGCGAGGAGCTTCGTCTCCGGCGCGCCGCGCACGGCGGCCTTGCTTCGCGCCAGCGCCGTCATCGCGCGCCCTCCCCCGCCCGCTCCCGCGGCGCGGCGGCGAGGCGCGCGAGCGTGCGCACGAAGGTCCGCATGGTCTCGCGCGCGGGGTCCGGGGCGGGCCTGCGGCGCGCGAGGGCGTTGAGCATGCTGGTCATCGGTCGTCTCCCGAGAAACGGCGGTTGAAGCGCGCGAGCTCGCGCACGAAGGCGTCGAAGCGCCGGCTGGCGAGCGCGGACTCGCGAAGCAGGATCAGGGCGAAGAACGAGGCGGCGAGCGCCCAGGCGAGGAGCGCCAGATGCGCGAGGTCGCCCCGCGTCGCGATGGCGGCGAGGAGGCGCTCGAGCGTCTCCCCGACGGAGAGCGAGGGCAGGTTCGGAGGCGGGGTCGGCGCGCTCACGAGCCGCCCCTCCCGTAGCCGACGGCCTCGCGCTTCTCGTCGTCGCCGAGGAACGTCGCGCCGGACACCCGCCGCCAGAGCGACTCGCGCTCCTCCGACAGGGCCTCGATCGCATCGAGATCGGGCTCGAGCGCGAGATCCGCGCCGAAGCCCGGCGCGAGCCACAGCGCCAGCGCCTGCGCCGTGCGCTTGGCGAGCGGGATCACCGTCTGCCGGTAGAAGGCCCGGTTCGCCTCCGCGTAGTTGGAATGGGTGGCGTCGCCCGGCAGGCCGAGGAGCAGCGGCGGCACGCCGAAGGCGAGCGCGATCTCGCGGGCGGCCGCGGCCTTGGCCTCGACGAAGTCCATCTCCTTGGGCGAGAGCGCGAGCGGCTTCCAGTCGAGCCCGCCCTCCAGCAGCATCGGCCGCCCGGCGTTGCGCGCGCCCTGATAAGCGTCCTCGAGCTCGGCCTTGAGCTTCGAGAACACCGCGTCCGACACGTTCGCCTCGCCGGTGAAGACGAGCGCCCCCGAGGGCCGTGCGGCGTTGTCGAGGAGCGCCTTGTTCCAGGCGGAGGCGGCGTTGTGCACGTCGAGCGCCGCGGCCGCCGCCTCCATGGGCGAGAGGCCGTAATGGTCGTCGGTCGGGTGGAACAGGGTGAGGTGCAGGATCGGCGGCACGCCCTCCGCGGGCATGGCGAAGCGCACGACCTGCGAGCCCACCTGGTACTCGTATCCCGCCGGCCAGCCGTTCGCCCCGGGCACGACGCGCATCCGGTCGGGCCTGAGCGCGTGCAGCTCGCGGGGCGCGCCGTCGATCAGCCCGGCCTCGACATAGGCGTTGCCGGAGACGAGGAGGTGGCCGTAGAGGCTCTCCAGGAAGCGTCCGCCCTCCTCGCGCGGGTTCGGCCGGCGCAGGAGGTCGAGCAGCGGATGCGCGCGCAGCTCGCGCGCGCCCTCGACGAGGGTGAGCGGCAGCGACGCCGCGGCCTCGGCGACGAGCCGCACGCAGCGATGCACGACGGCGTTCTTCTGGTAGCCCTCGCGGGCGAGCGCCGCGTAGTCCCGCGGCGTCCAGGCCGGCCGCCCGCCGTGATAGAAGGCCATCGCCGCGCCCGCGCGCGAGGCTTTCCCCTCCGGCGCGGCGAGCCGCGCCAGGGCTTGGATGAGCGCTTTCATGAGGAGGTCTCCTCGGGTGGGGTGAACGGCGCGCTGGTCATTCCCGGCCGGAGCCGCGAAGCGGCGCAGGGGAAGGGAACCCAGCGCAGAATGTCGCGCCGAAGGCGCTCCTTGCGCCGCCGGCCAGGCGGCTGGTCGCCGCCGGAAGCCGCGGCTTCGCCGCGAACACGTGGTGCTGGGTCCCCTTCCCCTGCGCGCCTTCGGCGCTCCGGCCGGGGATGACACGGCGTTGCTACACGATCCGCAGCCGCGGGCTCGCGGGCTTGGGGCCCAGCGCGAGATGGGTGATCGCCCAGACCAGCGCGTCGAGCCGGTCGGGCGAGCGTCCCCCGCTCAATCCTTCCGGCCCGAAATCCGCCATCTCGTCCTCGAGCGCCGGGAAGGCGCCGGCGTGCTTCACGCGGCCCTGGGCGTAGAGCACCGCCACCGGCTCGGCGCGCAGGTGCTTGCCCCGGGTCGCGCGCACCGAGACGACGGCGCAGCCCGGGTCGACCTCGCGGATCACGGCGGCGGCCATCTCGCCGCCCTGGTTCACCTCGACGACGAGGGCGTCCGCCTCGAGCCGCCGATAGAGCATCGTCGCCTTGGAGGCCCAGACCTGCGGGCGCATGCCCTCCCCGCTCTCGTCCGCCAGCACGTGGCACACCCCCGCGGCGTCGATCCCCGCCGCCACGATCCCGCAGGCGTCCGCACCCTTGCGCGAGGTCGCCGGCGGGTCGATCGCGACCGCGATGCGGCGCAGCGGCGGCGCGTGATCCTCGCGCGCGGCCTCGATCTGGTCGCGCGTCCAGAGCGCGTCGGCGCGGTCCTCGATCAGCTCGCCGTCGAGCTCCTGGCGGCCGAGCCGGGTGCCGGCGTAGCGGTCCACCACCGCCTGCAGGAAGGACGGCGCGAGGTTCGCCCGGTTCGCCTCGGTGGAGGCCCGGGTCAGCGCCACGCGCGGGTCGGTCACGAGCCGCTTCACCAGGGGGATCGTCCGCGGCGTCGTCGTCACCACCTCGCGCGGGCGCTCGCCGAGCCGCAGGCCGAACTGCAGCTGGTCCCAGGTCGCGTCCGCATAGCGCCACTTGCCGAGCTCGTCCGCCCAGGCCGCCTCGAACTGGGGCCCGCGCAGGGCCTCCGGATCCTCCGCGGAGAAGGCGAGCGCCACCGCGCCGGTGGAGGGCCATTCGAGGCGCCGGCGCGTCGCGGTCCAGACCGGCCGCTCGCGCTTCGGGTGGATCGCGAGCAGCCCGGACGGGCCGTCGATCATCACGTCGCGCACGTCGGCGAAGGTCTCGCCCACGAGGGCGATCTTGCCGACCTTGCGCCGGGTCAGCCAGGGCGCGCCCATCACCATGCCGCGCACCCATTCGGCGCCGGTGCGGGTCTTGCCCGCCCCGCGCCCGCCCAGCACGAGCCAGATCGTCCAGTCCGAGCCGTCCCGCGCCGCCACCGGCGGCAGCTGGTCTTCCCGCGCCGAAAGCGCCCAGGCCGGCGCGCGGCGCGTGCCCTCGAGATAGCGGCGCAGCCGCGCGCTATACCCGCTCCAGATCGCCTCCCGCTGGCTGTCGTTCGTGCAGGCGCTCAACCTCTCCCGCAACGAGATCAGCCAGCCGAGGTGCCGCTCCGGCGCCCAGATCCGCATCGGGCTCATCGGTTTCTCCCTCGGCGTCGGCCGGCTTCGCTCCGAGGCTGCGCTCGAGCGCGACCAGCTCCCGCAGGCAGCGGGTCAGCTCGGCGACCGTGCGCGCCGCGACCTTCGGGTCGTGGCGCTCCTCCGATCCGGCGAACGTGGCGAGACGCTCGGCGACGAAGCGGCGCAGCGTCTGCGCCAGGCGCGCGAGATCCGGCGCGCATTCGCGCGGCGATTGCGTTTTGTTCCGGCTCATCATTCTTTGAGATTGTACGACGGCGATTGCGCAGAGCGTCCAGATCGGCCGTCCCGAGAAACGGAAAACGCCCCGGTGGCAACCGAGGCGTTCATCTTGGAGCGAGGAGGGACCGAGGCGCATTCCTCGCCCATGCACAATCCATAGCTAATCAGCGTTACGGTGTCAAGCGGATTTCATCTTGGCGTTGCCGACGCCGAGCGCCACCAGTTGCGGTGCGCGCCGGTAGGCCGGTAATTCCCTTGCGGCAATAAAAAAATTGCAGATTTTGTGGTCGAAGGGCACTATACAGCCGGTAATTGTCGTCTAGATGACAGACGGGCCGGCGAATCTGGTTGTGATTGGGATCGGGCCTGCGCCCTCCGCTGTCGGAAGGGGTGACGTGATGGCGGGGAGCACGAGAAGCCCAGATCAAGAACCATCGGGCGCCGTCGAGCCGGGCGGCGTGTCCGAAGAGGGGCGAAAGACCGAATCCATGCGCTCAGTTCTACGCTTGCACGACGACGAGAACCGGCTTCTCAAGGCGCTCCCAGAGGAGGATTTCGCGCTGTTGAAGCCGCACCTGCAACCGGCGGCGCTCCTGCGCGGCGACGTCCTCTTCGACGCGGCCGAGCCCATCGAGCACGTCTACTTCCCGCAGAGCGGCGTCGTCTCGCTCGTCACACTGATGCGCGACGGCGCCAGCGTCGAAGCCGGCACGATCGGTCGCGAGGGCGGCGTCGGTCTGGTCACCGCATCGGGCACGCGCCTCGCGGCGGCGCGCGGCGTCGTGCAGATCCCCGGCCGCGCCCGGCGCATCGAGGTCGCCCGCTTCCGCGCGGCGCTCGAGCGCAGCGCGGCTCTGCGCGATCTCGTTCAGCGCTACACCGAGGCGCTCCTGACGCAGGTTCTCCAGACCGTCGCCTGCAACGCGCTCCACTCCGTCGAGCAGCGCTTCTGCCGCTGGCTCCTGACCTGCCGCGACCGCACCGGCACGGACGTCATCCCGCTCACCCAGGAGGCCGTGGCCGAGATGCTCGGCGTCCAGCGCACCACCGTCACCGCCGCGGCGAAGGCGCTCCAGGCGCAGGGCCTGATCCGCTACAGGCGCGGGCTGATCGAGTGCGTGGATCTGCCCAAGCTGCAGGCCACCTCCTGCGAGTGCTACGACGTGGTGCGCAGCCGCTTCGAGCAGCTCCTGCCGATGACGTACCGCGATCCGCCCTCGAGCAGCGAGAATCAGTAGACCCCGCCCACGGGCGCCGGCGGC
Organism: Salinarimonas sp.; assembly: GCF_040111675.1. Lineage (NCBI taxonomy): Bacteria > Pseudomonadati > Pseudomonadota > Alphaproteobacteria > Hyphomicrobiales > Salinarimonadaceae > Salinarimonas > Salinarimonas sp. Next base: position 1,203,013 of record NZ_CP157794.1, on the reverse strand, counting down.
GCGAAGCCCAGAGGCAGCGCGCCTGTCGTCGGTACGGGGCGCAAGGACGTTGTCGGTAGCGTCGGCAATGCCGGCAGCCCCGGTTGCGGCGCGGCCCCGATCAAGGGGCGCGGATCGTCGAGGCGGGGATCGAAATCGATCCGCGGCCGGCAGACGCTGCGCTCGCCGCGCGCGTCGTGACGGGCGAGATCGAGGTGGAAGTGGTCGTAGTGGAACGCGTCAGAGCCCGGGCCGAGCACGGTGGTGAACGTGCCGCAGGCGCCGACGAAGACCTCGCGCAGGAAATCGCGCTCCGCCGGCTCGCCGCGCCAGCCCTGCGCGACCGTGATACGCCGCCCGTCGGCGAGGGTGAAGGACATCACGTCGACCGCATTGCCGAAGGCGTGCTCCGAGAGGCGGGCGCCGCGCTGGGAATTGCGGGTTCGACAGGCGTAGGAGCCGGAATCGAGCTCCACCACCGGCGACCCGAAATAGAGATACGCGGCCGGCTGGACCGTCTCGGCGAGCCAGCTCTCCGTCGCCGCCGTCACCGGGCAGCCGAGCGTCGCCTCGCGCTTCAGCCGCACCTGGCCGTCGAGCAGCGCCGTGATCTCGAAGGGCTTGTCGATGCCGCAGACGCCGGGGCCGTCGAGCCGGGGGCGCTGGGACATGTAGGCCGTCGGGCGCACGTCCTCGCGCGCCATGCAGGCGGCTTCCGCCTGGGCGCGCCATTCCTCGCGCTCCTCGAACTCGAACCACCCGCAGCCCGAGAGCGCGAGGACGAGGGAGGAGGCGAGGAGGCATGTCGATACGCGACGCGACATGCCGCTGAGAATGCGGCCGACCCCGTAAAGGAAGCGTCAAGCACGCCGCCCCGGGGTCGACCCGAATCGGGACGCGCCGGGCTCACGCGCCGGCGCGCGCGGCTCACGCACCGTTAGCCTTGCGGCGCTCGGCCATGAAGCGGTCGAAGGTCTCGCGGTCGCGGGTGCGCTTGAGCTCGTCGAGGAAGCGGGCGAATTCGCGCTGCTCCTCCTCGAGCTTGCGGCGCTCCTCCTCGAGGCGGGCGAGCTGCTCGCGCTTGTAGGCGTCGAAGGCCGCGTTGCCCGTCGCGCCGCCGCCGGCGAAGTCGAAGCGGGCGCGGTCGAAGGCCGGCCAGTCCCAGGCGCCCTCCTCCTTCAGCTTCCAGAGCTTCCAGACGAGGAAGGCGGCGCCGAGGGGCCACCAGACGACGAGACCGGCGACCACCGCGACGATCTCCCAGGTCTTGAACCGTCGCAACAGGTCCGACGGGTTGAAGGTGCTCGCGTTCATGGGCGTCTCCAGAAGTGAACGATCCTCACATAAGCACGCGCGCGCGCCGTTCAACGCCCCGCCCCGCCGTCGGGATGCGCTTCCTTCACCGCTCCCGCGACGAGCGCGTCGACGCCGCGTTCGAGAACCGCCTCCGGGTCCTCGCACAGGCCTCCGAGCCGGCCCGACGCCGCCAGCGTCGCGACCCCGTGCGAAAGCCCCCAGACCTGAAGCGCCAGCGCCCGCGGATCGTCGACCTCGAGCCCCCGTGTCGCGAGCGAGGCGGCGAGGCCGTCGACCAGCATGGTGAAGGCCCGGCGGGCCTCGGGCGTTTCGGTCGCGCCCTGCGGCGCATTGGTCGAGAACATGGCGACGTAGTAGCCCGGCTCCTCGCGCGCGAAGGCGAGATAGGCCGCGCCCATGCCGCGGAGCGCGTGCGCCGGGTCGGCGCCGCGCGACAGCCGCGCCGTGAACGCCTCGAAGCCGCGCCGCGCCACCTCGGCGAGCAGCGCCTCGCGGTCGGCGAAATGGCGGTAGGGCGCGGCCGGGCTGACGCCGGCGCGCCGGGCCGCGTCGGCGAGCGTGAAGCCCTGCGGGCCCTTGTCGGCGAGGAGCTGCTTCGTCGCCTGGACCAGCGCCTCGCGCAGGTTGCCGTGGTGATAGCCGCGCCGCGCCGTCGCGTCCGCGACGGGCCTTTCGCGCACCCGGCTCATGCGCCCGCGCCCCGACCCGTCGGCGGCCCGCCCATGCTAGGCTGTGGCGAAATCCAACGGGAACCTGTCGCCGCCATGCTGTCTCTCCTCGATCTCCGGCGCCGCATCGACGCCGGCGACCTCACGCCCGCCGCCGCCCTCGACCTCTGCCGCGCGGCGATCGCCGCCCGCGAGCCCGAAATCCGCGCGCTCGTCCATCTGGACGCGCATGCCGCCCCCGGTCAATCCGCGGCCGGCGCCCCCCTCGGCGGGATCGCCGTCGGCGTGAAGGACATCATCGACGTCGCCGGCCTGCCGACCCGGATGGGCTCGCCGCTCTACGACGGCGACGTCCCGCGCGCCGACGCCCCCGTGGTCACCGCGCTGCGCCGCGCCGGGGCCGTGCCGCTCGCCAAGACCACGACGACGCCCTTCGCCTTCCTCGACCCCACCGAGACCCGCAATCCCGCCGCGCCCGGCTGCACGCCGGGGGGCTCCTCCTCCGGCTCCGCCGCCGCGGTGGCGGCGGGCATGCTGCCGCTCGCGCTCGGCACCCAGACCGGCGGCTCCGTCATACGCCCCGCCGCCTTCTGCGGCGTCGCCGCGATCAAGCCGTCCGCACGGCTGCTGCCGACCGTCGGCGTCAAGTGCTTCTCCTGGACGCTCGACACCGTCGGCCTGTTCGCGGCCACGGTGCCGGACGTCGCCTACGCGCTCGCCGCGATCGCCGGCCGCCCGGAGCTGTGCCTGCCCCCGGGCGACCCGCGCGAGACCGGCGCGGGCCTGCGGCTCGGCGTTCTGCGCCAGGGCTTCGCCGGGGAGGCCGAGCCGGAGGCGCAGGCCGCCCTGGACGAGGCCGCGCGCGCCGCCGAGCGCGCCGGCGCGCGCATCGTGCCGCTCGCCGATCCGCCGCTCCTCGCCGAGGCCTGGCGGCTGCATGCGACGATCCAGAACTTCGAGGCCGCCCAGGCGCTCGGCTGGGAATACGACACCCATCGCGACGCCCTGCCGCCGCTGCTCCAGGCGCTGCTCGACGAAGCGGCCATCGTCGAGCCCGGCGCCTACGACGACGCCCGCCGGGTGGTGCACCGCGCCCGCGGCGCCGCCGGCGCGCTCTTCGAGGAGGTCGACGCCATTCTGGCCTACGCGGCCCCCGGTCCGGCGCCGCGCGGCCTCGGCTCGACGGGATCCTCGAGCTTCAACCGGCTGTGGACGCTGACCGGCGACCCGTGCGTCGCCGTGCCCGGCATCCTCGCCCCCGACGGCCGTCCCGTAGGCGTGCAGACGATCGCGCGCTTCGGCCGCGACGAAGAGGCGTTGCGCGCCGCGGATTTCGTCGCCGCTGCCGTTGCTGCAGCGCGGTAACGCGCTGTGGAGAAAGAGTCGCTATCTCAGGCATTTCAATGCTTTAACCGATGATTAACCAATCTCCGGCCAGCCTGTCTCGAACAATCGTCGTCGCGACGCTTGCGGGCCGCCCGTTGCCTGCTAAATTGTCGTCGGTCCCTCGACAGGGAGGATGTCAAATGGGCCGCTACGCGAAGCTTCATCTCGTACCGAAGTTGAACATCGCGGCGTTTTGCGCGGCGCTGGTTTTCGTCGGCGCCATCGTGATCGGGGCCTTCTGAGGAAGGTTCGGACGCGCAAGGGACACAACGACAAGCACCGTATCCCCCACCAGTTTCGCCGCCGCCGGCGCCCGCCGGCGGCGGTTTCGCTTGAAGGGCCGGGCCGGGCGCGCCACATCGGTCGCGAACGCCGCAGAGGCCCGTCAGAGAGCCCATGAGCGAGACCCCGAGCTTCGACACCGACTTCGACCAGCCGCCCGGCGCCTGCGTGCGGGTCTCGCCGCTCGTGCGCCGCATCGTCGCCGGCAACAGCGGGCCGGTGACGTTCACCGGCACCTGCAGCTACGTCGTCGGCCGGGGCGAGGTCGCCGTCGTCGATCCCGGCCCGGACGATCCCCGTCACGTCGAGGCGATCCTGGCCGCGACGCGGGGCGAGCGCATCACCCACCTCGTCGTCACCCACACGCATCGCGACCATTCCCCCGCCGCCGCCCTGCTGCGGCAGGAGACCGGCGCGGCGATCGTCGGCTGCGGCCCGCATCGCGAGTCCCGCGCCCTGGGCGCCGGCGAGGCCAACCGCATGGAGGCCGCGGGAGACCGCGCCTACGCGCCCGAGCGCATCCTCTCCGACGGCGATCGCGTCGAGGGGCCGGGCTGGACGCTCGTCGCCGTGGAGACGCCGGGCCACACCGCGAATCACGTCGCCTACGCGCTGCCGCAGGAGAACGCGCTCTTCTCCGGCGACCACGTCATGGCCTGGTCGACCACCTTCATCGGGCCCCCCGACGGGGCCATGGGGCCCTACATGGCCTCGCTCGCGAAGCTCCTCTCCCGCGACGAGACGATCTACTGGCCGGGCCACGGCGGCCCCGTCACGGAGCCCAAACGCTTCGTGCGCGCGCTGATCGCCCACCGCCGCCAGCGCGAGGAGGCGATCTTGTCGCGCCTGCGCGCCGGCGACGAGACCATTCCCGACCTCGTCGAGACCGTCTATCGCGGCCTTTCCCCCGCGTTGAAGGGCCCCGCGGCGCTCAACGTCTTCGCCCATCTGGAGGACCTTCGGCGCCGCGGCCTCGCGGTGGCCGAGGAGCCCGCCACGGTCGAGAGCCGCTGGCGCCCGGCCTGAGCCGTCGCGCGCCGTCTTGCTAAAGGTCGCGGCGGGCCTAGTTCGAGCCGAGACAGCCGGAGCGGGAGGAGCCTCTGACAGACCTCGTCGTCAAGATCGCCGGCGGGCTCGCGCCCGTGGACCCGCAGGCCTGGGACGCCTGCGCGCTGGGTCCACAGGCGGCGGCGTTGGGCGTCGATCCCGCCTGCCCCTTCGTCACCCACGCTTTCCTCTCGGCTCTCGAGGAATCGGGCTGCGTCGGCGAAGGCACCGGCTGGGGTCCCGCCCATGTCCTCGTCGAGGACGCGGCGGGAACGCTGCTGGCCGCCGCGCCGACCTATCTCAAGAGCCACAGCCAGGGCGAGTACGTCTTCGACCACGGCTGGGCCGACGCCTATGAGCGCGCCGGCGGGCGCTACTACCCCAAGCTCCAGGTCAGCGTGCCCTTCACCCCCGCCACCGGCCCGCGCCTCCTGGTGCGGCCGGGGCCGAGGGCCGAGGAGGCCGAGCGCCTGCTGATCGCCGGCCTTCAGGCCCTGCGCGCCAAGGTCGGCGCCTCCTCGATCCACGCCACCTTCCTGCCGAAGCCCGACTGGGAGCGCCTCGGCGCCGCCGGCTGGCTGCAGCGGATCGACCAGCAGTTCCACTGGCTCAACGACGGCTATCCCAGCTTCGAGGCCTTCCTCGAGACGCTGGCCTCGCGCAAGCGCAAGACCATCCGCCGCGAGCGTCGCGATGCGCTCGCCCCCGGGATCGAGATCGACTGGGTCCGCGGCGGTGACATAACGCAGGCGCATTGGGACGCCTTCTACGAATTCTACGTCGACACCGGCTCGCGCAAATGGGGCCGTCCCTACCTGAACCGCGACTTCTTCTCACGCGTCGGGGAGCGGCTCGGCGAGCGCGTGCTGCTGATCCTCGCCCGCCGCGAGGGCCGCCACATCGCCGGCGCCATCAACTTCATCGGCGACGAGACCCTCTACGGCCGCAACTGGGGCTGCGTCGAGGATCACCCCTTCCTGCATTTCGAGGTCTGCTATTATCAGGCCGTCGACTTCGCCATCGCGCACGGGCTGCGGCGCGTCGAGGCCGGGGCCCAGGGAGAGCACAAGCTCCTGCGCGGCTATCGCCCGGTCGAGACCTATTCCGCCCACGAGATCGCCGATCCGGGCCTGAAGCGGGCCGTGGCCGATTATCTCGAGCGCGAGCGCGCCCATGTCGGCGAGATCGGCGAGGCGCTCGCGGCCGCTCTCCCCTTCAGGCGCGGGAGCGCTTGACCGGCGGCGCAGCGCGTCGTCTCCTCGCGCGAGCGAATCCGGGAGCCCGCCATGACAGCAGCCCAAGAGACCGCCGCCTACGACCCGAGCAACGTCTTCGCCAAGATCCTGCGCGGCGAGATGCCGGCGCACAAGATCTACGAGGACGACGAGACCCTGGCCTTCATGGACATCATGCCCCGCGGCGACGGCCACAGCCTCGTCGTCCCGAAGGCGCCCTGCCGCAACCTGCTCGACGCGCCGCCCGAGGCGCTCGCGGCCGTGATGCGCACGGCGCAGAAGGTCGCCCGCGCGTCCGTGGCCGCGCTGGGCGCCGACGGCGTGACCGTGCAGCAGTTCAACGAGAGCGCCGGCGGGCAGGTCGTCTTCCACCTGCACGTCCACGTCATCCCGCGCTTCGCCGGCGTCGCCCTGCGACCGCACAGCGGCGAGATGGCGAACCAGGAGGTGCTGGCGGCGCAGGCGCGCACGATCGCGGCCGCGCTCGCGACGTGACCGCGCGGACGACGCGCGTGCGCGTCGTCAGTTCAGCGCCTCCCAGGCCTGCTGCGCGCCCGCCACCACGTCGTCGAGCGTGAGCCCGAACAGCGACAGCCCCCAGAGAATGGCGAAGTAGAGCCCCACGAGGATGACCGGCACCAGGATCCAGCCGAGGATCTCCTCGAGCAGGTAGCGCCGCTTGCGCCGGCGCCAGCGCTCTTCCTTCGGCGTCAGCGGCCCGCGCTGCGTCTCCGTCCGGCTGCGCCGCGCCCGCGTCTCGGGCCGGCGCTGCGTCGGCGTCGGCTTGCGGTCGCGCGAGCGCCGGAACCGATCGAGAAGCCCGCCGCGCCGCGGCGCCTCCACGTGATCGTCGGTGACGATGCCGTCGTCGAGGTTCTCGGGATCGCCCAGCCGGTTGCGTCGATCGTAATCGTCCAGCACCGGCGCAGGCGGCTCGGGAACGGGCCGCGGCGCCGGCTGGGCATGCGCCGGACCGGGATGCGCCGACCGCGCCTGCGCCGGGCGCGGCTCGGCCCGTGGCGTCGGCGCGCTCTGCGGGGTCGCGCGCCCGCGCGCCTCGACCGCCGCGCGCAGCTGCGCCTCCGCGCGCGCCCGCGCTTCGGGGGAAATCGCCGCCCCCTGAGGCGAAACCGGTTGCCGCTGCGGCGGAGGGCCGACGACCGATTCCCGCGGCAACGGCTGCTCCCAGTCGGAGCGCGGCAGCGCCTGCCCGCCGGAGGGCGGAGGCGCTTCGTGGCCGGTCACCACGTGCGCGTGGGCGTCGACGATGTCGGGGTCGAGCGGCCCCTGCCCCGCGGTCTCGGGGCGGCCGCGCGGCGGGCCGAGATCCGGATCGAGATCGGCCGCCGTCGGGTCGTTGCGCGACGAGGCGGCGCGCAGGCGCGCCACCGCCTCGTCGAGATCGCGTTGCGTCATGCGCGCACCAGCGGGACCTTCGGTACGGTGCGCACGCCGCCGCCGCCGTTGCCGCCGTCACCGTTGCCGCCGTTGCCCGGCTTCTTCGGCGCGGCCTTCTTCGACGTCCGCGGCTTGCGCTTCGGCTTCTTGGGCGGATCGGTCGGCTTCTCGAGCTTCACCTTCGCCGGCTTCTGCGGCGCGGGATAGTACTCGAAGCCGAGCTTGTCGAGCCCGTCCACGTCCTTCTCGACCACGACCCGGACCGAGCCGCCGTCCTTCAGGCGCCCGAACAGCACCTCGTCGGCCAGCGGCGTCTTGATCGAGGTCTGGATCAGGCGGCCCATCGGCCGCGCGCCCATGGACTCGTCGTAGCCGTGATCCACCAGCCACTCGCGCGATTCCGGCGAGAGCGCGATGGTGACCTTGCGCTCGGCGAGCTGCCCCTCGAGCTGGGCGACGAACTTGTCGACCACCTTCATGATCACCTCGCGCGGCAGGTTGCCGAAGGAGATGATCGCGTCGAGACGGTTGCGGAATTCCGGCGCGAACAGCTTGTTGATCGCCTCCGTGTCGTCGCCCTCGCGCTTCGTGCGGGTGAAGCCGAAGGCCGCCTTGGCGAGGTCCGCCGCACCCGCGTTCGTGGTCATGATCAGGATCACGTTGCGGAAATCGACGTGCTTGCCGTTGTGGTCGGTGAGCTTGCCGTGGTCCATGATCTGCAACAGAATGTTGAACAGATCCGGATGCGCCTTCTCGATCTCGTCGAGCAGCAGCACGCAGTGCGGATGCTGGTCGACGCCGTCGGTCAGGAGCCCGCCCTGGTCGAAGCCGACATAGCCGGGAGGCGCGCCGATGAGCCGGCTCACCGTGTGCCGCTCCATGTATTCCGACATGTCGAAGCGCAGGAGCTCGACGCCGAGCGCCTTCGAGAGCTGGCGCGCGACCTCGGTCTTGCCGACGCCGGTCGGGCCGGCGAACAGGTAGTTGCCGATCGGCTTCTCCGGCTCCCGCAGGCCCGCGCGGGCGAGCTTGATCGCCGAGGTGAGCGCCCCGATCGCCGCGTCCTGCCCGTAGACCACGGACTTGAGCGAGCCCTCGAGGTTGGCCAGCACCTCCGCGTCGTCCTTCGAGACGGTCTTGGGCGGGATGCGGGCCATGGAGGCGATCGTGGTCTCGATCTCCTTCACGCCGATCGTCTTCTTGCGCTTCGATTCGGCGAGCAGCATCTGCGAGGCGCCCGTCTCGTCGATCACGTCGATCGCCTTGTCGGGCAGCTTGCGGTCGTGGATGTAGCGGGCCGAGAGCTCGACCGCCGCCTTGATGGCGTCGTTCGAGTAGCGCAGCTTGTGGAAGGTCTCGTAATAGGGCTTGAGGCCCTTGATGATCTCGATCGTATCCTCGACCGACGGCTCGTTGACGTCGATCTTCTGGAAGCGGCGCACCAGCGCGCGGTCCTTCTCGAAGTACTGGCGGTACTCCTTGTAGGTCGTCGAGCCGATGCAGCGCAGCGTGCCGGCCGCGAGCGCGGGCTTGAGCAGGTTCGAGGCGTCCATCGCGCCGCCCGAGGTCGCCCCCGCGCCGATCACCGTGTGGATCTCGTCGATGAACATGATCGCCTTGGGATGCGCCTCGATCTCCTTGACGACCTGCTTGAGCCGCTCCTCGAAATCGCCGCGATAGCGCGTGCCGGCGAGCAGCGCGCCCATGTCGAGGGCGTAGACGGTGGCGTCCGCGAGCACGTCGGGCACGAGGCCCTCGTTGATCTTGCGGGCCAGCCCCTCGGCGATGGCCGTCTTGCCGACGCCGGGATCGCCGACCAGCAGCGGGTTGTTCTTCTGCCTGCGGCAGAGCACCTGGATCGTGCGCTGGACCTCGCCCTCGCGGCCGATCAACGGGTCGATCTTGCCCTCGCGCGCCTTGCGGTTGAGGTTGACGCAATAGGCGTCGAGAGCATCGCCCTTCTTCTTCGTGCGCGTGTCGCCGTCCTCCCCGGAAGGCCGCTCGCCGCTCTCCTCCTCGACGCCGCGAGGCGGTCGGGCCTCGGTGGCGCCGGGGCGCTTGGCGATGCCGTGCGAGATGTAGTTCACCGCGTCGTAGCGCGTCATGTCCTGCTCCTGCAGGAAGTACGCGGCATGGCTTTCGCGCTCGGCGAAGATCGCGACGAGCACGTTCGCCCCGGTCACCTCCTCGCGGCCGGACGACTGGACGTGGATCACCGCGCGCTGGATCACGCGCTGGAAGCCGGCTGTCGGCTTCGCGTCGGCGCGATGGTCCGAGACGAGGTTGGCCAGCTCGTTGTCGACGTATTCCACGAGATTGCGCCTCAGCGCCTCGATGTCGACGTTGCAGGCCCGCATCACCGCGGCAGCGTCCTGATCGTCGACCAGGGCGAGGAGAAGGTGCTCCAGCGTCGCGTATTCGTGACGCCTCTCGCCGGCGAGGGCGAGAGCCCGGTGGAGCGCTTGTTCAAGAGAGCGAGAAAAGCTCGGCAAGGCTGGCCTCTGAGAATCTCGTGAGAGCTGCGGCTACTTCTTTTCCATCACGCATTGCAGCGGATGCTGGTGCTTGCGGGCGAAATCCATCACCTGCGTCACCTTCGTCTCCGCCACCTCGTAGGTGAAGACACCGCATTCGCCCACGCCGTTGTGATGGACGTGGAGCATGATGCGCGTGGCGTCCTCTCGCGATTTATGGAAGAACCGCTCGAGAACGTGGATGACGAACTCCATCGGCGTGTAGTCGTCGTTCAACAACAGCACGCGATACAGGTTGGGTCGTTTCGTGCGCGGCTTCGTCTTGGTGATGATCGCCGTGCCCGAACGCCCCTCGTCGTCGCCGCCGGTCCCGTCGGGATCTCCGGCGCCGATCGTCGGCTCAACGCCCGGCGCGCCCTTACGCGGCGCGCCGCTCACGCTTCCCCTTTCGAAGTTCCACCGAACCATGACAGCCGGGTCATCCATTCTTCTGCCGGATCGGACGCCCCGCTCGGGCGACGCGCCCGATGTCGATGAAAGCGCGTTGAAGCTCCAATGTATAGTCCCCCCACCCGGTTCGCCAGTGGTGGAAGCCGTATCCCGTGTCGCACGGTGCTCGACCCCCGCCGCGGCGCCCTTCGTCCTCTTCGTCATACGAACTGCTGAAGCCCCGGGATCGATCCCACGATGGGGCCGAGCGTGTCCTCGCCCACCTTCTCGCGGCCGTAGGCGAACAGCTCCTTGCCCAGCGGTTGCATCTGGTTCATCTCGACGCCGATCTGCATGAGCTTGCCGCCGAGCTGCATGACGCCGCCGCCCATCATGCCGCCGAGCGAGCCCATCAGCCCGCCGGCGCCCGACGCCTCCTCGCCGTCGGCCATGGCCTGCTCGGCGGCGGGCATGGCGGCGATGAGCGCGTTCACCTCCGTCTCGGGCCCCTCCTTGCGCAGGAAAGCGAGGATGATGCCCACCGCCTTGCGCGCGGTCTCCGCGTCGAGGCCGGTCTTCTCGGTGATGCGGGCGATGAGGTCGTCCATGGTGTGATCCTCTGTAATGCGGTCGTGCGCTTATGGGTGGCATCGCTGCGCGCGGGGCGCAAGCGCGACAGGCGAGCCGACGGGGGGAGAGCCGCAGGCCTCGACGCCGCGCGTCGGCGCCCCGCGCCACCCTCCGGGGTGGACATCGCCGTCTCCGCCGCTACCCTCCCCGGCAAAGGAGAAGCCTATGGACGCCCCCATCCGCCCCCACGCGGCAGCGCTCGATCGCGCCGCGACGGATCGACTCGTTTCCTGGATCGCCGACGAGCTGCAGACCTCCCGCTCCGCCTTCGACACGGCGAAGGCCGTCGCCGCCCGGCTCGGAGCGCAAAAGCACGGCGATCTGTGCGAGGTGATCGTCTGGGCGCCGGAGCTGCTCGAGCGGCGCGTGCCGGAGGACGACGTCTTCATCGAGGTGCTGGAGCCGGAGGACGAGCTCTCCCTCACCCGCGCGCGCCAGACGCTGCGCTTCCGCCGCACGCGGGTGCCGGTGGCGCGCATCGAGAACTATTGCGTCGCCGCGATCGCGGGCATGCGCGCGGGCACGCGCGATCACATCGGCAGCTTCTACTCCCTCGTCTGGCGCGACGCCGAGGAGCGCTGGACGCGCGTGCACGACCCGCTCGCCGCCTCGCTTCCCTTCGGCGCCTTCGCGCCGGCGGAGTACTACGACGTCGAGGCCATGCTCGCGGCCCGCGGCGACGCGGACTACTGGGCGGCGCTCCCGCCGGGAGATCCCGTGAAGCTCGGGCCGGTGGCGAACATCCTGCAGATCCACGCGCCCACCGCCACCGCGGCGATGACGCTCGCCGGGCTCACGCGCCACGTCGAGACGCTGGCCGACCGCGTGCGCCACGACGTTCCGCTCGCGCCGGCGGATCGGATCTTCCTCGGCTACGAGGCGGTGCAGCTCCTGCCCGTCGAGCCGACCACCGTCTACGAGGCGGGGCCGGCCTTCTGGACCGAGGAGGCGGAGGGCGCGGACGACGAGGGCGTGACGGTCGACCTGCGCCGGCCGGACACGACCAACTGGGGCTACGACATCGTCATTTCCGGCATGGCGGCGGTGAACCCGGCGCTGCTCGAGACCGGGCGGCCGGACGAGCTCGTCGACCTGATCGCGGCGCTCCACAATTTCCCCGGACGGCCGAAGAAGGTGATCCTCGACGTCGTCTTCGGCCATTCGGACAACCAGGGCCTCGACGTCCTCAGCCACCACTACTTCGCCGGGCCGAACATGTACGGCCAGAACGTCAACTACCGCAACCCGATGGTGCGGGCGATCCTGCTGGAGATGCAGCGGCGCAAGGTGAACTACGGCGCCGACGGCGTCCGGGTCGACGGCGCGCAGGACTTCAAGTGGTGGGATTCGGACGCCCAGGTCCTGCGGCACGACGACGAGTACCTGCAGGAAATGGCCGACATCGTCCAGGAGGCGGCCGGGCGGCGCTACAGGCCGTGGTTCATCTTCGAGGACGGCCGGCCCTGGCCGGAGGAGGACTGGGAGCTCTCCTCGACCTATCGCGCCGTGATCGAGACGCAGCGCGACGAAGACGTGTTCCAGTGGGGTCCGCTGACCTTCGCCCACAACACGCCGTTCCTCTACACCTTCTGGCTGACCAAGTTCTGGCGCATCGAGGAGATCCTCCACCACGGCGAGAACTGGATCTCGGGCTGCGCCAACCACGACACGCTCCGCCGCGGCACGCAGATCAACCCCAAGCTGAACATCAACACGCGGCTGGGCGACACGCGGATGGAGATCCTCGACAAGGCCTACGACCATCCCGCCGCGCAGATGCTCACCTACGCCGCCTTCCCCGGCGTGCCGATGGACTTCCTCAACGCCATGGCGCGCGCCTCCTGGGGCTTCATCCGCAACCAGGACGACCGCTACGGGGTGAAGATCGTGGCCGAGGAGGCGGTCTCGCTCGGCTGGCAGGTCGACTCGTACACCTACTCGATGCCCGCCTCCTTCCCGCGGCTGAAGGAGCTCGGCTTCACCGATCGCGACGGGCTCGACCGCTTCTTCCGCATCCTCGCAGCCCTCGTCGAGGTGACGGATTACGATCTCGACGTGATGGCGAAGCTCTTGAACGAGGTCGACCCGCCGCTCGAGGGGCCCACGCCCTTCACCGCGCCCGTGCTGAAACGGATCGCGCGGGCGTGGATGGACGACATGCACGACTATTGCAACGTCTCCAAGTACCTGGATTCGCTGGGGGACGCGCACACGGACTACATGCTGCGCCTGCGCGAGTTCCGCATCGCCCGGCCCTGGCTGCGGCAGGCGTTGGGGCCGCGGGACGTGTTCGACTTCGAGAAGCCGACCCGCGGCTCGGTCGCCTTCCGCTCGCTCCGCCACGGGCCCGACGGCGAGCAGGTCTTCGCCGTCGCCCATCTGGAGGGCAAGCCCTACCTCGACCTCGACCCGACGACGCTCCCCGTGCCGGGGCTCGAGGGCGGCGGCTGGGAGGTGGCGCTGCGCTCGCCGCCGATCGGGCCGGACTACATCGGCGGCCCGCTCGACCTGCACGACGGGATGGCGGTGCTCTATACGCGCCGGCGGGGGTGAGAGGCTCCACCCGTGTCATCCCCGGCCGGAGGTCGCGTAGCGACCGGAGGGGAAGGGGACCCAGCATGACATGGGCGCCGCGTAGCGGCGGCATTCGGCGGCGACCAGCCGCCTGGTCGGCGGCCGTGGAGCGCCTTCGGCGCTCATCCTGCGCTGGGTCCCCTTCCCCTCCGCGCCTGCGGCGCTCCGGCCGGGGACGACAGGAGGGGCGCCCCGTCGCCGGAGCGCCCCATGGCCTCACGTCACAGCGTGATGCGGAACCGCGCGAAGCCGTTCTCGCCCTCGCCGGCGGGCTCGATCGTCACCGCCTTCACGTCCGCGACGAGGTCGCGGGCCTTCGGGCCGGTGTCGAACAGCACCGTCGCGCCGGAGACGGGCGCGAAGCGCCAGTTGGCGTCCGCGCGCGGGTCGATCGTGCCCTGCTCGACGATGTAGCGCACCAGCACGTCGCGGTTGGTGTCCGGCCCGACGAAGACGACCTTGTCCTCGGTCACGCCGGGGAAATTGCCGCCGCCGCCCGCGCGGTAATTGTTCGTCGCGACGACGAAGCGCTCCGCCGGGTCCACCGGCCGGCCCTCGAAGGACAGGTTCACGATGCGCGAGGCGTCCGGGTTCGCGAGCTCGCCCTTCGAGTCGTACCTCGCCGGCCGGGTGAGGTCGATCTCGTAGGTCACGCCGTCGATGACGTCGAAATTGTAGCTCGGGAAGTCGGGATTGATCAGCGCCTGGTCGGCCGCGCCCGGCTCGACCCGGTTGAACATGCCCGCCGACATCTCGAGCCATTCCTTCACCGTCGCCCCGTCGACGACCATCGCGCGCACGGTGTTCGGGTAGAGGTAGAGGTCGGCGACGTTCTTGATCGCCACCGGCCCCACCGGCACGTCCGTGTAGTACTCGGGCCCGCCGCGGCCGCCGGCCTTGAATGGCGCGGCGGCGGAGAGGATGGGCAGGCCCTCCCACTCGGTGCCCTGCATCATCTGCGCGATGTACCAGGTCTGCGCCTGGCTCACGACCTGCACCGACGGATCGTCGGCGACGAGCGCGAAATAGGAATGCAGCGGCGCCGCCGTCTCGCCCACCGGGCGGCGGACATAGGCGAGCGTCGCCTCGTGCTCGGCCTGCACGGCCGCGAGCACGTCGGCCTCGTCCGCGACGAGCGCGGTGATCGAGCGATCCTCGTTGCGCTTGGAGATCGGGCGCGCCTCGGAGGTGGAGGCGGCGATGCGCCAGCCGTCCGCCGTGCGCTCGAGCAGCAGGTCGAGGACGCCCAGATGCGAGCCCCAGAAGCCGCCCATGGCGGCCGGCTTGCCGCGCAGGAGGCCCTTCTCGGCGTCGACGCCGGCCATGTCCGCGAAGGCGTCGCCCGGGAAGACGAGGTGCTGGTGGCCGAGCACGAGGGCGTCGATGCCCTCGATGCCGGCGAGCAGCATCGCGGCGTTCTCCGCGCCCTCGCCGGCGGCGGGGTCGATGCCGGAATGCGAGAGGGCGATGACGATCTGCGCGCCCTCCTCGCGCATCTGCGGCACGAAGGCCTTGGCGGCGGCGGCGATGTCGCGGGCGGAGACGTTGCCCTCGAGGTGGCGCTTGTCCCAGTTCATGATCTGCGGCGGCACGAAGCCGATGAGGCCGATCCTGATCGGGTGCTCGGCGCCGGCGCCGTCGCGGACCATGCGATCGAGGATCACGTAGGGCTTCACGTAGGTGCGGTCGTAGCGGGCGTTGGCGGCGAGCGCGCCGGTGGCGACGTTCGCGCAGACCACGGGGAAGTTCGCGCCGGCGAGCGTCTTCTCCAGGAAGGACAGGCCGTAGTTGAACTCGTGGTTGCCGAGCGTGCCGGCGTCGTAGCCGAGCACGTTCATCGCCGCGACGATCGGATGGAGGTCGCCGTCCTTCATGCCGCGCTCGTAGGCGATGAAGTCGCCCATCGGGTTGCCCTGCAGGAAGTCGCCGTTGTCGACGAGGAGCGCGTTGTTCGCCTCGGCGCGGATGGCGCGGATATGCGCCGCCGTGCGCGACAGGCCGAGCGTGTCGACGGGCTTGTCGGCGTAGTAGTCGTAGGGGAAGACGTGAACGTGGAGGTCCGTCGTCTCCATGATGCGCAGATGCGCCGTGTTCGCCTGGGCCAGCGCCGAGAACGGATGCAGCGCGACGAGGGCGCCGCCGGCCGCGGCGCCGGCGAGGAAGCCGCGGCGGGTGAGGATCGGGGTGGTTCGGGTCATGAGCTGTCGTCTCCGGGGTCGCGTCTTCGCGCGCGACCGCTGATCGGCAGCGATGCGCCGGAAACGTGACCGGGGGAAGACGATACGCCCGATTTCCACAGGGCCAAAAAGGCGAATTTCGCACCTCGTCCGCACCCGGAGCCCCAAAAAAATTGGGCCGTCCCGAAGGACGGCCCGCCTCTGACTGTTTTCGTTCGGAACCCCGATGAACCGGGGGGCTGGGGGGCTGACGTGTCCGGTAGACCGGGGCCCGAACCAGCGAGGCATGATCATTGATCGCAGCCCATCGGGGCGGCGTTCGGGCGCGAAAACGGCGAAACTGTGGTTTTCGCGATTTCTCGCGATTTTCGCGCCTAATCTTTGATCCTCGTCATTGCGGAGGGCCATAAAGCGGTATTTCTCGCCATTCATGAACGTCGAGACCCCTCCCCCGCTCGTCTTCAGGACGTCGAAGCTCGCCAAGGTCTACCGGACCGGCGAGGTCGAGGTGCATGCGCTGCGCGGCGTCGACTTCGAGGCCCGCGCCGGCGAGTTCGTCGTGCTGCTCGGCCCGTCGGGCTCGGGCAAGTCGACCTTCCTCAACATCATCGGCGGCCTCGACCGGCCGAGCTCCGGCGACGCCTGGTTCCAGGACCACGATCTCGCCCGCTCGAGCGACGCGGAGCTCACCGTCTACCGCCGCGACCACGTCGGCTTCGTCTTCCAGTTCTACAATCTCGTGCCGAGCCTCTCGGCGCGCGAGAACGTCCGCCTCGTCACCGAGATCGCGAGGAACCCGATGCGCCCGGAGGAGGCGCTCGACATCGTCGGGCTCGGCGACCGGATGGACCATTTTCCGGCCCAGCTCTCGGGGGGCGAGCAGCAGCGCGTCGCCATCGCCCGCGCCATCGCCAAGCGCCCGGAGGTGCTGCTCTGCGACGAGCCCACCGGCGCGCTCGATTCCAAGACCGGCGTGAAGGTGCTCGAGGCGCTCATGCGCGTCAACGAGGCCTTCGGCGCGACGACGCTCGTCATCACCCACAATGCCGGCATCGCCGCCATCGCCCATCGGGTGGTGCGCTTCGCCGACGGGCGCATCCACGCCGTCGAGGAGAATGCCGGCCGTCTGCGGCCCGAAGAGATCACGTGGTGAGGTGATGGGCGCTCTCGATCGCAAGCTCCTGCGCGACCTGGTGCGGCTCTGGCCGCAGGCGCTCGCCATCGCGCTCGTCATGGCGGCGGGGGTCGCGACGCTGATCCTGGGGGTGGGCGCCCACGCCTCGCTGTTCGAGACCCGCGCCGCCTATTACGAGCGCAACCGCTTCTCCGACGTCTTCGCCGGCGTCACCCGTGCGCCCGAGCGCGTCGCCGCCGAGATCGCGGCGATCGACGGTGTCGGCGCGGTCGAGACCCGCGTCGGCAAGATCGCGCTCCTCGACATCGCCGGCATGCCGGAGCCGGCCTCCGCCATCTTCGTCTCGCTGCCCGATTACGGCCCGCAGGCCCTCGACTTGATCACGCTGCGCTCCGGGCGCACGCCGCTGCCGGGCGCCACGCGGGAGGTCGTCGTCTCCGAGCCCTTCGCCGAGGCCCACGGCTACGGGATCGGCTCGAGCTTCGAGGCGATCCTCAACGGCGTGAAGCGCGAGCTCGTGATCGTCGGCACCGCGCTCTCGCCGGAATTCGTCTACGCGCTCGGCCCCTGGGACCTGATGCCCGACGACCGGCGCTTCGGCGTCGTGTGGATGTCGCGCTCCGCCCTCGCCGCCGCCTACGACCTCGAGGGCGCCTTCTCGGACCTGCGGGTGCGGCTCCTGCGCGGGGCCTCGGAGAGCGCCGTCGTCGAGGAGATCGACCGCGTCCTCGCCCCCTACGGCGGCGAGGGCGCGCACGGGCGCAAGGACCAGCTCTCCCACGCCTTCCTCGACGCCGAGCTGACCCAGCTCCAGGCCATGAGCCGCATCCTGCCGCCGATCTTCCTGGTCGTCGCGGCCTTCCTCGTCAACATGACGCTGGCGCGGCTGATCACACTCGAGCGCGAGCAGATCGGGCTCCTGAAGGCGCTCGGCTATTCCAACCTCGCCGTGGGGATGCACTATCTGAAATTCGTCGCCGCCATCGCGCTGATCGGCGCAGCGCTCGGCGCCGGCGCCGGCACCTGGCTCGGCGCCTCGCTGACGCGGCTCTACGGCGAGTTCTTCTCCTTTCCCTTCCTGATCTTCCGCATGGACCCCGCGGTCTACCTCGTCGCCGTCGGCATCACGCTCGCCGCCGCGGTCGTCGGGGCGCTGAAGGCGGTCTGGGGCGTCGTCACCCTCGCGCCCGCCGTCGCCATGACCCCGCCCGCGCCGGCGCGCTACCGGCGCACGCTGCTCGATCGCCTGCACGGGCTGATGCGCCTGCCGCAATCGGGCGTGATCACCATGCGCCACCTCGTGCGCTATCCCGGGCGCTCGCTCGGCGGCCTCTTCGGCGTCTCCCTCGCCACCGCGATCCTGGTCGGCTCGCTGTGGTCCTTCGGCTCGATCGAGTACATGATCGACGTCACCTTCCACCGCGCCGACAGGCAGGACGCCACCATCACCTTCGTCGGCGAGCGCGAGGCCACCGCCGCCTACGAGATCGCGCGCCTGCCCGGCGTGATGGCGGCCGAGCCCTACCGCACCGTGCCGGTGAAGATCCGCCACGGCCACGTCGAGCGGCGCGTCGCCATCACCGGCAAGCCGCAGGACCCGGACCTCTCGAGCGTCCTCGACAGCGATCTCGACCCCGTGCGCATGCCCGAGACCGGCCTCGCCCTCTCCGACCAGCTCGCCGCCATCCTCGGCGCGGAAACAGGGGACGTGGTCGAGGTCGAGCTGATGGCGGGCGATCGCCGCACGGTGACGATGCCCGTCGCCATGGTGGTCGAGGGCTATCTCGGGCTGATGGCCTATGCCGACATGGGCGTCGTCAACCGCCTGATGCGCGAGGGCGCCCTCGTCTCGGGGGTGCATCTCTCCCTCGACGAGACGCGATCCGAGGCCCTTTTCGCCGAGCTGAAGGCGATCCCGGCCGCGAGCTTCGTCGCGCTCCAGCGCGTGTCGCTGGCCAAGTTCCGCGAGACGCTGGCGGAGAACCTCCTGATGATGGCCTCCGTCTACGTCTCCCTCGCGGCCATCATCGCCTTCGGGGTCGTCTACAATTTCGCGCGCATCTCGCTCTCCGAGCAGGGCCGCGAGCTCGCCTCCCTGCGCGTGCTCGGCTTCACCAAGGCCGAGATCTCCTGGATCCTGCTCTCCGAGCTCGCGATCCTCGTGCTGCTGGCCCAGCCCGTCGGCTGGCTGATCGGCTACGGCTTCGCGGTGGCCATGGCAACGGGTTTCGAGAGCGAGCTCTACCGCGTGCCCCTCGTCGTCAACCGCGAGGTCTACGCCTACGCGAGCCTCGTCGTCATCGGCGCCGCCCTCGTCTCGGGGCTGATCGTGCGCCGGCGCATCGACCGCCTCGACCTCATCGCCGTCCTGAAAACCCGAGAATGACGCCATGAAGCGCCTCGTCATCGCGATCGCGATCCTCGCCCTCGTCGCCGCGACCGCCTGGGCCCTGTGGCCCCGGCCGATCCCCGCCGACCTCGCGATCATCGCCGCCGGTCCGATGTCCGTCACGGTCGAGGACGAGGGCGTGACGCGCATCGAGGACGTCTACACGATCTCCGCGCCCATCGGCGGCACGCTGCAGCGCTCGCCCCGGCACGTGGGGGACGTGGTCGTGGCCGACGAGACGCTGCTCGCCGTCATCGAGCCGATGGCGCCGGGCTTCCTCGACATCCGCTCCCAGCGCGTGGCCGAGGCCGCCGTCGAGGCGGCCGCCTCCGCCGTGGCGCTGGCGGAGGCGCAGGTGAGCCAGGCCGCCGCCGAGCTCGAGTTCGCCGAGAGCGATCTCGAGCGCGCCATGGAGCTCTCCCGCCGCGAGGCGATCTCCGCGCGCGAGCTCGACCGCACCCGCCTCGCGGTTCGCACGGCGGAGAGCGCGCTCGCCTCGGCGCAAGCGACCCGCGACGTACGGGTGCGCGAGCTCGAGAGCGCGCGGGCGAACCTGATCCAGCCCGGCAGCGAATCCGAACCGTCCGCGTCCTGCTGCGTCCAGGTGCGCTCGCCGGTCGACGGCCGGGTGCTCGACGTGGTGGTCGAGAGCGAGCAGGTGGTCCAGCCCGGCGCGCCCCTCGTCGAGGTGGGCGACCCCTCGCGGCTGGAGGTCGTGGTCGACCTCCTCTCCCGCGAGGCGGTGCGGGTCGAGCCGGGCGCTCCGGCGGTGATCGACGATTGGGGCGGGGAGAAGCCGCTCCAGGCCCGGGTCGTGCGGGTGGAGCCCACGGCCTTCACCGAGGTCTCCGCGCTCGGCATCGAGGAGCAGCGCGTGCGCGTGATCATCGCCCTCCTCGATCCGACGGCCGCGAACGGCAAGCTCGGCCACCGCTACCGGGTCGTGGCCCGCATCGTGGTCTGGCAGGAGGAGGACGTGGTGCAGGTCCCCCTCGGCGCGCTCTTCCGCGAAGGCGAAGACTGGGCCGTCTTCGTCGTCGAGGACGGCGTCGCGCAGGTGCGGGTGGTCGCGCTCGGCGAGCGCACGATGCGCAGCGCGCAGGTACTCTCGGGCCTCGAGCCGGGCGAGACCGTCATCCTCCACGCGAGCGACCGCATCGCACCGGGCGGGGCGGTGGTGGCGCGGGAGGAGATCTAGGAGGCTGTCCAGCTAATTCGTTCTGCGACGCGAGTGCGTTTCGTTCGCGGGACGCGTTCGCCCCGTCTCATCCGGCCGGCCTCGGTCGGTTGTGAGCGGCGACGAGCTTCGCGATGTTGTGAGCGGTGCAGACGAGCGCCCATTCGGCCCTGACGGCGCCGAGGCCGCGCAAGAGGAGCTGGCGCATCCCGCGATCCTGCTTGATCTGCCCGAAGACGGGCTCGACGACCTGCTTGCGCAGCCTGTAGCGGCTGCGCCGCCCGGCGCGGGCGAGCGTCTCGGCCATGGCCCGGGTCAGGGGTGATTTCGAGAGGCGCCGCTCGGTCGCCGGGACCCCGGTGGCGTGCTTGGCGCGGCCGACGGCGACGTAGGCGCGGATGCGGCGCGCCTTCAGGGCGCCGAGGTTCGCCTCCGAGCAGAAGCCGGCGTCCGCCGAGATCTCGCGGGGCTTGGCTCCGAGATTGCGGCGCACGGCGTCCACCAGGGGGACGAGGGCGTCGACGTCGCCCGGATTGCTCTGGAGGCGGTGGGCGACGATCACCTGGTGGGCGGCGTCGACGGCGATCTGGGCGTTGTAGCCCTGGATGAAGCCGTCGCGGGTCGGCTGGATGCGGCTGTCGGGGTCGGTGAAGTTGCGCTGCGCCTTGTCCGGCGGGCCGCCGTCGGGCGCGCGCTTGGGCCGCCCGCGATCCTGCATGCCGCTGGAGGGACCGGGGCCGTCCTCGTCCTCGCCGCCCGCCGGCGCCGCCGCCTCGGCCTCCAGCGCGGCCTTGGCCGCCCGGATCCGCTCCAGCCGGCGCAGCTTGTCCGCCGCCCAGTCCGGCATCTCGTCCCCGCGCCGCTCGCCGTGCGCGGCATCCTCCTCGCGGTCCGCCGTCTCGGCCCGGTCGAGCCAGCCCGCCACCGCATCGGCCAGCGCCGGCTCCGCGCTCTTCATGCGGCCATAGCTCATCGCCTTGTGCCGCGAGGCGTTCGCCTTGATCTTCGTGCCGTCCAGAGCGACGTGCCCGAGCTGCACCAGTCCCGCCGCCCGGCACAGGCGCAGCACCTGCTCGAACAGGCGCCCCAGCGCCTTGAGATGGCGCTTGCGGAAGTCCGCGATCGTGCGGAAGTCCGGCCGCTGCAGGCCCGTCACCGCCATGAAGTCGACCCGCTCCTCGCAGGCTCGCGCCAGCTGGCGCGAGGAGTAGACCCCGCGGCTGTAGCCGTACAGCAGAAGCGCCACCATCATCGCCGGATGATACGGCGGATAGCCTCGCAGCTCGATGTAGGCGCTCAGGATATCCCGCAGATCCAGCCCCTCACGCACCGTCTCGCGCACGAAGTGCGCCGCGTGCCCAGGCGGGACGAAGTCGTGAATGGACGGCGGCAGAAGCCAGCTCTGCTCGACATCCCAGGGGCGAAACGTCTTGCTCGTGCTCATGAAACAAGAGAATCACGACCGGATTCCCACGTCCAGAAAATTACTCGGACAGCCTCCTAGCCCTAGAGCAGATCGCTTCCTGATGGAATCGCGCGGGGGATTCCCTTCGAGGCCAGTTCGTGATTCACGGTAGAGGCTGGCGGAGGAGGCCAGCCGCCATGACGAAGCCCCTCTCGATGGATCTGAGGCAGCGCGTCCTCGCTGCGGTCGATGCCGGCATGAGCCGCCGGGCCGCGGCGGACCGCTTCGGGATCGCGCCGTCCGCGGCGGTGAAGTGGTTCAACCTTCGGCGCGAGACGGGCTCGGTCGCGCCGCGGGCGCAAGGCGGCGACACGCGGTCCGGGCGGATCGAGGCGCTCGGCCCGGTCATCCTCGCGATGGTGGAGGAGGCGCCGGATCTCACCCTCGTCGAGATCGCCGAGCGGCTCGAGCGCGAGCACGGCGAGCGCTTCGCGCCCTCGACGGTGCACCGCTTCTTCGGCCGCCACGGCCTGACGTTCAAAAAAAGTCCGGCCACGCCAGCGAGCAGGACCGCGCCGACGTCGCCGCGGCCCGCGAGGCCTGGTTCGAGGAGCAGCCCGAGCTCGACCCGCAGCGGCTGATCTTCATCGACGAGACCTGGCTCAACACCAAGATGGCGCGGTTGCGGGGCCGCGCCCCCGAAGGCGAGCGCCTGCGCGCCGGCATCCCTCACGGCCATTGGCGCACCACGACCTTCGTGGCCGGGCTCAGGATCGGCGGGATCGACGCGCCGATGCTGATCGACGGCGCGATCAACGCGGCGAGCTTCCTCGCCTACGTCCAGCAGGTCCTGGTTCCGACGCTGAGCCCCGGCGACGTGGTGATCATGGACAACCTCGCCAGCCACAAGACCCCCGCCGTGCGCGAGGCCATCGAGGCGGCCGGAGCCGAGCTGCGCTTCCTGCCGCCCTACAGCCCGGACTTCAACCCCATCGAGAACGCCTTCGCCAAGCTGAAGGCCCTGCTCAGGAAGGTCGCCGCCCGGACGCGCGACGCCCTCTGGAGCGCCGTCGCCGACGCCATCGAAGCCTTCCCGCCAGAGGAATGCGCGAACTTCTTCACCGCAGCAGGATATGAACCCGAGTGGTGAGAATCTGCTCTAGCGCGAGCGCGACGGCGTTCCCCTCTCCGGGTGGCTGATCCATTTACCCGGGGCTTGAATCCCTTTGGCGCTGGTGCGAGCGGCTCGGCCGCTCGTCCTTCTCCCTTGCGGCTCGGCCGCTCGTCCTTCTCCCTTGTGGAGAAGGTGCCCCCGCAGGGGGCGGATGTGGGTCGCGATGCAGCGCGAGTGGTCTCGGGACGAGCTCGACGGTGCCGGTTCGCGCGGCATCCACGTCGAGACGGTTCTGCACGACCCACACCCCCGACCCCTCGCCACAAGGGCGAGGGGAGTCCGTCGGCGTTCTATCCTTCATGTCGCGACCGTCCCGTAAAGCGCGTCCGCCGCGGCACGTGCTCATGCGGACGGGGCGCTGGGAGAGAGGGGAGTCGCCGCGCCTCGTAGACCGCCCCGTCCCACAGCGAGTACGGCCGCGCTCCGAGCCGCGCGACGACGAGCCCCTCTCCCTCCGCGCGGCGGGCGAACTCCACCGCGTCGGCCTCGGCGTCGCCGCGATAGGAATAGTTCGCGACGACGAGCGCGCCGCCGGGGGCGAGCGCCCGGGCGGCGTCGCGCCAATGCGCCGTGACGGCGTCCGCGCCGGCGAGAACGACGTAGGGAAAGCTGTCGACGAACAGCACGAGATCGGCGCTCTCCGGCGCGAGTGCGTCGAGGGCGACGCCGGAGGTCGGCGCGAAGGCGACGTTCGGCAGGTGCGCGCAGCGCGCCCGCGCCCGCGCCAGCATGCCCTCGGAGACGTCGAGGCCGGTCACTCTCGCGCAGAGCGGGGCGAGCGCCTCCTCGAAGCGCCCGGCGCCGCAGCCGACCTCGACCACCCGCGCCGTCTCCCCGACGAGCCCCCGGGCGACGAGATCGGCCACGACCTCGCCGGTCGCCTCCGCCAGCGCGGCCTCGTCGCCGAGAGAATGGAGCGCGACGCCGACCTCCGGCGCCTCGCGGGCGATGGCGTCGTAGACCCGCGCCCAGGCGGCGGCGGTCTCGGGCCCGCGCCCCTCCGGCTGATGGTCGTGCAGCGCGAGGCCGAAGGCGCGGCGCACGGCGTCCCAGGCGCCGGCATTGGCCCGCCAGAGCGCCTGGAGCGTGAGGATGCGGCCCCGCTCGGCGCGCGTGGCCGCGCCCGCGGCGGCGTCCGCGAGGGCGGCGTCGAGGCTCTCCGCATCCGGCGCCTCGACCATCAGATGCGCGAGCGCCACCCGCGGCGGCGTCTCGCCGCGGCGCGCGGCGTCGAGGATCGCGTCGAAGCGGCTCATGACGCGTAATGAGCAAGTCAAGCAGCTTTTCGATCGGGATCGAAGGCTTCGCGGCGCTGAAGCATGGTCCAGATCACGGTGACGCGGCGCCTTGCGAGTGCGATGAGGGCCTGGGTGTGGTGCTTTCCTTCGCGTCGCTTGCGGTCGTAGAAGGCCTTGGAGAGAGGGTCTTTGGTCGTGACGGCGCAGAAGGCGCTCTGGTAAAAGACGCGCTTGAGGGCCTTGTCGCCGCCGTAGGCGCGCCGCCAGCCTGCGCGCTTTCCGGACTGGCGCTGGACGGGCGCGAGACCGGCAGCGGAAGCCAGCGCGTCGGCCGACCCGAAGCGCCGGATGTCGCCGACGCAAGCGATGAACTCTGCCGCGAGGACCGCCCCCATCCCCGGCAGCGAACGGATGAGGGCGCCGTCAGGGTGGTCGGCGAGCAAGCCTTCGAGATCGCGCTCGATCCGGACGATCCTGGCGCGCGCCTCGAGTGCCTCGTTTGCAAGCTCGCGGATCAGTTCGGCCGTAGGCGCCTCGCCCGGCACGACGATCTTCTGCGCCCGGGCGGCCTCCAGCGCGCGATCGACGAGGGCGTCCGTCCCGTGCAGGTGCGGCGTCCTCTTCAGATGCGCGAGCAGGCGGGGTTTTCCGGCGCGTCGGATCTCGGACGGCGTGACGTAGCGCGTGAGCAGGGCCAGCGGCCCCTTGCAGGTGAGGTCCAGCGTCCGTTCGAGGCCGGGGTGGATGCCGCACAGAAGTCCACGCAGGCGGGAGATGCGCCGCGTCTGATCCTGGATCAGCTCGCGCCGGCGACCGACCTTCAGCCGGAGCGCGACGAGCGTGTCGTCGTCCGGCAGGATCGGGCGCAGATCGCGGGTGCGCACCAGGTCCGCGATGGTGCGCGCATCCCGCGGGTCGGACTTGCGTTCGCCCCCCGAGAAGCCCTGGCCGGCGCGGTTCACCGCGATGCCGGGCGTGTGCACGAGGGCAAAGCCCTCGGCCAGCAGGACCGCTTCGAGGAAGCGGGCGAAGGAGCCCACGACGTCGAGCCCGATCACCACCTCTCGCCCGAGCGCGCGAAGCTCCCCGACCAGCGCGTCGATCGCGTCCGGGTCGTTCTCGACCGCGCGGTCGAGAACGACCCGGCCCTCGCCGTCGACCGCCACCGCCCAATGCGTGCCCTTCGCGGCATCGATGCCGACGCATATCCTCATCGTTCACCCCCCCTTCCGACCCCGGAACGCAGGCCTCGTCTCGCCGGCATCGCCTTACAAAGCCATCGAGGGCATCGCGTAATCAGCGGTCGATCAGAGGCGGCGATGCGGGCGGCCAAGCCTCCCGAGCCATCGAGGACAGCCGGCATGACAGCCATACCCGCATCGCCTGCGCCACAGCAGCTTCTCACTACCGACAGCGCTAGGAAAAGGGGTAAGGCGGCCTCCTCCCGGCCGCCGTCCCGGCGAAGCGTGAGGCGCGCGTTCCAGCGGTCCCGCGCGCCGAAGGCGTACTTGTAGGGCTCCCGCCCGCGCAGGAGATCGTAGTCGCGCGCGCCCTCCGCCGCCGCCCGCCGGATCGCGTGCTCCATCGCGAGCGCGCCGGGGCTCGCCTGCGCGAAGGCGATGTCGAAGCCGCCGAGATAGGCGTAGGCGCGGCCCGCGGCCTGAAGCCCGTAATACGCGGCGGCGTCGCGCCCGCCGATGCGAACGGCGTAGAGCCGCGCGATCCCGGCGACGGCGAGCGCCGCAATCGCGTCGGCATGGAAGGCGCGGGCGGCCTCGTCGGCGAGGACGCCGTCCCCGCCGCGCGCGCGCCAGCGGGTCTCGTGCAGCGCGACGAGGTTGGAGAAGAAGCCGGCGGGGTCGTCTCCCATGTCCACGATCGCGAGCCCGCCCGCCTCCTCCGCCAGCCGATGCGCCCGGCGCAGCTTGCGTCGGCGCTCGCGCGGCACGCAGGCGAGCGTCTCGGCGTCGTCCGGAGCGAGCGGGACGACGGGGCAGGCGCTCGCGGGCTCCTCCTCCCAGGCGAAGCCCGCCGGCGCGGGCAGGCGGCGTACGGCGGCGCCGGGCGGCGTCTCCTCGCAGACGAGCGTGCGCCAGCCCGGGATCGCCGCGAGGCCCGCCGCCAGAGCCGCACCCGCCGCCTCGGCGCGATCCGGCGCGAGGAGCACGTCGAGCTGGTCGCCGAGCGAGATCCCGAGCGGGAGCAGCCGCGCGCTCTCCTCCTCGCGCCAGAACGGCGCGAGCCCGACGAGCCGCGCGCCCTCGAACACCGCGACGCTCGCGAGGGGCCCCGGCCGGAAATGCCGCCGCCAAGGGATCAGGAAGGCGGGCGCCTGGAACGGCGTCGCCTCCGGAGACGCGCGCCAGAGCTCCCACCAGGCCGGCGCCAGCGCCTCGAGCGCGGCGTCGTCGGCGACGAGGCGGGTGTGGAGGTCGCCACCGCCGTCATCCCCGGCCGGAGCCGGCGAAGCCGGCGCAGGGGAAGGGGACCCAGCGCGAGATGTCGCGCCGCAGGCGCGTCCGTCGCCGCCGGCGAGGCGGCTGGTCGCCGCCAACGGTCGCGGCTTCGCCGCGAGATTTTCGTGCTGGGTCCCCTTGTATCTTCGTCGGCGACCTTGAGCGCTGCTAAGCTTGGGGTTGCGACGGGGTCGGTAGCAGCCGACCCCGTCGCGGGCGGGACGCGCTCGTGAGTCCCCTCTGGCCGACAACCGTGGGAAGCCTGGGACGCCCGCCCTGTCGCACGCGACCGCACAGTCGCTTGGTCTCCAACGATCGCATGCGCAAGGAAGGCTACCGTGACGACACCGATTTGTGGAGTGGACATCGGCATGGAGCGGCTCGACGCCGCCCTGTCCGGACAGGAGAACGCGAGGAAGCACCTCGTCGTCGAACGAACGCCCGAAGGCGTCGCACGTCTCGCGGAATGGTGCCGCGCGCACCGCGTCCGCCTCGTCGTGCTGGAGGCCACCGGCGGGTACGAGCGCCTCGTCCACCGCCTGCTCTGGGCGGAAGGGCTGCCTTGCGCCATCGCCAACCCCCGCCAGGTCCGCCACTTCGCCGAGGCCATCGGCAAGCTCGAGAAGACCGATCGCATCGACGCCGGCGTCATCGCCGACTTTGGGGCGACGGGAAAGCTGCGCCCCAAGGCGCCGGACGACGCGGCGCAGGCCCGCCTCGGCGAGCTCGTCACGCGTCGACGCCAGCTCGTGCGCGACAAGGTCGCCTGCCAGAACCGCGCACGCCTGGTCGAGGACGAGGCCGTGCGCGCCTCCATCGAGCGCCAGATCGACTTCCTGCGCGAGGAGGTCGCTTTGTTCGATCGCGAGATCGCCGAGCAGACCCGCACCGCCCCGCTCGCCAGCGCACTGCTCGACGCCTTCTGCGAGATCAAGGGCGTCTCGACCGCCAGCGCCGCCCTCGTCCTCGCCGACCTGCCCGAGATCGGGCTCCTCACCGGCAAGCAGGCCGCCAAGCTCACGGGAACGGCTCCTCTCGCCAAGGACAGCGCCACCATCGCCGGCAAACGCTCCACCCGTGGCGGCCGCGCCAGCGTCCGATCCGGCCTGTACCCGATCGTCACCGTTCTCGTCCGCCACAACCCCGACTTCGCCGCCAAGCACGCCGCCCTCAAGGCCAAGGGAAAAGCGCCAAAATCCATCCGCATCGCTCTCCTGCGCAAGCTCGTCGTCCGCCTCAACGCCATCGCCAGAGACGTTCGAAAAGCCCTTGCCGAAAGCCAGCACAATGCCGTAGCCGCTTGACAGACAAGACAGTCGCTTCCCCTCCGCGCCTGACGGCGCTCCGGCCGGGGATGACACGGAAGCGACCGCGTCCTGCGATCCGCCCGCCATCGCCTCGTAGAGCGCGAGATACCCCTCCACCATCGCCGCCTCCGAGAACCGCGCCCGCGCGACCGCGCGGCAGGTCTCGCGGCGGATCGCGCCCGCATGCGCCATCGCCTCGGCCATCTCCGCCTCGTCGGACACGAGAAACCCCGTGCGGCCGTGCTCCACGACGTCCGCCAGCGCCCCATTCGGATAGGCGATCAC
This sequence comes from Salinarimonas sp., assembly GCF_040111675.1. Lineage (NCBI taxonomy): Bacteria > Pseudomonadati > Pseudomonadota > Alphaproteobacteria > Hyphomicrobiales > Salinarimonadaceae > Salinarimonas > Salinarimonas sp. Next base: position 1,174,851 of record NZ_CP157794.1, on the reverse strand, counting down.
CGGCGTGCCGCAGGCGAGCGCCTCCATGGCGACGAGCGAGGCGGTCTCGGCGACGAGGCTCGGCACGAGCAGGCAATCCGCCGCCGCGAGGAGCCGGCGCTTGCGGGCGAAGCCGACGGGCCCGAGGAAGCGGCGGCGCCCGTCGAGGAGCGGCGCGACCGTCTCGCGAAAATACGCCTCGTGCGCGGCGTAGCGGAACACCTGCCCGCCGATCAGCAGGCTCCGCCCCGCTTCGTGCGCGGCGCGCAGGGCGTGATCGACGCCCTTCTCCTCGCAGATCCGCCCGAGCATCAGCGCGAAGCCGCGCTTGGTCTGGCGCGTCGTGAACAGCGCCTCCGGCACGCCGTTGCCGATCGGCTCCGAGAGGCGCGCGCCGACGGGCTTCGTCGCGTGCTGGGCGGCGCTCACCGCATGCAGCGTGAGCCCGGTCCGCGGCGCGAAGAGCGCGGGCGGGTACCAGTCGAGCGGCAGATGCAGCGTGACCAGGGTGGCGCCGTCGTCCGGCAGGTAGGCGGCGCAGTCGATCCCGTGGAGATGGACCACGTCCACCCGCTCCCGGCTCCGCATGGCGGCGATAGCCGCGCGCACCCGCGCCTGCGCCGCGACCCGGGCGGCGTCGTCGATCGGGCCGGGCGTCTCGGGGATCGCGATCAGCGCGCCTGCGACCGTGGAGCCCTCCGCAGCGACCACCAGCGAGCGATGTCCCGCGGCCACGAGCGCCCGGTCGAGCGTCGAGAGCACCTGCTCCGCGCCGCCCACCGCATCGGGACCGACGCGGGCGTGAGGATAGGCGACGGAGAGCACCGTCAGGGGCATGATCAGAGCTTTCGCGGCAGGTCGAATTCCACCCGGGCGGCGGCGACCCGCGCGAGCCAGGTCTCGCCGTCTAGCCCCCAGGGGTGGACCTCGTAGTGCAGCGCGCCCTCGTTCGGCAAAACGTCCGTGTCGACGGGCGCGGCCGGTCGCAGGCGCTCGACCTCCGGCGCGAAGGGCGCGAGCACCGCGGCCTGGGTCCCGTGCGCGGCGATCATCCGGCGCTTGAGCGCGAGCTGCGTCTCGTCGAGCGCCAGCGTCGCCGCCTCGGAGGCTTCCTCGTCGCCGAAATGCTGGAGCACCCGCATCTTCTCGCGCATCCGGTAGAGCGGGGCCTCCACGATCTCCGGCGCCTGCGCGCCGCCGCGCATCGCCAGCAGCCGCGCGGCGCGCACCGCGAAAGCGACCGCGTCGTGATCCGGATGGCCGCCCTCGAGCGCGTGGGTGACGACGATTTCCGGCGCGCGCGCGGCGAACAGGGCGGCGAGCACGGGACAGAGGTCGCCGACCCGATGCGCCGCGCTCTGATCGGCGAAGCCGAGATGCCCGATCCGGTCCTCGCCCACGCCCGCGAGCGCCACGGCCGCCGCCTGCTCGCGCCGGCGCGCTTCGGCATAGGCCTCGCGCGTGGGAAAGCCGTGGGCGCGCGCGTCCGTCATGTCCTCGGGGGCGCCGTCGGTGACCGTGACGATCTCCAGCCGGGCCAGGCGCGGCATCTGCGCGCCGAGCATGATGGTCTCGTCGTCGGGATGCGCGACGACGAGCATGACGGACGTCTCGACGATCGCGTCGGGCGAGGCCGCGAGCGCTTCGAGAAAGGCGCGCGCGCCATCACCGCTCGGCGCGTCCGCACGCCCGGCCATCACGCCGCTCCCGCCGCAGTCGCGAGCGTGCGGGCGTCCGCCACGCCCGTGCGCGCCGCGTAGCGCTCGATCATCAGCCGGCAGAAATCGGCGAAGTCCTCCTTGCGCTGCGGCGGGCTCGTGTGGTGGGGCGCGATCCCCATGTGCTCCGGGGTGAAGCAGAACGTCACGGTGACGTCGAACTCGGCGAGGGCGTCCATCATGCGGTCGAACCAGGCCTCGGCGTTGGGCCGGTACCAGTCCGCCCAGGACAGGCCGGTGCGCAAGTGGCGCACGCCGAGCCGGCGCATCCAGGCGACGGCGTCGTCGAGCCGGTGGTCCTCGAAATGGAACCACTGGCACAGGCCGAGATCGGGCGTGTGCTCGGCGAAGACCTCGAGCGAGGGCTTGGGCGTGCCGTCCTCGCGGATGAGGCCGAGGTAGAAATGCCGGTAGTAGGACGAGCCTTCCGCCTCGCGGTGGCGCGTGGTCGCCTCCCAGGACTTGGGCAGGTCGAAGAGCGAGTACCACAAGACGCGCGGCGCCTGGCCCTTGAGCAGCGCCGCCGTGCGCGCGAGGCCCCAGGCCTGGACCTCCTCGGCCCCGAAGGTCGAGACGCCCACCTCGCTCACCCAGACCGGCAGGTGCGTCAGCGCCCGGATCTCGGCGACCTTCTCCGGCCAGTCGTGCAGCGACCAGTGGTTCCAGTCGAGCGGGAAGCCGTGCACGGCGATGGCCTCGACGTGGTCGAGCACGCCGCGCATCTGCATATTGCGCACGAAATTGGCGTCGATGGGCGACATGCCGCCGAGCACGCGCGGGATCGCGGGATTCACGTCGTGGATGGCCTGCGCCCCCGCGATCGCGGTCTCGGCGAAGAGCCGGAAGTCGGGATCGAGCTCGAGGTCCCAATGCGACTTGTTGTTCGGCTCGTTCCAGAGCATCGCGGCTTCGATCATGCGGCCCGTCCCTTCTTCTCTCTCGTGCTGATGGCCTGTGCCGGCGCGCGCGCCGGATAGACCGGCTCGGCGCCCTCGGCGCGCTGGACGCGCCGGCAGAGGAAGACCTCCTTCTCGGGCTGCGCGAACGGCCGGAAGCCGGCCGAGCGCAGCATGGCCTGCGTGCAGGCGCTGTTGGGCGCCCACCAGTTCGTCGGGTCGCCGGAATAGCTCTTCTCGATGAAGTGCAGCTTCGGCCAGCCCGGCTCGTCGAAGGCCTGCGTGTCGAAGAAGTCCATGTCGTCCGGCGGCGTCACGACCTCGGTCGAGCCGCGCTGCATCGACTGGAAGACGAGCACGTCGTCGGCGACGTGCTCCCACAGGAGGTCGAGCGCGAGCAGCGGATGGCGCAGGTGGTAGGCGACGCCCATGAACAGCACGATGTCGAAGCGCTCGCCCAGCGCCCCGACGTCGTAGACGCTCATCTCGTGGAACGCGCTGTCGTGCCCGAGCACCTCGGCGGCGAAGCGCGCCTGCTCCAGGTAGAACGGCTCGGAATCGATGCCGACCACGCGCCCCGCCCCGCGCCGCTTCATCTCGGCGCAGTAGAAGCCCGAATTGCAGCCGATATCGAGGACGGAGCGGCCGGCGAGGTCGTCCGGCAACGCGTGGCGGAAGCGCCGCCACATGATGCCGGGGAAATCGCCGAGGAAGTGGTTCGGCGCGGTCCAGACCCCGTCGAGATAGAGGTTGTGGAACCAGGGGCCGAGAGCCTCCACGCGCTCGGCGACGGCGTCGTGCGACAAGCGGGTCAAGCGGGTCCTCCCTGGCTGTGGACGGGGCTCGCGCGGCCGAGCACGGCGAACGGCCGCCCGCCCGGCGCCCCGCGCATCGCGGGCGCGGGCCCCGCGCCGTCCGGGGCCGCGCGCTCGGCCAGCATGGCGATGGCCGCACGCCAGCCCTCGAAGGTGCCGACGTCGACATACGCCTCGCCGGCGCGCACGCTCGTCGCGGCGCCGCCCTCGGCGATCCAGGCGTTCACCAGCGTGCCGATGAACTCGTCCCGGCAGTCCCGGCGACGCCAGAGCGCCTCGAGGTCGCGCAGGATGCGCCCGTTCATCTTGAACGCGCCCCAGATCCAATACGTCGAGGCCCGCGGGCTCTTCACCTCGATGGCGAGGACCCGGCCGGTCTCGTCGGTCGCCACCGCGTCGAAGGCGCCGGGATTCGCGACGGGAAACAGCAGGAAGGACAGCACCCCGTCCGGCAGCGCCGCGAATCCGTCCTCGGGCAGCCAGATCGTGTCGGGGAGGCCCACCAGCACCGGCTCGTCGTCGGCGACGAGAGGCACGGCGCGGAAGATCGCGTCGCACAGGCCCTTCGGCTCGGGCTGGACGGCGTAGGCGAGGAAGGCCTCGCCGTAGAAGCCGCCGAAATATTCCATGATGTCGGACTTGCCCGGCGAGACGACGAAGCAGATCTTGTCGGCCCCCGCGCCGATCATGCGCTCGCAGAGATATTCCCCCACCGCGCAGGGCCGCTCGACCCCGCCCTCGCGGCGCGAGCCGACGGGGAGGAGCTCCTTCGAGAAGGCGAGCGGCTGGATGCGGCTCCCCTGCCCCGCCGCCGGAATGACGCCCCACATGGCTCACTCCCCCGGCTGGCGTGCGCCCGCGCGCACGGAGGCGGAGGCCCGGGCCGTGGCGAAGGCGGCCTCCAGATCCTCGGCGCGCTTCGCCGAGGTGTGGCGGGCGAGCACCTTCTCGCGGGCGGCCTCGGCGATGCGGGCGAGCTCGGCATCCGTGCGCTCCATCGCGCGCAGCGAATCCGCGCCGTCATGGGCGACGAGGATCTCTTCGCCGGGCGTGAACACCTCGGAGAGGCCCTCCCAAGCGTCGGTGAGGATCGCCGCGCCGCAGGCCGCGGCCTCGAACAGCCGGCCGGAGGGGCAATGGCCCATCCGCGCCATGGCCTCGCGGGTGACGTTGAGCGTCAGCCGCGAGGAGCCGTAGAAGGCCGGGTGCTGCGCGGGCTCGAGGTGGCGCATGAAGAAGATGTTGTCGCACCAGGGGAACGTGTCCGGATATTGCGCGCCGGCGATCACGAAGCGCCGGTCCGGGCGCATGCGCGCGGGCAGCACGAACAGCTCCTCGAGCGCCGCCTGCCGATCGGCGGCCCAGGTGCCCAGATAGGACAGGTCGTAGAGCTTGCGCGCGCCCTCCGCCGGGCGGTGCACGTCCGGGTCGACATGGCCGTAGAGCGGCAAAGCGAGCGGCGCGCCGAGCCGGTCGGACAGCGCGGTCAGCGCCGGCCCGCCGGTGAAGGACAGGGCGAGATCGAAGCCCGTCAGCCCCTCCTCGCCGATGTACGCCACCGGCTCGCCGCGGGCGAGGCGGGCCATCGTCACCGGCGTGTCCATGTCGTAGAACACCTTGAGCGGCCGCCCCGCCGCCCGCACGAGCTCCGCCGCCGCGACGCCGTCGGGGCAGTAGGACGTCACCATGGCGACGTCCGCCTCCGCGAGAGCGGCCTGCGCTTTCGCCCGCGCCTCGGCCCAGTCGTCGTAGAGCGCGAGCGTCCCGCCGGGGATCTCGGCGAGGTCGCGGTGCTCGCGATAATAGGCGACGTCGCGCTCGAAGAACGTCACCGACCAGCCCCGGGCCGCCAGCGCCGAGATCAGCCCCCGCCAGAGCGTCGCGTGGCCGTTGCCCCAGGAGGACGAGACGGTCAGTCCGAAGACGACGAGCTTCATGGGCTGCGCGCTCCCGGGAGGGGGGGATTGGAGTCGGGTCCTCGCGTGTCATCCCGGACGCCGAAGGCGATCCGGGACCCATGACCGCGACCGCCGTCTTGCGGCGCAGGCGCCGCATCGCGAGCCGGCGCCGCGCCGTACGGTCGAGGCGCGCGCGCGGAAACCGCGCGCGAGGACGCGTCGGCGGTTCTGGGTCCCGGACTTGCTTCGCAATCCGGGATGACAGCGGAACCGCCCGGCTTGTGGTTCACCACCAGCACCCGCGCGCCGTCCCCACCGAGGGCGAGCGTGGTGCGGCTCGCGGTGTCGATCTCCGTCTCGAACACCCGAGAGAAGGGCAGCCCCCGCGCCCGGCAGAGCACCGCGCGAACGACGTCGCAATGCGTGACGAGGGCGATCTCGGCGCCGTCGGGACGATCGTCGCGGAGCGCGGCGACGAGCCCTTCGACGCGGTCCGCCACGTCGGCCATGCGCTCGCCCGCGGGCGTCTGCGCCGTGTCGCGCTCCGCGTTCCAGCGGCGCCACAGCGGGTCGTCCTCGAGCTCGGCGAAGGACCGCCCCGCCCAGGGGCCGAAATCGATCTCGTCGAGCGCCGCGTCGATGGTAACGCCGCGCCCGCGGGCGAGGATCTCCGCCGTCTCCACCGTGCGGGGCTGCGGGCTCGCGACCACATCCGCGAGCGGGCGCCCCTCGAGGCTCTTCGCCAGCGTCTGCGCTTCGGCGCGCCCCTCCGGCGACAGCCGGACCGCGGGATCGCGCCCGGCGAGCGTTCCGGGCGTCCCGTCGTGGGCGCCGTGGCGCACGAGATGGAGGACGAGCAGGCTCATTGCAGCGTCGGCCCGGTCGCGTCGTCGTCTTCGTCGCCGGCGATGAACGCCTCGGTGCGGTCGTGGGCCGCGGCGTCGGTGAACTGGCGCGGCGGCGACTTCATGAAATAGGAGGACGGTCCCACCACCGCGCCCGCGAGCTTGCGGTCGAGCGCGATCTTGGCGCAGCGCACGGCGTCGATGACGATGCCCGCCGAGTTGGGGCTGTCCCAGACCTCGAGGCGCATCTCGAGCGAGATCGGCGCATTGCCGAAGGCGGTGCCCTCCATGCGGATATGCGCGACCTTGCGGTCGCCGAGCCAGGGGACGTGGTCAGAGGGTCCGATGTGGATGTCGTCAGGGTTCATCGGCGTGCCGAGCTGGCTGTCGACGGCCTGGGTCTTGGAGATCTTCTTCGATTCGAGCCGATCGCGCTCGAGCATGTTCTCGAAGTCCGCATTGCCGCCGACGTTGAGCTGGTAGGTACGGTCGAGCCGCACGCCGCGCTCGCGGAAGAGGTTCGTCAGCACCCGGTGGGTGATGGTGGCGCCGACCTGGCTCTTGATGTCGTCGCCGATGATCGGCACGCCGGCCTGCGCGAAGCGGCGGCGCCAGTCCGGGTTCGAGGCGAGGAAGACCGGCATGCAATTGACGAAGGCGCAGCCCGCCTCCATCGCCCGCTCGGCGTAGAACTCGGCCGCCTTCTGCGAGCCGACGGGCAGGTAGGAGACGAGCACCTCCGTCTCCGTCCGCTTGAGCGCCTCGGTGACGTCGGCGACGGGCGCCTCCGATTCGGCGACGCGGGCGCGCAGATAGCGTCCGAGCCCGTCCAGCGTCGGCCCGCGGGCCACCGTGACGCCGGTCTTCGGCACGTCGGCGAAGCGCAGCGTGTCGTTCGGCGCGGCGTGGATCGCCTCGGCGAGGTCGAGCCCGACCTTCCCGGCGGTGACGTCGAAGGCGCAGGAGACGACGATGTCGCGCACGCGATAGCCGCCGAGATCGGCGTGCATGAGGCCGGGGATCGGCTCGTTCGCGGCGGCGCTCTCATAGAAGCTCAGGCCCTGGAGGAAGGCGCTCGCGCAATTGCCGACGCCGACCACTCCGACGCGCACGGTGCCAGCGGCCATGAGACATCCTCCTCGTTCGGCGAGCGGAGCGCACGCGGGGTGCGCGGCTCGCGATCCCCGTTCGGGAGGCGCTACGCTTGAGACGCCGGCTTTGTTCCAGGACCGGGGGCGGATCGTTGTCGCATCGCGAGGAAACTTTGTCGCCGTTGGAGCCGACGGCGCGCGGAACGGCCGCCGCGTCGTGTCATCCAGGCGTCACGCTCCCGGTCCAGCTTGCAGCCGTTCGAAACGAGACGCCACGCGCGGGGCCGCCGGCCCGGCGGATGGCGAGCCATGCTGGGAAGCCGTCCATGAAAGACATCGACCTCAACGAGATCTCCGCCGACGAGTGGGACGAGAAGAACTTTCCCCGTCCCGAGGAAAGCGAGTTCGACCGCGTCGTCGAGCGCGCCATCTCCCGCCGCGGGTTCCTCGGCGGCGTCTTGGCCTTCGGCTCCGCCGCGGCCGTGATGGGCGCCGGCGCTCTGGTCGCCCCGTCGACCGCGAAGGCGCAGCAGACCTCGCGATTCGCCTTCGAGGCGATCCCGATCGCGACGGACGGCACCGTGCACGTGCCCGAGGGCTACACCTGGCGGACGCTGGTGCGCTGGGGCGACCCGCTGTTCTCGGGCGTCGCCGAGTTCGACCACGAGACCGGCGGCTCGGTCGAGGATTCGGACAAGATCTTCGGCGAGAACACCGATGGCATGGAGCTGTTCCTGATCGGCGACCGGACGGTGATCGCGATCAACAGCGAATACGCCAACCGCAAGGTCAACCTGCCGCAGGCGACCGACGGCGTGCCGCGCGACGCCGCCGACGTGCTCAAGCTGCAGAACCTGCAGGGCGTCACGGTGATGGAGATCGCCGAGGGCGAGAACGGCTGGGACGTCGTCGTCGACAGCCCCTACAACCGCCGCATCACGCACAACACGCCGATGCGCATCTCCGGCCCGGCGGCCGGCCACGACCTGATGAAGACCGACGCCGACCCGACGGGGACGATGTCGCTCGGCACGATGAACAATTGCGGCTCGGGCAAGACCCCCTGGGGCACCTACCTGACCTGCGAGGAGAACTTCAACGGCTATTTCGGCTCCACCGAGCCGGTGCAGGATCAGAAGCCCAACGCCCTCGTGGACGGCTACGCCCGCTACGGCATCGGCCCGGACGGCTGGGGCTATGACTACCACAAGTGGGACGCCCGCTTCGATACGTTCAAGAACCCGAACGAGCCGCACCGCGCCGGCTGGGTCGTCGAGATCGACCCGGCGAACCCGGACGCGATGCCGGTGAAGCGCACGGCGCTCGGCCGCTTCAAGCACGAGAACGCCGCCGTCGCGCTCGCGCCGGACGGCCGCGTGGTCGTCTACATGGGCGACGACGAGCGCGGCGAGTTCCTCTACAAGTTCGTCTCGCGCGACATCTACGTGCCGGGCGGCGACACCTCGACCCTGCTCGACGTCGGCCAGCTCTACGTCGCGGTCTTCGCCGACGACCAGACCGGCCGCTGGGTCGCGCTGACGCCCGAGGCGACGGACATGGACGAGGCCGAGATCGCCATCTTCACCCGCATGGCCGCCTCGAAGCTCGGCGCCACGACGATGGACCGTCCGGAGTGGGTCGCCGTGAACGGCCTCTCGCCCGAGGTCTATTGCTGCCTCACCAACAACCGCAACCGCGGCGTCAAGGCGAATGCCGGCGGCGACCCGACCCCGGTCAACGGCCCGAACCCGCGCGAGGTCAACCATTACGGCCAGATCGTGCGCTGGCGTCCCGAGGGCGGGGATCACGCCGCCGAGGGCTTCACCTGGGATCTCTACGTGATGGCCGGCAACCCGACCGTCCACTCGGACGCCTATGCCGGCTCGCCGAACATCAACCCCGGCAACCTGTTCAACTCGCCGGACGGCATGGTCATCGACACGGCCGGCCTCGTCTGGATCCAGACCGACGGCGACGACGACAACGAGGGCGACTTCGTCGGCATGGGCAACAACCAGATGCTCGCGGGCGATCCCGTCACCGGCGAGATCCGGCGCTTCCTCACCGGCCCCCACGGCTGCGAGGTGACGGGCCTGTGCTGGTCGGCGGACCGCCGCACGATGTTCGTCGGCATCCAGCACCCGGGCGCGCCCTTCCCGGACGGCGAGGGCAAGCTGCCCCGCTCCAGCGTCATCGCGATCAAGCGCGAGGACGGCGGGCTGATCGGCTGACGCGCCGACAGACGTGACCCGGCGCGTCGGCAACGGCGCGCCGGGTCCTTTCGCGAGACTACCCCAGGAACGCTCGCGCGAGATCCAGGTCCGCGCGGGTCAGCCCGTGGCCCGTCGGCAGCGCCTCGTGCGCCACCTCCGCCCCCGCTCCCGACAGGGCCGCGGCGAGGTTCGCCGCGTCGGCGGCGGGCACGATCGGGTCCATGCGCCCGCTCGCGATCAGGACCCGCTTGCCGTCGAGGCGCCCCTCCGGCGGCGTCGAGAGCGGGGTCATCGCGCGCCAGAGCACCGCGCCGGCAAGGACCTCCGGGTGGAGGTAGAGCAAGGCCGCCGCGATGTTGGCGCCGTTCGAGAACCCCACCGCCACCGGCGCCGCGAGCCCGTAGGCGTCGCGCGCCTCGGCCACGAAGCCGGCGAGCTCGCCCGCCCGGGCGCGTACGTCCGCCTCGTCGAAGACGCCTTCCGCGAAGCGGCGGAAGAAGCGCGGCATGCCGTTCTCCAGCACCTTGCCGCGCGGCGAGACGTAGGCCCGCCCCGGCGCGATCTCGGCGACGAGAGGCACGAGGTCGTGCTCGTTTCCGCCGGTCCCGTGCAGGAGCAGAAGGGGCGCGCGCGCCGCATCGCCCGGCGCGTGCGCGTGGACGAAGGAGAGGTCGGCCATCGTTCGTCTCCTCACAGGGGCGGCAGCACGGCCTCGATCCGCGCGCGCTGCGGCTCGAGGACGGGCGGCAGCTTCAGGGCGGCGCCGAGGCTCTCCGCCGGCTCGTCCGCGGCGAAGCCCGGATCGTCGGTGGCGATCTCGAACAGCACGCCGCCGGGCTCGCGGAAATAGACCGATCGGAAGTAGTTGCGGTCCTTCTGCTCGGTCGTCGGCAGGCCCATGCCGGCGAGCGCGTCCGCCATCGCCGCCTGCGCCGCGTCGTCGGCGGCGCGGAAGGCGACGTGATGGACCGAGCCCGCCCCGAGCCGCGGACGCCCGGCCGCGCTCTCGACCAGCTCGACCGCGGCCCCGAGCGGCGCGGCGCCCTCGTAGCGCACCCGGTTCCCCTCGCGCGCGCTCTCCCGGAAGCCGAACACCTCGGTGAGCACCCGCGCCGTGCCCTCGAGCGCCGGCACCTCCAGCGTCACGCCGTCGAAGCCGCGGATGGCGTGGGCGGCGTCGATGTCCTCCGTGGTCCAGGCCGGCTCGGCCTCGACCCCCTCGACGCCGACGAGCGCGAGACGCATGCCGTCGGGGTCGCGGAAGGTCAGGACGGGGCGGCCGAAGCGCGTCGTGGGCGTGTCGTGATCGACCGAGAGCTCGACGAAGCGCGCGACCCAGAAGCCGATCGCCTCCCGCGGGACGCGCAACGCGGTCTCCCGCGTCTCGCCCGCACCCTCCCGGCCCCGCGCGGCATTCGCCCAGGGGAAGAAGGTGAGGATCGTGCCGGGCGCGCCGGCCTCGTCCCCGAAATAGAGGTGGTAGGTGCCGGGATCGTCGAAATTGACCGTCTTCTTCACGAGACGGAGCCCGAGGATGCGGGCGTAGAAGTCGCGATTGCGGCGGGCCTCGCCGGAAATCGCGGTGACATGGTGAAGACCGCTGCTCGTCATGGCGCATCTCCGTAGGGGTGGGCGCGTCCTGCGCCCTCGCTTGCCTCAGAATATGCGAGAGCGAAAGCAGAAAGCGAGCACGGAAAGCGGGTCCTTGCGTCGACGCAAAGGTAGACGCCAGGCCTTCGCTGCGTCTCGTCAACGCGCCGAAAACCATGCCGGGCGAGACACGCTTAACCTGAACGCGCGTTGACGGTTTCGGATTAACGCCTCGCCAAGTCACCTGGCGCACAGTTCTCGCATGGAACAACACACCGGTCCCGAGAACAAGACCGGGGAGGCGTCAAACATGATTCACGACGATTTGCGTCGATTTGCCGACGAGATCTGCGAAGCGGGCGCGATGACCGCCGCAGACGTCAAGCGGCTCTCGGATCTCGTCCTCGAGATCGGCATCTCCGCCCGCGAGGAGGCCGACGTGCTGATCGCGCTCGACCGCGCGGTGAAGCGCGCCGACGAGGCCGTCGAGGCCGCCTGGAGCGACCTGTTCACGGCGCTTCTCGTCGACTTCGCGGTCTGGGGCGCGCGCCCCACGGGCTACGTCGACGGCAAGACCGCGCGCTGGCTCGTCACCGCCGCCAATGCGTGCGGCGGCCCCTCCGAGAACGCCCGGCGCGCGATCGCCCAGATGGTGCGCGAGGCCAAGCGCGTCGACGAGACGCTTCTCGTCTTCGTCATGCGTCGCGGGGTGATGCGCCTGCGCGACGTTCTGGAGGCCGAAGGCGGCGAGGAGGTCGCCGCGCGCCCCGAGGGAAAGTCCGGGGCGCGCGCCGCGTGACGCGCGCCGAGCGGCTCTAGATCGAAAGAGGCGTGGACGGACCGGGTTTCGGGTGGCTACAAGCTGAGGCGTCTCATCGCCAGTAACGCCCGAGGCCCGCCCGTCCATGTTCGACAAGATCCTGATCGCCAACCGCGGCGAAATCGCCTGCCGGGTCATCAAGACCGCCCGCCGCATGGGCATCCGGACCGTCGCCGTGTATTCCGACGCCGATCGCGACGCCGTCCACGTCGACATGGCCGACGAGGCCGTGCACATCGGCCCGGCCGCGGCCTCCGAGAGCTATCTCGTCATCGACAAGATCGTGGAGGCCTGCAAGCGCACGGGCGCGCAGGCGGTGCACCCGGGCTACGGCTTCCTCTCCGAGCGCGAGGCCTTCCCGCAGGCGCTCGCCGCCGCGGGCATCGTCTTCATCGGCCCCAATCCCCGCGCCATCGCCGCCATGGGCGACAAGATCGAATCGAAGAAGGCCGCGGCCGAGGCGAAGGTCTCCACCGTGCCGGGCTTCCTCGGGGTGATCGAGAGCCCGGAGCATGCGGTCGCCATCGCCGAGGAGATCGGCTTTCCCGTGATGCTGAAGGCCTCGGCCGGCGGCGGCGGCAAGGGCATGCGCATCGCCCATTCGCGGGACGAGGTGGCGGAAGGCTTCGCCCGCGCCCGCTCGGAGGCGGCGTCCTCCTTCGGCGACGACCGCGTCTTCGTCGAGAAGTTCATCACCCAGCCGCGCCACATCGAGATCCAGGTGCTGGGCGACAAGCACGGCAACTGCATCTGGGTCTCCGAGCGCGAATGCTCGATCCAGCGCCGCAACCAGAAGGTCGTCGAGGAGGCGCCCTCCCCGCTCCTCGACCCGCAGACGCGCCGCGAGATGGGCGAGCAGGCCGTCGCGCTCGCCAAGGCGGTGGGCTACGATTCGGCCGGGACGGTCGAGTTCGTGGCGGGGCAGGACAAGTCCTTCTACTTCCTGGAGATGAACACCCGCCTCCAGGTCGAGCATCCGGTCACCGAGATGATCACCGGCATCGACCTCGTCGAGGAGATGATCCGCGTCGCGGCGGGCGAGACGCTGCGCTACGCCCAGGACGACGTCCAGCTGAACGGCTGGTCGATCGAAAGCCGCATCTACGCCGAGGACCCGACGCGCAACTTCCTGCCCTCGACGGGGCGCCTCACCATCTACCAGCCGCCGGCGGAAGGCACGGTGGACGGGGTGAGCGTGCGCAACGACACCGGCTTCGAGGAAGGCGGCGAGATCTCGATCTTCTACGATCCGATGATCGCCAAGCTCGTCACCCACGCCCCCACCCGCGAGGCCGCGATCGACGCCCAGGCCCGCGCGCTCGACGCCTTCGCCATCGACGGCATCCGCCACAACATCCCCTTCCTCACCGCCATCATGCAGAATCCGCGCTGGCGCGAGGGGGCGCTGTCGACGGCCTTCATCGCCGAGGCATTCCCCGAGGGCTTCAAGGCTCCGGCGCCCGACGGCGTCGTCGCGACGCGCATGGCCGCCGTCGCGGCCTGGATCGATTTCCTGGAGGCCAGGCGCAAGCGCACCATCACCGGCCAGATGCACGGGCGCCAGCTCCACGTCGCGCGCTCGCGGGTCGTGATGCTCGGCAAGGAGCGCTTCGACGTGACCCTCGAGGAGGAGGGCGAGACGGTGATGGTCGGCTTCGCCGACGGCTCGACCTATCCCGTGATCTCGGCCTGGCGGCCGGGCGAGCCCGTCTGGTCGGGCCTCGTCGGCGGGGTGGCGATCGCGGTGCAGGTGCGCCCGATCCTCAACGGCCATTTCCTCCAGCACCAGGGCGCCTCCGCCGAGGCCAAGGTCTTCACCGCCGCCGAGGCGCGCTTCGTCGAGCTGATGCCCGAGAAGAAGGAGGCGGACACCTCGAAGCAGCTGCTCTGCCCGATGCCCGGCCTCGTCAAGGCCCTGATGGCGGGCGTCGGCCAGGAGGTGAAGGCGGGCGAGCCCCTCGCCGTGGTGGAGGCCATGAAGATGGAGAACGTGCTGCGCGCCGAGCGCGACGGCACGGTCAAGGCGATCCACGCCAAGGAGGGCGACAGCCTCGCCGTCGACGCGGTGATCCTCGAGTTCGCCTGATCGCGCCCGATGCCGCTCTATTTCGCCTACGGCTCCAACATGGACCGCGCGCAGATGGCCGCGCGCTGCCCGGCCTCGACGCCGGTCGGCCTCGCGCGGCTCATGCGCCACCGCGTGGTGATCATGCGCGAGGGCTGGGCCTCGGTCGCCCGCGCGCCGCACGGCGCCGTCTGGGGCGTGCTCTGGGAGCTCGCCTTGCGCGACGTGCCGGCCCTCGACCGCTACGAGAGCCTCCACACCGGCCTCTACACGAAGGTCGTCCAGCCGGTGGTGACCGACAAGGGCTCGCGGCGGGCGATCGTCTATGTCGGGCGCCCGAGCGAAGGCGGCACGCCCCAGCCCGGCTATCTCGAATCGGTCGTCGCCGCGGCCGAGGCGGCGGGACTGCCCGGCTCCTACTGCGCGGCACTGCGTCTGCTGCATCCCGAAACCGCGCGCGTTCGCGGGGCGAGATGAGGCGCACGCGCGTTCCGCGCGTCGGCATCTGTACGATTGAGCGCTTTCCGGCCTTTCTCCGAAGCGCGGCTTGGCGCATGATAGGGGAAAATACGGAATGGGAAGCGCAGCGAGCGAGCGAGCCATGACGGATCTGTATCCCCCGACCTTCATCGCGGTCGCGCCGAACGGCGGACGCCGCTCGAAGGCCGATCATCCGGCTCTGCCGATCACGATCGAGGAGAGCGCGGCCGCGGCCCGGGCCGCCCAGGCCGCCGGCGCGGCCATGATCCATCTCCACGTGCGCGATGCGCAGGGGCGCCACAGCCTCGATCCCGGCCTCTACCGCGACGCGATCGCCGCCGTGCGCGACGCCGTCGGCCCGCGCATGGTGATCCAGATCACCACCGAATCGATCGGCATGTACGCGCCCGAGGAGCAGGTCGCCGTCGTCAAGGCGGTCAAGCCCGAGGCCGTCTCGGTCGCGCTGCGGGAGATCGCGCCCCAGGAGAGCGACGCGAAGCGCCTCTCCGACCTCCTCGCCTTCTGCGAGGCCGAGCGCATCGCCCCGCAGATCATCGCGTTCGACCGCGGCGACGCGGACCGGCTGGCGCGCTGGGTGCAGGCGCGGGTCATCGACGGGCGCACCACCTCGGTCCTCTTCGTCGGCGGGCGCTACACCACGCCTCCGACCATCGCCAAGCCGGCCGAGCTCGTGCCGATGATCGAGAGCTGCAGCGACCTCTTCCGCGACTTCATGGTCTGCGCCTTCGGCCCGCGCGAGTCCGGCTGCGGCGTGCTGGCGGGCCTGCTGGGCGGGCACGTCCGCTGCGGCTTCGAGAACAATTTCGTCCTACCGAACGGCGAGACCGCGCCGGACAACGGCGCCGTCGTGGCTGCGCAGGCCCAGGCGCTCACCTGCGCGGGCCTGCGCATCGGGGATGCGATCGCGCTGCGCTCGCTGTGGGGTATCGAAGGTCGCTGACGTTAAGTAAGCGGCAGGCGAGGCGCGCACGGGGCGTGTGGCGCCGAACCAGCTGGAGGACGGACGTGGCCCCCCGGGCGGACTGGCGAGACGTGATCGGGGGCCTCGTCTTCGTGGCCGTGGGACTCGCCTTCGCGGCGGGCGCGCTCGACCTGCCGCTCGGCGACGCGCGGCGGATGGGGCCAGGCTACCTGCCCCTCGCCGTCTCGCTCGTCGCCATCGCGCTCGGCCTGCTCATCGCCGTTCCCGCCCTGCGCCGCGCGGGCGGGCCGCTGCCGCCGATCGAGTGGCGGCCGTTCCTCGCCGTGATCGGCGCCATGGGCGTGTTCGGGCTGGTGATGGCGCGCTTCGGCCTGCTCCCGGCCGTCGCCGCCGCGGTGCTGACGAGCGCGCTCGGCGACGGGCGCTCGCGACCCCTGCCCGCCCTCCTCCTCGCGGCCTTCCTCGCCGCCATGGCCTGGCTCGTCTTCGTCGAGGCGCTGAGGCTCCCCATCATGCTCTGGCGGAGCCCGTTCTGAGATGGATCTCCTCGCCAACCTCGCGCTCGGATTCGCCACGGCGCTGACGCCCACGAACCTGTTCTACTGCTTCGTCGGCGTCTTCCTCGGCACCTTCATCGGCGTCCTGCCCGGCATCGGCGCGCTGGCCGCCGTCTCGATGCTGTTGCCCGTCACCTTCTACCTCGAGCCGACGACGGCGCTCGTGATGCTGGCCGGCGTCTATTACGGCGCGGAATACGGCGGCTCCATCGCCTCGATCCTGCTCAACCTCCCCGGCACGCCGTCCGCCGCCGTCACCTGCCTCGACGGTCATCCGCTGGCGAAGCAGGGCCGCGCCGGCGTCGCCCTGTTCATGACGACGATGGCCTCCTTCGTCGGGGGCACGATCGGCATCGTGGTCCTCACCTTCTTCGCGCCCGCGCTCGCCGCCTTCGCCCTCGCCTTCGGCCCGGCGGAATACGTGGCGGTGATGACGCTCGGCCTCATCGCCGCCTCCGCCGTCGGCCAGGGCTCGCCGGTCAAGGGCATCGCCATGGTGGTGCTCGGGCTGCTGCTCGGCTTCGTCGGCACCGACATCAATTCGGGCTACGCGCGCTACACGCTCGGCATCCCGGACCTGCGCGACGGCATCAGCCTGATCGCGCTGGCCATGGGCCTGTTCGGCCTCTCGGAAGTGATCGCCTCGATCCGCGCCTCGACCGGCTCGATGACGGCGAAGAAGATCCCCTTCCGCTCCATGCTGCCGACGCGCCCGGAGGCGCGCGCCTCGCTCGCCCCGACGGCACGGGGCACCACGATCGGCTCGATCTTCGGCACGCTGCCCGGCACCGGCCAGACCATCGCCGCCTTCATCGCCTATGCGGTGGAGAAGCGCGTCGGCCGCGATCCCGCGCGCTTCGGCAAGGGCGCCATCGAGGGGATCATGGCGCCCGAGAGCGCCAACAACGCCGCCGCCCAGACCGCGTTCATCCCGACGCTGACCATGGGCATCCCGGGCTCCGCCACCATGGCGCTCATGCTCGGCGCCCTGATGATCCACGGCATCCAGCCCGGCCCGCAGCTGATGACGACGCATCCGGACATGTTCTGGGGCCTCGTCGCGAGCTTCTGGATCGGCAACGTCCTGCTTCTGATCCTCAACATCCCGCTGATCGGCATCTGGGTGCGGCTCCTGCGCATCCCCTACCAGCTGCTCTACCCGGCCATCGTCGTGCTGATCTGCGTGGGCGTCTACGCCATCTCGAACAACGTCTTCGACGTCGGCCTCGCCCTCGTCTTCGGCGTCGTCGGCTACGGCCTGCGCCTGCTCGGCTTCGAGCCCGCGCCGCTGCTCATCGGCTTCATCCTCGGCCCCACCTTCGAGGAGAACCTGCGCCGCGCCCTCCTCCTCTCCCGCGGCGACGTCACGGCGCTCGTCGAGACGCCCATCGCGGCGGGCCTCTTCGCCGCGGCGGGGCTGCTGCTGGCCTGGGCGCTGTGGGCGAGCCTGAGGCCGCGCAGGCCCACGAAGGTGGAGACGGTGGAGGGATAGCCGGGTGGTGGGCGCGGGCGCCCTCCCCTCCGGTCCGCGGCGACGCCGCGGCAAACCTCCCCTGCGGGAAGAGGGCGGCCGCCTCCGTCGCTCGACGGCGGATCAGGCCCCCGGCCGGCGATACACCCACACCCTTGCGGGCGGCAGGTTCAGCCAGATGCGCTGGGAGGGCGTCGCGGTGTACTCGCTCGGCTGCTTGGGGATCGGCGGCACCACCGCGTAGGTGAACTGCACGAAGGGCGCGCCGGGACGCGAGAGGTCGTGGGCGGCGCGCAGGAGGGCGAGGCGCTGCTCGACGGGCTTGGTGAACAGGGGCAACGAGGAGATCGTCGCCGCGCACGGCGTCTCGATCAGCTCGCCGAGCGTGGTGCGGATGTCGTAGGCGTCGCCCTGGACGATGGTGGCGCGCGGAAAGCGGGCCTTCAGCAACCGGCAGAAATCCGGGTTGAACTCGACGAGGACGAGCCGCTCCTGCTCGACGCCGCGGGCGAGGAGCGCGTCCGTGACGGGGCCGGTCCCGGGGCCGAGCTCGACGACGGGGCCCGACATCCGCGGATCGACGTAGGCCGCCATCGTCTTCGCCAGAAGCTTGCCCGACGGCGTCACCGCGCCGGTGACGAGCGGCCGCTCGATCCAGGAGCGCAGGAAGCGCGCCTCGTCGTCGAGCTTGATCGGAGCCTTCTTCTGCGGTTGCCGATGAGACTGAGGCAGCACGCGCGAATCCCTTCTGCAACGGCCCGGCTCACCGGGCGCCCGTTTAGATCAACGACGCCTTGTCGCGTCAAGCCCGGCCCGAACCGCCGAGACCGTCGAAGAACTCGCGTACGCGGTTGAGGAAGCCGTGGCTCTCCGGATGAGTGTCGCGCGAGCACTCCGACTCGAATTCGCGCAAGAGCTCCCTCTGCCTTTTCGTCAAGTTCTGCGGCGTTTCGATGACGACCTGGATGTAGAGGTCGCCGAAGTCGCGCGAACGCAGAACCGGCATGCCCTTTCCGCGCAGACGGAACTGCTTGCCCGTCTGCGTCCCCTCCGGGATCTTCACCCGCGCGTCGGAGCCGTCGATGACGGGCACGGTCACCTCGCCGCCGAGCGCCGCGGTCGCCATGGGAATGGGTACGCGCGCGAAAAGATCCGCTCCGTCGCGCTGGAAGAAGGAATGCGGCGCGATCGACAGGAAGATGTAGAGGTCCCCGGCGGGCCCGCCGCGCAGGCCGGCCTCGCCCTCTCCGGCGAGGCGGATGCGGGTGCCTTCCTCGACGCCGGCCGGGATGTTGACCGAGAGCGTCCGCTCGCGGGTGACGCGCCCGGCGCCCTGGCAGATCTCGCAGGGATCGTCGATCACCTCGCCGCGGCCGAGGCAGGTCGGGCAGGTGCGCTCGATGGTGAAGAAGCCCTGCGTCGCCCGCACGCGGCCGTAGCCGTTGCAGGTGCCGCAGGTCTTGGGCTTCGAGCCCGGCTTCGCGCCCGAGCCGCCGCAGGCCTCGCAGGCGATGGCGGTGGGGATCTTGAGATCCTCGGTCTTGCCCTTGAAGGCGTCCTCGAGCGTGATCTCGAGATTGTAGCGCAGGTCCGCCCCGCGCTCGCGGCCCGTGCCGCCGCCGCGCCCGCCGCGCCGGGGACCGCCCTCGCCGAAGAAGTTCTCGAAGATGTCCGACATGAAGTCGGAGAAGTCCGGGCCGAAGCCCGGGCCGCCGCCCGGCCCCCCGCCGCCCTGGAACGCGCCGTGGCCGAAGCGATCGTAGGCCGCGCGCTTCTGCGGATCGGAAAGGACCTGGTAGGCCTCGTTCAATTCCTTGAACTTCAGCTCGGCCTCGGCGTTGCCCGGGTTCCGGTCCGGGTGCCATTGCATCGCGAGCTTGCGGAAGGCGCTCTTCAGAACCTTCTCGTCAGCCGTCTTCTCGACGCCGAGGATCTCGTAATAGTCGCGCTTCGACATCGGGGCCGGTGCCTTCGGTCAGATCGCCGCCTCGCGGGTGGACCTCGCGGGGTGTGGCGGCGAGCGGCGCGGGGCTGGGACCCGGGCCGCGCTCGGGGTCGGAACGCGTCCCGCGGGGGGACACGCGGACGCCGCGCCCGCCGAGCCGGAAGGCTCGATCGGACGCGGCGCCGTTCATGCGCGCGCGCGGATCACGCGCGCTTCTTCTTGTCCTCGTCGTCGACCTCCTGGAAGTCGGCGTCGATGACGTCCTCGTCGCTCTTCTGCTCGCCGCCTTCACCACCCTCGGCGCCGGCCTCGCCCTGCTCTGCTTGAGCCTTGTACATGGCCTCGCCGAGCTTCATGGAGGCCTGCATCAGGTCGTTGGTGCGCGACTTGATGGTCTCGAGCTCCTCGCCGCCGAGCGCCTCGCGCAGCGCGTCGATCGCGGTCTGGATGCCCTGGCGGTCGTCCTCCGAGACCTTGTCGCCGTAATCCTTCAGCGACTTCTCGGTGGAGTGGACCAGGGCCTCGCCCTGGTTCCTCGCCTCGACCAGCTCGCGGCGCTTCTTGTCCTCGGCCGCATGGGCCTCGGCGTCCTTGACCATCTTCTCGATGTCGGCGTCGGTGAGGCCGCCGGAGGCCTGGATCCGGATCGCCTGCTCCTTGCCGGTCGCCTTGTCCTTGGCCTGGACGTTGACGATGCCGTTGGCGTCGATGTCGAAGGCGACCTCGATCTGCGGCACGCCGCGCGGGGCCGGCGGGATGCCGACGAGATCGAACTGGCCGAGCAGCTTGTTGTCCGCCGCCATCTCGCGCTCGCCCTGGAAGACCCGGATCGTCACGGCGTTCTGGTTGTCCTCCGCCGTGGAGAAGACCTGGGACTTCTTGGTCGGGATCGTGGTGTTGCGGTCGATCAGGCGGGTGAACACGCCGCCCAGCGTCTCGATGCCGAGCGAGAGCGGGGTGACGTCCAGCAGCAGCACGTCCTTGACGTCGCCCTGGAGCACGCCGGCCTGGACCGCGGCGCCGATGGCGACGACCTCGTCCGGGTTGACGCCCTTGTGCGGCTCCTTGCCGAAGAAGCCCTTCACCGTCTCCTGCACCTTCGGCATGCGGGTCATGCCGCCGACGAGCACCACCTCGTCGATCTCGCCGGCCGAGAGGCCCGCGTCCTTGAGCGCCTTGCGGCAGGGCTCGACGGTGCGCTGGATCAGGTCGTCGACCAGGCTCTCGAACTTGGCGCGCGAGAGCTTGAGCGCGAGGTGCTTCGGCCCGGTCTGGTCGGCGGTGATGTAGGGCAGGTTGATCTCGGTCTGCGTCGTGGACGAGAGCTCGATCTTCGCCTTCTCGGCGGCCTCCTTGAGGCGCTGGAGCGCAAGCTTGTCCTTGGTCAGGTCGATGCCCTGCTCCTTCTTGAACTCCGCCGCGAGGTACTCGACCACGCGCATGTCGAAGTCCTCGCCGCCGAGGAAGGTGTCGCCGTTGGTCGACTTCACCTCGAACACGCCGTCGCCGATCTCGAGGATCGAGATGTCGAAGGTGCCGCCGCCCAGATCGTAGACCGCGATCGTGCCGGTCTGCTTCTTGTCGAGGCCGTAGGCGAGCGCGGCCGCCGTCGGCTCGTTGATGATGCGCAGCACCTCGAGGCCGGCGATCTTGCCGGCGTCCTTGGTGGCCTGACGCTGGGCGTCGTTGAAGTAGGCCGGAACGGTGATCACCGCCTGGGTGACCGGCTGCCCGAGATAGCTTTCCGCCGTCTCCTTCATCTTCTGAAGGGTGAAGGCGGAGATCTGCGAGGGCGAATACTGCTTGCCGTCCGACTCGACCCAGGCGTCGCCGTTGCCGCCGCGGACGATCTTGTAGGGGACGAGATCCTGGTCCTTCTTCGTCGTCGGATCCTCGAAGGTGCGCCCGATCAGGCGCTTGATCGCGAAGAAGGTGCGCTCCGGATTGGTGACGGCCTGGCGCTTGGCCGGCTGGCCGACGAGGCGCTCGCCCTCGTCGGTGAAGGCGACGATCGAGGGCGTCGTGCGCGAGCCCTCGGCGTTCTCGATGACCTTGGGGTTCGACCCCTCCATCACCGCGACGCAGGAGTTCGTCGTGCCCAGATCGATACCGATGACCTTACCCATGGCGGGATCCCTCACTTTCAAGCAGACCGCCGAGCCCCGTAGCGACTCGGCCCATGGCTGACTTCACTGCAAACTGTCGGCTGGAGCCGGCCCGCGCGGCGCGCTCGGCGCCCCGAACCAGCCCCGTTCGGATCGCGGCTGATATAGGCTCGCCCAAATCACGCCGCAAGGCGGGACATGGGCCGCCGGACGCGGCCGTTCAAGGGCGAGCGGGGCGCGATCTGCTCGGCGGAAGGGTCTGGGACGGACTTCCTTCCGATGGACTCCCGCGCGGCGCGCGCGTAGGGTCGCGGCTCCATCGTCGACGACGGGTCCCGTACTTGCCTCGCATGCCCGCTTCCGCGCCTTTCGTCGCGCTTTTGGCCCTGTTCGCCGCCGGCTCCGCCTCGGGCCAGCCGCTCGAGCTGCCGGGCGCGCAGTTCAACCTGCCGCCCCTGAGCGTCCCCGAGCTGCCGGCCCCGCAGGCGCCGGACGCGCCGACGGCGCCCACAGCGCCCGCCGGGCCGCAGCCGATCGATCCGGCCGCGCCTTCGCCGCCCGCGGGCGCCACAGCCCCCGCGCCGCAGGCCGACGTCACGCAGCTCACCCTGCGGCGCGACGCGCGCGAGGGCGAGCTGCGCCTCTCCCGGGCCGATGGCGGCCTCGCCGCGACGCTGACGCTGGAGGGCCGCGGCGTCACGGACGCGCAGGAGATCTGCCGCGTCACCATCGCGGACGAGGCGGCCGGCGGCGTACGGCTGGAGCCCGTACCGTCGCTCGGACGCTACGCCCGCTACCGGCTCGCCGCCCCGGCCTGCCCGGTGGTGCTGACCCTGTTCTCCGACGCCGCCCTCGTCGCGCACGAGGGCTTCTGCACCTTCGAGGCCGCGGATTGCCGGGTCGACCCGAACGGGATGTGGGGACCCGAGCCCGAGGCGCTGCCGACCGACCCCGAGCGCATCGCCCGCGACCGCGCCGAGGCGGACGAGGACGTGCGCGCCGCCTACCGGATGATGACGGAGCGCTCCGACGGCGACGCGCTGCGCGCCGTGCTCGCCGAGCAGGCCGGCTTCTCGGCCGAGCGCGTCACCGCCTGCGCCCGCTTCGCCGGCGAGGAAGCGCACGGCCTGTGCGCGGCGCGCTTCA
This sequence comes from Salinarimonas sp., assembly GCF_040111675.1. NCBI lineage: Bacteria > Pseudomonadati > Pseudomonadota > Alphaproteobacteria > Hyphomicrobiales > Salinarimonadaceae > Salinarimonas > Salinarimonas sp. Next base: position 1,152,274 of record NZ_CP157794.1, on the reverse strand, counting down.
CCCAGGCCCGCGCCGCGCTCCTCCAGCAGCGCCTCGGCTTCCTGCCCCCGCCCGCCGCCGCGGGCGCCGAGACAGACGCCGCCCCCGGCGCCGCGCCGCTGTCGATCCTGCCGCAGGACAATTGAGGACGGGGCGTCAGCCCCGCTTCGCCTCGATCGCGTCCCACACGTCCACCGCGACGTCCGGGCCGCCGAGGCTCTTCACGGCGCGCACGCCGGTGGGCGAGGTGACGTTGATCTCGGTGAGGAGCCCGTCGATCACGTCGATGCCGACCAGGATCAGCCCCATCCGCTTCAGGTGTGGCCCGATCGTCTCGCAGATCTCGCGCTCCTCGTCGCTGAGCGACGTCGCCACCGCGCCCCCGCCGCGGACCATGTTGGAGCGGATGTCGCCCGTCGCCGGCACGCGGTTGACCGCGCCCCGCGCCTCGCCGTCGACGAGGAGGATGCGCTTGTCGCCCTCGGTGATGCGCGGCAGGAACTTCTGGATCACCCAGGGCTCGCGGAAGGTCACGGAGAACAGGTCGAACAGCGAGCCGAAATTCGGGTCGTCCGGCATCAGCCGCACCACCGCCGCGCCGCCGTGGCCGTGGAGCGGCTTCATCACCACGGCGCCGTGCTCGCGGCGGAAATCCTCGATCTCCGCCTTGTCGCGGGAGATCAGGGTCGGCGGCATCAGGTGCGGGAACTCGGTGACGAAGATCTTCTCCGGCGCGTTCCTCACGTGGTGCGGATCGTTGACGACGAGCACCTTCGGGTGGACGCGCTCGAGCAGGTGGGACGCCGTGATGTAGGCGAGGTCGAAGGGCGGGTCCTGGCGCATCAGCACCACGTCGACCGCGTCCTCGAGCGCCACGCGCCGCGCCTCGCCGAGCGTGAAATGCGCGCCCTCGACATCCTGCACCGTCAGGTCCCGCACCCCCGCGACCACCCGCCCCTCGCGCATCGAGAGCTTGTCCGGCGTCCAGTAGACGAGCGCATGCCCCCGCCGCTGCGCCTCGAGCAGCAGGGCGAACGTCGTGTCGCCGGAGATCTTGATGTGCTCGATGGGGTCCATCTGGACCGCGACGGTGAGGGGCATGGGCGTTCGTCCTCGGGTTCGGAGGGCCGGACCATAGCGAGGCGGACGGCGGACGGGAAGCGCCGGGCGAGCCGCCCTCCCCCGCCGCGGGCGCGGGTCCTCCGCCTCGCTTGGGCCGCTTCGCCATCGATGGTATGCTGCATCTCCGACGCGCGACCGGCGACAGAACGGTCACGAGGATCGCGGTGGGGGACCCGATCGCGCGGGCAACGAAGAGGCGTCAGACCATGCGAAACCTCCTCCTCACCCTCCTCGCCGCCGCGGCGCTCGCAGCGGCGTCCCTCGGCGCCGCCTCCCCCGCCGCCGCCGAGGGCCGCGGCGTCTGGTACGCGAGCCCGAGCTACGATCGCGGCCATCCCGGCATCTCGTTCCACGTCGAGGCCTATCGCGGGCCCGTCTACTACGACCGCCGCCGCCATTACGACGGCTACGCCTACCATCCTCGCCGGGTCTACCGGCACCGCTACCCGCGCGACCTCTACCGGCCCTACGATCCCGGCGCGGCGGTGGCCGCCGGCATCATCGGGCTCGCCACCGGCGCGATCCTCGGCCAGGCGCTCACCGTGCCGCAGCCGCCGGTGCGGCGCGCGCCGCGCGTGCGCTACGGCGACGCCGACGCGATCGCCTATTGCGCGCGCAAGTACCGCTCGTTCGACCCGCACAGCTTCACCTTCCTCGGCTACGACGGCCGGCGGCACTACTGCCGGATCCCGTGACCCATCAGCCCGGCTGATCCGAACGATCGGCTTTTGTCATCGCCGCCCCGCGCTTTTCCGAGTTGACGCGCGGAACGGCGCGGGCTTCGATCGGGCAGAAGCACTGACCAATTCGTGTGAGGAGGAAGCGGCCGTGGCGCAGTTCTCGCGGACCTGGACCTATTTCGAGGGCGACTGGCACGAAGGCAATCCCGGCATCATGGGTCCGCGCACTCATGCCGCCTGGCTTGCCTCCATGGTGTTCGACGGCGCGCGCGTGTTCGAGGGCACGGCGCCGGACATCGACCTGCACGCCCAGCGCGTCAACCGCTCCGCGCGGACGCTGGGGCTGAACCCCACCATGTCGGCCGAGGAGATCGTCGGGCTCACGCAGGACGGCGCGAAGAAGTTCGGCGGCGACGTCGCGCTCTACGTCAAGCCGATGTACTGGGGCGTCGGCGAAGGCCCGTCGACCATCCTGCCCGACCCGGACGACATCGGCTTCTGCCTGTGCCTGTTCGAGGCGCCGCTGCCGCCGCCGGGCAAGGGCGCGCGCATCACCAAGAGCAAGTTCCGCCGCCCTTCCCTCGAGACGATGCCGACGGACGCCAAGGCGGGCTGCCTCTACCCCAACAACGCCCGCGCCCTGAAGGACGCGATGGACCAAGGCTTCGACAACGCGCTCGTCCTCGACATGCTGGGCAACGTCGCCGAGACCGCGACCGCCAACATCTTCATGGCCCGCGGCGGCGAGGTGCTCACCCCGGCCCCGAACGGCACCTTCCTCAACGGGATCACCCGCCAGCGCGTCATCGCGCTCCTGCGCGAGAGCGGCGCGACCGTGCGGGAGACGACGCTGACCTACGACGACTTCCTCGCGGCCGACGAGATCTTCATGTCGGGCAACTATTCGAAGATCACGCCCGTGGTGAAGATCGAAGACCGGGAGCTGCAGCCCGGTCCGTTCGCCCGCAAGGCGCGGGACATGTACTGGGAATTCGCGCATTCCGGCGTGAAGGCCGCCTGATCCTTATCCGCTCTCACGGATTGTTTGCAGCGCCCCGGAGCGCATCCGGGGCGCGGAGTCTTTCATGGCGCGATCACCGTCCTCATCTCGGCACGAGAAGAGGAGCAATTGTGATGCCCCGCGCTCTGACGCGGGTCGCGGCCGTGGAACGGCGAGAGGGGCTCGAACGGCGGCTTCGGCGTCGGCGTCGGGATCGGTCCGGATCAGCCCTCCGGCGTGCCTGTCGACGCCGACGGCACGACGGTCGACATCGAATGAGCCGCCCGGCGGTCCCGAGCCCGTCAGCCCTCCACGGGCACGAGTCCCGGGTCGATCGCGCTGTCACGCTCAAGCCAGGCCGGCGCCGGCAGGCCCTTCTCGCGCAGGAAGGCCGGGTCGAACAGCTTGGACTGATAGCGCGTACCGTAGTCGCACAGGATCGTCACGATCGTGTGCCCGGGCCCGAGATGGCGGGCGAGGCGGATCGCGCCGGCGACGTTGACTCCCGAGGAGCCGCCGAGAACCAGCCCTTCCGTCTCCAGCAGATCGAACACGATCGGGATCGCCTCCTCGTCCGGGATCTGGAAGGCGACGTCCACCGGCGCGCCCTCCAGGTTGGCGGTGATGCGGCCCTGGCCGATGCCCTCCGTGATCGACGAGCCCGAGGCCTTCAGCTCACCCGTCGTGTAGTAGGAGTAGAGCGCCGCGCCCATCGGATCGGCGAGGCCGATCATCACGGTGGGGTCGCGCTCCTTGAGCGCCATGCCGACGCCGGCGAGCGTGCCGCCCGTGCCGACGGCGCAGACGAAGGCGTCGACCTCCCCGCCGGTCTGCTCCCAGATCTCCGGCCCGGTGGTACGGTAGTGGCCCAGCCGGTTGGCGACGTTGTCGAACTGGTTCGCCCAGATCGCCCCGTTCGGCTCCTCCTTCGCCAGCCGCTCGGCGAGGCGCCCGGACACCTTCACGTAATTGTTCGGGTTCTTGTAGGGGACCGCCGGCACCTCGACGAGCTCCGCGCCGGCGAGCCGAAGCATGTCCTTCTTCTCCCGGCTCTGCGTCTCGGGAATGACGATCACCGTGCGGTAGCCCAGCGCGTTGCCGACGAGCGCGAGACCGATGCCGGTGTTGCCCGCCGTCCCCTCGACGATGACGCCGCCGGGGCGCAGCAGGCCCTTCTCCTCCGCGTCGCGAACGATCGCGAGCGCCGCGCGATCCTTCACCGACTGGCCGGGATTCATGAACTCGGCCTTGCCGAGGATCTCGCACCCGGTGGCGTCCGACGGCCCCTTCAAGCGGATGAGCGGCGTGTTGCCGATGGCGTCGACGATGCCCTTGCTGATCATGTCCTGACCCCGTGAACCGCGTGGCCGATGGTGATACCGCGTTTCACGTCCTTGCGCGAGGATTTTGTATTTTCACGGCAGTTCACGTGCTTTTGGGCATGACCCGCGCCGCCGGCATCGAGAGGCGATAGGACAGCCCGGCGGGATCGAAGCGCGCCTCGACCGCCGCGTCGAGAAAGCGCTCCGCCATGCGCCCGATCACGGTCGAGCCGAAACCGGCGTGCGTCGGCGGCGAGACCGCCGGCCCCCCCGTCTCGCGCCAGGTGAACACCAGGCGGTCCTGCTCGCACGTGCAGGCCACGGCGATCCGTCCGGACGCGAGGCTCAACGCGCCGTGCTTCGCGGCGTTGGTCCCCAGCTCGTGCACGATCATGGCCAGGATCTGCGCCGCGTGGCCGTCGATCGCGATCTCGCCGCCCCTCATGTCGAAATCCGCCATGCGGTCGCGGAAGGGCTCCAGCTCGCATGCGACGATCTCGCCGAAGGTCGTCGCGCGCCAGCCCGATTCCGCCAGGCGCGCCTGCGCCGCTTCGAGCGCGGCGAGGCGGCTCTCCACGGCGCGCTTGAACGGCAGCGCCTCGGGGTGGCCGCGAACGGACAGGTTGAGGATCGCGCTGACCATGGTGAACAGGTTCTTGATGCGGTGGCGCATCTCGCCGATGACGTAGCGGTCGCGCTCGGCGCGCAGGCGTCGCGCCTGATCCTCCTTGCGCTCCGTGATGTCGCCGGCGACGCCGACGAGATGCAGGGCCGCGTCCCGGCAGGCGACCCGCCCGCGCATGGCGATCCAGACCTCGGCGCCGTCGACGCGCCGCGCCCGCGCCTCGAAATCCAGGTCGGCTCCGTTCGCCGCCGCGTGCACCTGGGCCTGCAGGCGCGCCATGTCCTCCGGCACGAGCCGCTGGGCGAGGTCCGCGCAGCGGATCGCGGCGTCGGGCGCGAACCCGAACACGGCGCGGAAGCGCGCGTCCGCGCGAATCGTCTCGCGCGTGAGATCGATGTCGAACGAGCCCAGCCGGCCCGCCTCGAGGGCGAGCTCGAAGCTGGTCTCGCTGCGATCGAGCGCCTCGTGGGCGCGCCGAACGTCGCTCACGTCCCGCAGCAGGCCGACGAACACGCGCTCCCCCGCGACCACGGTCTCGCGCACGGTCAGGCGCACGGGGACGGCGGCGCCGCTCCTGTGCCGCCCCTCCACGATGCGCTCGCGCCCGATGATCTTCGCCCTGCCGGTCACGAGAAAAGCGGAGATCCAGCCGTCGTGGCGGCTCGCGTCCGCCTCCGGCATCAGCTTGGCGACGTTCTCGCCGATGAGCTCGTCGGGCCCGTAGCCGAACAGGGTCTCGACCGCCCCGTTGGCGTCGAGCACCCGACCGGCCGCGTCGATGCTGATCATCGCGTCGGAGGACGCGTCGCGGATCGCCTCGAGGCGCGCCGCGAGGCGGGCGGCCTCCGCGACGGCGCGGCGCTCCGTGGTGGTCTCCCGATAGCGGGCGAGGATCGCGCCGCTCGCGAGACGCGAAACCTCGATGCGCGCGTGGCGCGGCGGATCGGCCGGCTGCACGTACTCGCAGGCCGCGTGCCCCGCTTCCGCGAGCGCCGCGATGGCGCGCGTGCGCGCGTCGTCCGCCTCCGGACCGTAGGCGAGGGTCGCGGCGCCGGACGCGCACAGAGCCGGCGGGCGCGCCGCGATCGCGTAGGCGGCGTTCCCGGCGAGGAACGCGCCGGCCCCGTCCACGAGCGCGGCCGGCTCGGCGATCGCGTCCAACAGATCCTGCACCGAGACGTCCATTGCGAGCCGTGAATTTCAGCTTGGTCTTGCGAAAAATCACGTCTTCCGGATGGAAAACACGACCATTCCGACTCGGTGTCGCGCTCATGTCAACAGCGCAGCCTTGCGCCCTGCGCGGCCATCCGGGCGGCAGAGCTCGCAGGGATCGTATGAGGCGCGCCTTCACACGCCCGTGCGCGATGCACGAAGCGCGGGGTTACCCCGCCGTTAAGGAAATCACACCCCTGCGCAATCACAGGCCTAGCGTGTGAGAACCGTTCCTTTACGGGTTGGCGATCAGTGTCGCCCTGACGACCACTTCAAAGGCGAAGCCGTGCAGGAGCCGCGCGATCCGAGCCGAGACGAGCCCGCCGAGCCGCCGCTCGACCGGATGCTGCGCCGCGCGTGCAGCGTCGCGGAGGCGACCGGCGCGACGGTTCTCGCGGCCGTCGGCCCGCCGGCGCAGCTCGCTCGCTACGGCGAGACGGAAGCCGGCGCGAAGACCGTCACGCTGCGCGCCGGCGACGACGGCGAGGCGATCCGTCTCGTCCTGCACGGCGCGTCCACGCCGTCCGCCGAGCAGCGGACCCGGCTCCAGGAGATCGCCGAAGGTATCGCCGCGCTCGTCGGCGCCGCGCGGACGACGGAGAGCGAGCGCCAGCGCTTCGAGGCCTGGCGGGAGCGGATCACGGCGGCGCTCGACTGCCTGCCGCATCCGTTCTGGACCATGGACCGCGAGGGTCGCTACGAGCTCCAGAACCGTCTCGATCGCGCCGCCTTCGGGGATCTGGTCGGCCGCAATCCGCTGGAGACCGCGCTCGACGACGAGATGACCCGCGAATGGCGCCGCCACCAGGAGCAGACGCTGTCGGGCGAGATCGTCCGCTTCACCATGCTGAAGCGGCAGGAAGCCGGCCGCGAGGTGTTCTCCGAGACGACGATGGCGCCGATCGTCGTCGATGGCGCCGTCGCGGGTCTCGTCGGCATCGCGCTCGACCACACCGAGCGCGTCGAGGCCGAGGCGGCGCTGCGGGAGAGCGAGAAGCGCCTGCGCGACTTCCTCGCCACCACCTCGGACTGGCTCTGGGAGACGGACGCCGAGCACCGCTTCACGATGATGCGCGACGACAATGGGAAGTCGGGCCTCGACATCGCGTCCGTCGTCGGGAAGACGCGGTGGGAGCTGGCGGACGAGGATCTGTCCGATCCGTTCTGGGCGGCGCACAAGGCGGATCTGGACGCGCATCGCCCCGTTCGCGAGTTCGTCTACCGCCGCCGCCGGCTCGACGACCTCATCGGCTATACGGAGGTGAACGGCGACCCGGTCTTCGACGAGGGCGGCCGCTTCCTCGGCTATCGCGGCACGGCACGCGAGGTGAGCGAGCGCGAGGTCGCGCGCGAACGCCTCAAGCGGCTGACGCTCATCGCGCGCCTCACCAAGAACGCGGTGATCCTGTGCGGCGCGGACCGCACCATCGAATGGGTCAATCCCGCTTTCGAGGAGCTGACGGGCTACACGCTGGACGAGGTCGCGGGCCGCAGCCCCGGCAGCGTCCTCCACTGCGAGGAGACCGACCCCGAGGCCGCCGCCGCCATCGGGCGCGCGCTCGATCGCGGCGAAGGCGTGCGCACGCAGCTCGTCAGCCGCTCGAAATCCGGCCGGACCTACTGGGTGGACATGGACATCCAGCCGATCCCCGGCGACGACGGCGGGATCGAGGGCTTCGTCGCCATCGAGACCGACGTCACCGAGCAGCTGACCGGCCGCCGCCGGCTGGAGACCGTGCTCGAGAACGTCGCGGCCGGCATCGTCATGCAGGACGCGTCCGGCGCCGTGATCGACTGCAATCGCGAGGCGGAGACGCTGCTCGGCCTCTCGCGCGACCAGATGCTCGGCCGCAAGTCCATCGATCCGCGCTGGCGGGCGGTCCGGGAGGACGGCGCGGAGCTGCCCGGCGACGAGCATCCGTCGATGATCGCGCTGCGGACGGGCGGAAGCGTGCGCGATTCGATCCTGGGCGTCCACCGTCCCGACGGCGAGCTGCGCTGGCTCAAGGTCAACGCGCGCGTGCTCGACGCCCATGCGACGCTCGGCCGGACGGTGATCTCGAGCTTCACGGACGTCACCGGCGAGCGCCTGCATCGCGAGCGCCTCACCGAGGCGCACGAGGAGACCAAGCGCGCGCTCTCCGAGCTCGGCGCCTACAAGGCGGCGCTCGACCAGCATTCGATCGTCGCCGTCACCGACCGGTGCGGCCGCATCACCTACGTGAACGACCTGTTCTGCGCCATCAGCGGATACGACCGCGACGAGCTCGTCGGCAAGACGCACAGGATCGTCAATTCCGGATCGCACCCGAGCGACTTCTTCGTCGAGATGTGGGAGACGATCGCGCGCGGTCGCTCCTGGCGCGGCGAGATCTGCAACAGGGCCAAGGACGGGCGGCTCTACTGGGTCGACACCACCATCGTGCCGATGCGCGACAGCGCCGGGCGCATCGAGAGCTTCGTCTCGATCCGCTACGACATCACCGAACGCAAGCGCGCCGAGGCCGCGGCGGAAGCCGAGATGTCCAAGCGCGCCGCCGCCGAGGGCCTCCTGCGGGACGTGCTCGACACCATCCCCGACGCCGTCGCCGCCTACGACAGCGACGAGCGATTGGTGCTCTGCAACCAGGCCTACAAGGACTTCTACGCGATCTCCGCACCCGCGATCGTCGTCGGCGCGCGCTTCGAGGACATCCTGCGCTACGGCGTCGAGAACGGCCAATACGTGGACGCCGGCGAGACGCCCGAATCGCGCGCGGCCTGGCTCGCCAAGCGGCTCGAGGTCCACCGCGAGCGCCCGACCGAACGCATCGTCCAGCCGCTCGGCGACGGGCGCTGGCTGCAGGTGCGCGAGCGGCGCTCCGCCTCCGGCCATACGGTGGGCGTGCGCACGGACATCACCAGCCTCAAGCAGGCCGAGGCCGCGATCAAGCGCCATGCCGAGCAGGACACGCTGACGGGGCTCGCCAATCGCGCCGTCGTCAATCAGCGCCTGCGCGAGCTCCTGGACGGACGACGCGCCGCGGACGGCATCGGCGCGGTCGTGCTGCTCGATCTCGATCACTTCAAGGACATCAACGACACGCTCGGCCACGACGCCGGGGACGCGCTCCTGCGCGAGGTCGCGCGCCGGCTCTCCAGCGCGGTTCGGCAGAGCGACGTCGTCGCGCGGCTCGGCGGGGACGAGTTCGCCCTCGTTCTCCCCGGGCTCGCCGATGCGGGAGACGCGCACGCCGCCGTGGTCAAGATCCACGAGAGCCTGCGCCGCGAGATCGTGATCGCCGGGCGCGAGTTCCGCCCGAGCGGCTCCATCGGCGTCACCCTGTTTCCCGCCGACGGCGAGACCCCGGCCGACCTGTTCAAGAACGCCGACATCGCCCTCTATCAGGCGAAGGCGCGCGGGCGCGACACCTGGTGCTTCTTCGACCCGGCGCTGCGCAACCGGCTCGAGCGCCGCCAGGAGATCGCCGCCGCCCTGCGCGAGGCCATCGCCGCGGAGGAGCTCCAGATCGCGCTGCAGCCGCAGGCGCGGACCCGGGACGGCTCCCATACCGGCTTCGAGGCCCTGGTGCGCTGGCGTCGCGCGGGCGAGACCGTCTCGCCGGCCGAGTTCGTCCACGTCGCGGAGGAGACCGGCCTCATCGTCGCCCTCGGGACGGCCGTCCTCTCGCAGGCGCTCGGCAGCGCCCGCGCGTTGCTCGATCGGGGCCTCGATCCGGGGCAGATCGCCGTGAACGTGGCTGCGGCGCAGCTCAAGCACGACGGCTTCGCCGCGGAGGTCGAGCGCCTGCTCCGGCGCTACGGCCTGCCCTCCGCCCGCCTCGAGATCGAGGTGACCGAGAACGTGCTCCTGGACCGCTCGAGCGACAGGATCGCCGAGACGCTACGGGCCCTGCACGCCATGGGCGTCACCATCGCGCTCGACGACTTCGGTACCGGCTACGCGTCGCTCGCGCACCTGAAACGCTTCCCCGTGGACCGGCTGAAGATCGACCAGTCCTTCGTGCGCGACATCGGCACCGACCCGGAGGACGCCGCGATCGCGCGCACCATCGTCAACCTCGCCCACTCCCTCGGGATGGAGGTGGTGGCGGAGGGCATCGAGACCCGCGCCCAGCTCGAGTTCCTGCGCCTGCACGGCTGCGATGTCGCGCAGGGCTACTTCATCAGCCGCCCGCTGCTGGGGCTGGACGCGGTCGCGCGCTATCTCGAAGCGCGCGGGCGCGCGGCGCTGCGGGCCGCGGGCGCCTGATGCGCGCGGCGCACGCGCCGTCTCACGCGACCTGGATCTTCGGGTCGCGCTCCAGCACCTTGCCGAGCTGCTTCAGGCGCCCGAACAGGCGCTCGCCCACGAGATCCGACATGTCCTCGGGCAGGTGCAGCACGATGCGCGGGGCGCCCTTGGAGGACGTGCGCGCCATCAGGGCGGTCTTCGGCAGCACGCCCTCCATCGCCACCGAGATCGGATAGGCGACCCGGAAAGCGCCGCCGAGAATTCGAGCCAACGTGATCAGCCGCGGCGTGGCGAGGCCCTTGAGCTGGCCGGACGCCTTCTCGACCGAGAGCCCCTCGTGGCGGAAATAGTTCGCCAGGGCGAGATAGGCGCGACCCGGATGGTCGATGCCGATGAAGGCCGCGTTGGCGATGATGTTGACGCTCTGCTCGCCGCGATAGTCGGGATGCGCCCGCCAGCCGATATCGGCGAGGAGGCAGGCCGCGTGCCGCAGGCGGCGCTCCTGCGGCGTCTCGTCGAGATCGAGCGAGTCGAACAGCGCGTCCGTCCACCCCATCAGCTCGACCCCGTGCCCCGGCGAGCGGGCCCGCAGGAGGTTGAAGTCCGCCGCCGCGGTGATCAGCGGGTCGGCGCCCTTGAGCTCGTCGTCGAGGCGGTCGAACAGGATGCCTTCGCGCACGCCGAGCGCCGAGATCGCCACGCTCGCCGGCTTGCCGAGGCGGATGATCTCCTCGAGCACGATGGCGCCGTAGGCGAGGAGAGGCCGGCGCGCGTCGGAGACCGATTCGATCTCCTTGAGCGCCGACGCCGGGGTGCGCTCCACCATCTCGAGGAAGGCCAGCCCGTCGGCGGGGTCGATGCGGTAGTCCTGCATCACCCGCAGCGGATAGCCGCGCTCGGCCATGTGCAGGCGCGCGAGGTTTCGCCAGGTGCCGCCCACGGCATAGAAGGTGCGGCCCTTCAGCCGGGCGAGCTGCGGGGCCCGCGGCAGCGCCTCGCGCACCAGGCGCTGCGCCTTCCTCGGGCTGTCGTCGGAGAGGTCCTGGAGGGTGAGGCCGCCCAGCGGCAGGGTGACGCCCTGGTCGGCCTTCAGCCCCTCGACGTCCACGAGCTCGAGCGAGCCGCCGCCGAGGTCGCCGACCACGCCGTCCGCCTCGTGGAAGCCGGAGATCACGCCGAGCGAGGAGAGCTCCGCCTCGCGCGCGCCGGAGAGGAGCTCGATCGGGCGCCCGACGATCGCCTCGGCGCGCTCCAGGAAGTCCGGGCCGTTCTGCGCGTCGCGCGCCGCGGCGGTCGCGAGCACCAGGATCTCGCCGACGCGGATCGTCTGGCACAGAGCCTTGAAGCGCGCGAGCGCCTTGAGCGCCCGCGCCACCGCCTCCTCGTCGAGCCGCCCCGTGGAGACCACGTTCCGGCCGAGCCCGCACAGGACCTTCTCGTTGTAGATCGGCATCGGCGCGCGGGTGAGGCCTTCGTAGACGACGAGGCGCACCGAGTTCGAGCCGATGTCGATGATGGCGATCGGCCGCCCGACCTTCAGACGTCCGGGCGCGTCGTCGCGCGCCAGCAGCTTTTCGGTCGCGATATCCACGTGTCCCGCCCCCGTAGGTCGCTCGCGTGACGTCTCAGCGCCGAGCCCGGCGCCGCGACAGCTCGCGCGGGCTCGAGGTCTTCAGGGACTTGCCGCGTCCCGAAAGGCTCGGGTTGGTCATGAAAAACTTGTGCGCGTTGAAGGGTTCCTCGTCCGCCTCCGGAACGATGCGCGCGCTCGATCCGTCGGGCAGGACGCGCCAGCTCTGCTGGTTGTCGAGGAGATTCGCAAGCATGATTTGATCCAGCACCTGCTGGTGCACCGTCGGATTGAGGATCGGCATCAGCGCTTCCACTCGCCGGTCGAGATTGCGCTGCATCAGGTCCGCCGAGGAGATGTAGACGTGCGCCTTGGGGTGGGGCAAGCCATGGCCGTTGCCGAAGGCGTAGATCCGCGAGTGCTCCAGGAAACGCCCGACGATCGACTTCACCCGGATGTTCTCGGAGAGGCCGGCGATCCCCGGCCTCAGGCAGCAGATGCCGCGCACCACGCAGTCCACCTGCACGCCGGCGCAGGAGGCGTCGTAGAGCGCGTCGATGATCTGCCCGTCGACGAGCGCGTTGCACTTCAGCCAGATCGCCGCCGGCCGCCCGGCCTCGGCGTGAGCGATCTCCTCGGCGATGTGCTGCAGGAGCCGCTTCTTCGCGGTCACCGGCGAGACGGCCATGCGCTCGAGCTCGGCCGGCTCGGCGTAGCCGGTGATGAAGTTGAAGATCCGCGAGACGTCGCGGGCGATCACGGGATCGGCGGTGAAGAAGGAGAGGTCGGTGTAGATCCGCGCCGTGATCGGGTGATAGTTGCCCGTGCCGACGTGGCAATAGGTCACGAGGTTGCCGCCCTCGCGCCGCACCACCATCGACAGCTTGGCGTGGGTCTTCAGCTCGATGAAGCCGAACACGACCTGCGCCGAGGCGCGCTCGAGGTCGCGCGCCCAGCGGATGTTGGCCTCCTCGTCGAAGCGCGCCTTGAGCTCGACGAGGGCGGTGACGGACTTGCCCGCCTCGGCCGCCTCGGCGAGCGCCGCGACGATGGGCGATTGCGACGAGGTGCGGTAGAGCGTCTGCTTGACTGCCACGACGTTGGGATCGCGCGCCGCCTGCTCCAGGAAGCCGACGACCGAATCGAAGCTCTCGTAGGGATGGTGGACGATGATGTCCTTCTCCCGGATCGCCGCGAAGGCGTCGCCGCCCTTCTCGCGGATGCGCTCCGGAAAGCGCGGCGTGTAGGGCTTGAACTTCAGCTCCGGCCGCTCGAGCCCGACGATCTGCGAGAGCTCGTTGAGAGCCAGCATGCCGTCGACCTTGAAGATCTCGTCGGGCGCGACGTCGAGCTCGTCGGCGACGAACTGGGCGAGGTCGTCGGCCATGGAGGCCTCGATCTCGAGCCTGATCACGCTCCCGCGCCGGCGCTGCTTCAGCGCCGTCTCGAAGACCCGCACCAGGTCCTCGGCCTCCTCCTCGATCTCGAGGTCGGAATCGCGGATCACCCGGAAGGTGCCCTGCCCGATCCGCTCGTAGCCGGGGAAGAGGCGCGAGGCGTGGATCTCGATCGCCTGCTCCAGCGCCACGAAGCGCAGGCCGCCCCCCCCGTCGGGCAGCTTGATGAACCGATCGATCTTGAGCGGCAGGCGGATCAGCGCGTTGAGCAGCCGGCCGTCGCTCTGCCGGCGCAGCTTGAGCGCGATCGACATGCCGAGATTGGGGATGAACGGGAAGGGGTGCGCCGGGTCGATGGCGAGCGGGGTGAGGATCGGGAAGACGTGGTGGAGAAAGTGCTCCTCGAGCCACGCTCGCTCGGCCGCGTCGAGATCGTCCTCGCCCACGAGCGCGATGCCCTCCTCGAGCAGCTCGGGCGCGAGCGTGCGCCAGCGCGCCTGCTGGTCGCTCGCGAGCGCGGAGACCTCCTGGGCGATCCGCGCGAGCTGCTCGGAGGGCGTGAGCCCGTCCTGGCTCACCGCCGTCACGCCCGAGCGCACCTGGCCCTTCAGGCCGGCGACGCGCACCATGAAGAACTCGTCCAGATTGTTGGCCGAGATCGACAGGAAGCGCAGCCGCTCGAGCAGCGGGTGGTTGGGGTTCTCCGCCTCCTCCAGGACGCGGCGGTTGAACTGCAGCCACGAGAGCTCGCGATTGACGAACCGGTGCGGCGTGCCGCGCAGGTCCGCGCCCTCGGGCGCCTCGCCCTTCTGCACCGCCGGCGGGCTGTCGACCTGCGCGATCTCTTCCGCTTCCTCGCGGGTGATGTTGGCGCGCAAGACGACCTCCTTCTCGCTCATGGTCCCGCCCGTTCGACTAGGACGACCTCGTGACGCGGCGATGATAGAGACATCGCGAGCGGCTCGAAAGGGTAGGGCTTACCCGTCCTCGGCGCCCTCCCCCGTCGTGCGCGCGATGTAATCCGCCGCCATCGGCCGGGTGATGCGCCGCTTCTGCGAGAGCGCGTCGGCGTCGAGCGCGGCGACGGCCTGCGCGGCGGCGGCGAGCGAGCGCTCGAGGCGCAGGGCGAGAAAGTCGACGACGCTCGTGTCGACGACGAGCTGACGGTCGACGAAGAGCTTCACCAGGACCGCCTTGAACACGGCGTCGTCAGGCGGCGCGAGGCGGGCGCAGGGCGCGAGCCGCAGGCGCGAGAGCAGGTCCGGCGTCGCCACGCCCCAGGCGTCGGGCGCCGCGCTCGCCGTGATCACGGTGGCGATCCCCCGCTCGCGGGCGAGGTTGAGCAGGTGGAAGAAGGCCGCCTCGTCGGCGATGCCGCGATCGGCGTCCTCGATCAGGAGGGCCGGCGCCTCGGCCAAGGCCGGCACGCGGGCGTCGACGACGTCCGCCGCGGCGATGCGGAGCGCGCCGGCGCGGGCGGCCCAGATCGATGCGAGGTGGCTCTTGCCGGAGCCCGGCGGGCCTTCGAGCCGCAGCACCGAATGGCTCCAGTCCGGCCAGGCTTCGAGCGCCGCATAGGCCGCCTCGTTGGAGGGGCCCACGAGGAAATCCTCCTCCGCGTAGCTCGGCGCGCCGGCGAGGTCGAGCGCGAGCTGGCGGGCGCCCGCGCGCCGCTCACGCATCGGGATCCTCCGAGGGCTTCGTCGGGATCCGCGGCGTCCGCGCGCGGGCGGGATCGTAGAACGGGCTTGCGAGATAGCGCTCGAGCCCGAAACGGGTGAGCACGCCCACCATCGCCGCGAGCGGCACCGCGAGGAGGAGCCCGACGAAGCCGAACAGCGAGCCGAAGGCGAACAGCGCGAACATCAGCCAGACCGGATGGATGCCCACCGCCCCGCCGAGCAGCTTCGGCGAGAGGAAGTTGCCCTCGACGAACTGCCCGAACAGGAAGACGGCGAGCGCGGCGACGATCCAGAGGTAATCCGGCCAGAACTGCACGATGGCGACGCCCACCGAGAGCAGGAGGCCGGTGAAGGAGCCGACATAGGGGATGACGGAGAGGAGCCCCGCCACGATGCCGATCAAGGCGCCGAAATTCAGCCCGATGAGCGTGAGCGCCACGGCGTAGAAGCCGCCCAGGATCAGGCAGAGCGTCGCCTGCCCGCGCACGAAGCGCGAGAGGACGTCGTCGATCTCCCGCGCCAGCCGCCGGATCGTGTCGCGATAGCGCAGCGGCAGCCAGGCGTCGATCTTGGCGACCATCCGGTCCCAGTCGACGAGGAGATAGAAGGCGATGATCGGGGTCAGCACGAGAAGCGAGAAGACCGAGATCACCGCCTGCCCGCTCGCGAGCAGCGTGCCGAGCACCGTGCCGAGATAGCCCGCCCCGCGCGAGACGACCTCGCCGATGTTGCGCTGCAGCTCGGGCCCGGAGATCTCGACGCCGAGATAGGCCAGCACCGGCGCGCCGCGCTCGACGAGAAGGCTCTGCAGGCGCGTCACGTAATCCGGCAGGAGCGTGAGGAAGCTCGTGATCTCGCGCACGAGGAGCGGCAGGAACAGGACGAGGACGATCACCACCACCAGCACGAAGACGAGCAGGATCAGCAGCGTCGCCCCCAGCCGCCCCATGCCCAGCCGCTCCAGCCGGTCCGCGATCGGGTCGAGCAGGTAGGCGAGCGCGAGCGCCGC
Source organism: Salinarimonas sp. (assembly GCF_040111675.1). NCBI lineage: Bacteria > Pseudomonadati > Pseudomonadota > Alphaproteobacteria > Hyphomicrobiales > Salinarimonadaceae > Salinarimonas > Salinarimonas sp. The sequence goes on along the minus strand of NZ_CP157794.1, from coordinate 1,136,442 downwards.
CACGAAGGGCAGCAGGATGTCCGAGAACAACCAGAGAAAGAACCCCGCCGCGACCAAGGCGGCGAACCAGAACCCGGCCTGCTTCTGGATGGTCATCGTGCGCACGCCCCGTCCCGCGCCCGCCGGCGCGACCCGCTAAGGGCTACGGCGAAGCGGGCGCGGACGCAAGGGAGGGGACGCTCGGCCCGCCCTCAGCCCTGACGGGCGGGCGTTCTCACCACGAGGCCGTCGAGGTCGTCGCGCACGCGGATCTGGCAGGACAGGCGCGAGCTCGGCTTCACCTCGAAGGCGAAGTCGAGCATGTCCTCCTCCATCGGCTCGGGCTCGCCGACCTTCTCGCGCCATTCCTCGTCGACGTAGACGTGGCAGGTGGCGCAGGCGCAGGCGCCGCCGCACTCGGCCTCGATTCCGGGCACCCCGTTGCGCACGGCCGCCTCCATGACGGTCGAGCCCGGCTCGGCTTCGACGGTGCGCGCCTCGCCCTGGACGTCGATGAAGGTGATCTTGGCCATGAAGGGGTTCCTCGGGGTCGGTCCGCTCGCGATCGTTGCGCGGCTGACTTAGAGCCGCGCGGCGCTCCCCGCAAGAGGAGCGGCGGGACACGACGGCCGCTGCGCGACGTGATCTCGGCCGCCGCGCGTCAGCGGCCGGTCTCGAGACGACGCGCGATCTCCGCGTCCGTCTCCGCCAGCGCCCGCTCGAGGCGCGCGACGGCGTCCGACGCAGGCGCGCCGCTCCGCAGGGCGTGCTCGCAATCCTCCGCGCAGGCGGCGACGCGCGCAGCGCCCACGCCGCGGGCCGAGCCCTTGAGCGTGTGAGCCGCGTCGATCCGCGCCGTCGCGTCCCCGGCCCCGGCGACGAGCGGCCGCAGCCGCCGCATCTGCTCCCGGAACAGCTCGAGGACCTCGCGGGCGAGGTCCGCGTCGTCGAAGGTCTGCGCGGCGAGATGCGCGCGGTCGAGGAGAACGGGCTCGGGACGGGTCGGCTCCGGACGGGCTGGGGCGGGCGTCATGCGGGTGGCGGGGCTCGCGGCGGAGAGGTTCTCCACAGAGGCTTTCAGGCCACGGTAACCATAGCGTTAACGAAAACCTAAAATCGCCCGAAAGCCCGGGTTTCCTCACGGCGTGCGGCTGTCTACAGTCGGCCGGAAGATCGCGGAGGTCCGTCCGCGCGCCCAGGAGGCGGGTGCCGGGAGGACGGGGGGTCGTGGCCGGCGCATCGCGCGCCTCCGCGGACCCTCGGCCGCGGAGTTGCGTCACCGAGGCGGCGAGATGGCCACAGAAAAGAAGCTCAAGGATCCGACGGAAGCGGCGCTGTCGGCGATCGAACAGGCGCTCAACCTCGAGAGCGAGGGAGAGAGCCGGGCGCCGGAGCCGGGCGAGAAGGACGGATCGCCCTCGGCGAGCGGCGACGCCGCCCCGGCGTCGGTCGACGAGGAGCGCATCGCCAAGGTTCGCGCCAGCTTCGCGGAGGATCTGCGCCTTCCCGAGATCGACGAGAACGAGCTCATGCGTGTGCGCGGCGCCGGAACCGCCTCGTCCCAGGACGCGAGCACCGCGGCGGCGACCGCCGCCGCCGCCCCCGCCGGATCGTCGGCGCCCATCGAGTTCGGCCCGGACACCTCCCGCGTCGCCAACGACGACCGCGCCAATGTCGGGGCCCTGATGCAGGCGCTCCAGGCCCGGCCCTCGCGCAAGCCCTACGCCTACGCCGCCGCGGCCTCGCTCGCCTGGCTCGGCGGCCTCGTGGCCGTGGCGACGGCCGAGGGCGGCTCCGACGCGCTTCTGGGTCCGTGGACCGCGGCGGAGGCGGCCGTCGCGCTCGTGCTCGCCATCGCGCCGATGACCTTCCTGTTCACCGGCGCCATCCTCGCCGTGCGCTCGCAGGAGATGAAGCTCGTCGCCCGCTCCATCCGCGAGGTGGCGATGCGGCTCGGCCAGCCGGAGACCTTCTCCACCGACGCCGTGCAGACCGTCTCGCAGGCCGTGCGCCGCGAGGTCGCCGCCGTCGGCGACGGCATCGAGCGCGCGCTCGCCCGCGCCGGCGAGCTGGAGACGCTCGTGCGCTCCGAGATCGCGACCCTCGAGCGCGCCTATTCCGACAACGAGATCCGCATCCGCTCGCTGGTCGACGAGCTCGTCGCCCAGCGCGAGGCCATCGTCACCAACGCCGAGCGCGTGCGCGGCGCCATCGCCGGCTCGCACCAGACCTTCACCCAGGACCTCGAGAGCGCCTCGGCGCGCATCGTGGACGCCATCGGCGCCACCGGCGAGCGCGTCTCCGGCTCGCTCGACGCGCAGGGCGAGCAGATCACGCTCGCGCTCGGCAAGGCGGGCGAGCGCGTGGTCGAGGACATCGGCCTGCGCGGCGAGGAGCTGATCGGGCGGCTCGCGCACGCGTCGGAGGACATCAAGGCCGGCATCGTCGTCAGCGGCGAGCAGCTCACCGGGGCGCTCGACGCGCGCGCGACCGAGCTCACCGCGACGCTCGACGAGACCGGGCGCACCCTCACCGCCGGCCTCGGCGAGAGCGCGGCGGAGGTCAATCGCGCTCTGGCGCAGACGGGCGAGAGCATCGTCGCCTCCCTCACCCGCCAGGGCGAGGACATGCGCGAGGCCTTCGAGCGCACGGCCTCCACGCTGGAGACGAGCTTCGTCGCCCGCGGCGAGGAGCTGAACGCGCGCCTCGCCAAGACGGGCGAGAGCGTCGCCGCCGAGATCGCCGAGCGCGGCGAGGACCTCGGCGGACGCCTCGCGGGAACGGGCGAGGCCCTGCTGGCGCGGCTGGAGCAGACCGGCGACACGGTCGTCGCCGGCATCGCGGACCGCGGCGACGGCGTGCGCGCCGAGATCGCCGCGGCGGGGGAAAGCATCGTCGCGAGCGGCGACGGGGTGCGCGCGCGCATCGAGGAGGCCGCGCAGACCCTCGTCGCCTCGCTGGGCGAGCGCGGCGATACGCTGGCGAGCCGGCTCGAGGCCACGGGCGATCGCATCGACGCCGCCATCACGGGCAACGGCAAGGCGCTCGAGGAGAACCTCGCCGCCGTCGGCGATCGCCTCGCCGGCCTGATCGAGGCGCGCGCCACCGCGGCGACGGCCTCGATCGAGCGCGCCTCCGAGGACGTGGCCTCGACGCTCGAGACCCGCACGCAAGCGTTCCGCGCCGCCTTCGACGAGGCGGCCGAGGCGCTCGCCGGCGCCCTCGGCGGCCATGCGGACACGTTCCGCGAGGCCATCGGCGCGCACGAGCGCTCGCTGGCCGAGGCGCTCTCCTCCGGCGCGAGCCAGACCCGTGACGACCTCGCCGCCACCGGCAAGGAGGTCGTCATGGCGATCACCTCGCAGGGCGTGCGCATCAACGAGGCCCTGCAGAAGACCGGCGAGACGCTCACCGCCACGGTGGGCGAGCGCGGCGGCGAGCTCGACCGGCTGCTCGGCGAGCGGCTGGCGGGCTTCGAGTCGATCATCGTCGAGCGCGGCGGCGCGCTCGCGGAGAAGCTCGGCTCCACCGCGAGCGAGATCGACGGCGCGATCTCCGACAAGCTGACGAGGCTCGAGGCGACCATCGTCGAGCGCGGCGGCGCGCTGGCCGACCGCTTCGGCCAGGACGTCGAGACCTTCACCACGACCGTCGTCGAGCGCTTCGGCGAGATCGACCGCGTCATCAACGTCCAGGGCGCCGAGCTCGCCGAGGCTCTGGCGGCGCGCGCCCGCGAGGCGACGGAGAGCGTCGAGACGCAGCTCGCGGCGCTGGAGCAGCGCTCCGAGAAGCGCGCCCTCGAGATCACCGCCACCTTCGACGAGCTCGTCGCCAAGGTCGACCAGAGCCTCGGCGCGCGGTCGAGCGCGCTCAACGAGGCGCTCGTGGTGCGCACCGGCGAGATGGCCCGCGTGCTCGCCGAGGGCGGGCGCGAGGTCGCCCGCTCGCTGGAGAGCCGCGCGGCCGAGATCGGCGAGCTCATCGCGTCGCGCTCGGCCCAGCTCTCGGACACGCTGTCGGACAAGGCCGCCGAGATCAACGGCGTGCTCGGCGGCCGCGCCGAGGAGATCGCGCAGACCCTCGACGACCGGGTCGCCCAGCTCGAGACCCGCGTCGTCGGCCGCCTCGAGACCGTCGCCGACACGCTCGACGAGCGTGGGCTCGCCATCGACGCGCGGCTCGACGAGCGCGCCCAGAGCCTGGTGGCGCTCTACGACGCCAGCGGCAAGGCCATCGACGAGAAGCTCGCCGCCCGCGCCGCCGAGCTGGAGAACCTTTTCGACGCCCGCGCCCGCCAGGTCTCGGAGGCCCTCGACGCCAGCACCGCCGGCCTCGCCTCGGTCTTCGACGACAAGCGCGACGTCCTCGCCCGCACCCTCGACGAGCGCGGCCAGGAAGCGGCCGCCGCCCTCGACGCCCGCACCCAGGAGGTCGCGGCCTCGCTGGGCAATCGCATGGCCGAGATCGCCCAGCTCCTCTCGGACGCGAGCCGCTCCGTCGCGGCCGTGATCGACGAGCGCGGCGAGGAGGTGATCGGCTCGCTCACCGCCCGCATGTCCGAGATCCGCTCGCTGTTCGACACGCGCACGGGCGCCTTCGCCAGCCTCATCGAGGAGCACGGCCAGAAGGTGCTGGACACGCTCGGATCGCGGGTCGAGGAGGTCACGCACCTGCTGGACGACCGCTCCGGCGTGCTCGCGGGCCTGCTCGACGAGCGCACCGGCGCCATCGCCGGCCTCATCGACGAGCGGGGCCAGGGCCTCGTCGACGCGCTCGGCCAGAAGCTCGACCAGGCGAGCGCGCTGTTCGACACGAGCGGCCAGATGTTCGCGAGCCTCGTCGACGCGCGCGGCGAGCGGCTGGTCGCGAGCCTCGGCGCCCGCATCGGCGAGGTGGAGGATCTGCTCTCCTCGGGCGGCGAGCGCCTGACCATGGGCCTCGACCAGCGCGGCGAGGCCCTGATCGAGAGCCTCGAGGAGCGTATCGCCCGCATGGGCTCGCTCTTCGACGAGCGCGGCGCGGCGCTCGGCGTCTCCCTCGCCAAGACCGGCGAGAGCCTCGTCGTCGATCTCGAGAGCCGGATCGGCCGGGTCGAGAGCCTGTTCGACGAGGGCGGCGCCAAGCTCGGCGCCACGCTCGACCAGCGCGGCGAGACCCTGGTGGGCCAGCTCGAAGGCAGGATCGGCCGCGTCGAGGCCCTGTTCGACCGCGGCGGCGCCACCATCGCCGAGATCCTCGACAAGCGCTCGGATTCGATCATCGTCTCCATGGGCGAGCATATCGACCGGATGACGCATCTGCTCGACGATCGCTCCAGCGCCCTCGCCCAGTCGCTCGACGAGCGCACCGGCGCCGTGGCGCACCTGATCGAGGACCGCGGCGACGCCCTGGTCGGGGCGCTCGGCCATCGCCTGGGCGACCTCGAGGGCCTCATCGACGGCCGCGGCGGCGAGCTGGTGGCGGCGCTCCAGGCCCGCGCGGACGCCATCGGCCGCGACGTGGACGTGCTCTCGCAGCGTCTGACGGACACGCTCTCCGACCAGAGCCGGGCCCTGCTCGACGGCCTGCGCGGCCAGGGCGCGGCCCTGGAGCAGGCCTGGACCGAGTCGGCCCAGGCGCTGCGCGCGAGCCTCGACGACGGCACCCGCCAGACGGTCGACACCCTCGTCTCCACCAACGAGCGCATCCGCACCGAGCTCGGCGGCGTGCTGCTGCGCCTGCACGACGCCAATCGGGCGCTGCGCGACGTCGCCGGCTCCGCCACGGGCACGCTCTCCGAGGTCGAGCAGGCGCTCGGCGGCCGGGCCCACGAGATCGCCTCGCTCATCAACGAGGTCGCCGCCCAGACCCAGTCCGCGGCCGAGCGCGTCGAGCGCCAGGTGGAGGCGCTGGGCTCCGTCTCCGGCGGCGCCCTGCGGGAGGCGGGCGAGCTCGCCGTCCTGCTCGACGAGCGCGGCCGGCAGGTGGCGGATTCGACCCGCGACCAGCTCTCCGCCCTGACCGAGGCGGCCGGCGCGCTGGAGCGGCTCGAGGGCCGTCTCGACGGCTCGCTCGGCGAGCGCTCGCGCACGCTGGAGGCGCTGCTCGCGCGCATCGAGGCGCGCTCCGACGAGATCGCCGATGCGACCCGCGGCTTCGCCGGCCTGATCGAGACCTCTCTCCACGAGGCCGAGCAGAAGGCCCGCGACATCGGCGGCCTGCTCTCGACCACCGCGGAGAGCACCTCGAAGGCGATCGAGAGCGAGTTCGAGAAGGTGCGCGTCGCCACCGGCGACGAGCGCGCCCGCACCGCGCTCGCCATCCGCGACGCCTATGCCGAGGTCGCCTCCGAGATGAACGCGGCGCTCGAGGGAGCGGCCTCCCGCTTCCGCGACGCGGCGCAGGAGCTGCGCGGCATGACGGCGCAGATCCAGCGGGAGCTGGAGGCCACCCGCGCCGAGCTCACCCGCGGCGTGCTCGAGCTGCCGAAGGAAACGGAGGAGAGCGCCGCCGCCATGCGCCGCGTCGTCTCCGACCAGATCAAGGCGCTCAACGAGCTCGCCACGCTGGTGACGCGCTCCAACAAGGCGGTCGACGCCATCTCGGCGCAGGCGGCTTCGGCTCAGGGCGCGGCGCAGGCCCGTGCGGTCGCCGGCGCGGCCGGCGGCGCGGTGAGCGCGGCGCAGGGGAGCTACCAGACCGCGGCGATCCAGGCCGCCGCGCCTGCGGCGCGCTCGGCCGACCCGTTCGCCGCGACCCCCGCCCTGCGCGGGGCCGCCGGGCCGTCGACGAGCGGCAACGGCAACGGCGGCGCCCGGAGCGGCGAGAAGCTCTCGCTGCGCCGCGAGGAGCCGGCGCCGCGCGAGAGCGGCCGCGGCGGCTGGCTCTCCGACCTCCTGGTCCGCGCCTCCGAGGACGAGGCCGCCGGCCCGCCGGCCCCGGCCCGCGAGCCGGAGCCGGAGGAGCCCCGCGCCCGCGGCGGCAACGCGCTCGAGAGCCTCAACTCGATCTCGGTCGACATCGCCCGCATGATCGTGCACGAGGCCGCGGTCGAGCTGTGGAAGCGCTACGAGCCCGGCGCCATGGCGCGGCTCGAGGGGCGGCTCTACACGCCGCAGGGCCGCCAGACCTTCGAGGAGATCCGGCGCAAGTACCGCCGCGACGGCGAGTTCCGCCAGACGGTGGACCGCTACGTCGAGGAGTTCGAGCGCCTGCTCACGGAGGTCGCCCGCGACGACCGGGACCAGGTGCTCACGCGCACCTACCTGACCTCGGAGACGGGCAAGGTCTACACGATGCTTGCCCATGCGAGCGGGCGCTTGCAATGAGCGCGGCGCCAGGACGGATTTGGGGGGAGACGGCCCGGACATGACCGACGGAAAGCCCTGGGACCCGGCGGACGTCGAGCGCCTCCAGGCGGCGATGCCCGCCTGGTGCGCCGAGCTGCAGGGGCGGATCACCGCCGCCTTCGAGGCGATCGAGGACGACGCGACCGGCCCCTTCGACACGGAGGCGCCCGCCGATGCCGGGCGCTTCGAGCGCACGCCCTGGGCGCGCCGGGACCATTCCGGCGCCGATGGCGGCGGCGGCGTCATGGCGATGATGCGCGGGCGCGTCTTCGAGAAGGTGGGCGTGCACGTCTCCACCGTCTACGGCGAGTTCGCGCCCGAATTCCGCGGCCAGATCCCGGGCTCCGACAAGGACCCGCGCTTCTGGGCGGCGGGCATCTCGCTCATCGCGCATCCGTGGAACCCGCACGCGCCGACGGTGCACATGAACACCCGCTTCGTGAAGACCACGAAGCCGTGGTTCGGCGGCGGCGCGGACCTCACGCCGGTCCTCGACCGCCGGCGCACGCAGGACGATCCGGACACGGTCGCCTTCCACGCCGCCATGCGCGCGGCCTGCGACGACTTCGCCGACATCGCGGACTACGACCGCTACAAGGCCTGGTGCGACGAGTATTTCCACCTCAAGCACCGCAACGAGCCGCGCGGCATCGGCGGCATCTTCTACGACTATCATTGGTCGGCCGACCCGGACCGCGACCTCGCCTTCACCAAGCGCGTCGGCCTCGCCTTCCTCGAGGTCTATCCGGAGCTCCTGCGCCGCAACATGGCGACGCCGTGGACGACGCAGGACCGCCACGAGCAGCAGATCCGCCGCGGCCGCTACGTCGAGTACAACCTGCTCTACGATCGCGGCACGATCTTCGGCCTCAAGACCGGCGGCAACGTCGCCTCGATCCTCTCCTCGATGCCGCCGACGGTGCGGTGGCCCTGAGGCGGGCGCGCGTCAGGCGGCGTCGAGCGCGCGCCGCACGACGTCCGGCTCCTCGCGGATGACGGTCAGGTACGCGATCAGCGCCGGGTCGGGCCGGAAACGGCCTTGCTCGAGATCACGAACGCGCCCGAGGCTGATCTGAAAGCGCTCGGCGAATTCGGCCTGCGTCAGGCCCGTGCGCTCACGGGCCTCGCGTGCGACGCGGGCCGCGCGCATCCGGGCGATCTGATCGTCGCTGAGCGGCGGATTGTCGGGATCGTCCGCGGCGGCGTGCTCGATCTCCGCCTCGGTCATCCCCTCGAGCCGCGCCCGCTCCTCCGGCGTGAACCGGAAAGGCTCAGCCGCTGCCAGACTCTTTCGAACGGTCGCCATAGTCGACCCTTTCCCTCCTGCTGGCGCGCCGCGCCGAGATGATCCGGCAAACGTCGCCGCGCCTCGTGTAGACCACCGAGATCGCCACTCCGTCGACGGCGCCGACAGCGACGAAGCGGTCCTCGCCGTAGTCTCGACGGTCGTCTGGCGTTTCGGTCCGCCTCGGATCGCGAAACACCTCCATGGCCGCCTCGAACGGGATGCCGTGCTTCGCCGAATTGGCGGCTGCCTTACGGTCGTCCCATTCGAACTCGGCCGGCGCGAAGAGAGTACGGGCATCCCGTACAGACGTCAAACGATCCTTGGATCGCCGCATGCCCCGCGCTCCCGTCGGCCTGCAGCTGCGCCGCGGCCCACCTCTCCTTACCGCCGCCCGCGCCGCGAGTCCCGCGCACGGTCCGCGCGCCCCGTCCAGAGTCTATCCCCAGTCTTCGCCGCCCCGGAACGACTCGCGCAGAGTCACGTTCGATTCGGGTGCCGAGTCGAACGACTCGCGCGGCGAGTCCCGAAGACTCGCGCCCTCGCGCGAATTCGCGCCGAGACTGGGAGAACACGCCATGGCGGCGCGCGCGATCTGGAAAGGTTACTTGAAGCTCTCGCTCGTGTCCTGCGCGGTGGCGCTGTATCCGGCCGCGACCTCGACCAGCAAGGTGCGCTTCAACACGCTCAACCGGCAGACCGGAAACCGCGTCAAGCGGCTCTACGTCGACAGCGAGACGGGAGAGCCGGTGGAGCCCGAGGATCAGGTCAAGGGCTTCAAGGTCGGCAAGAACGAGTACATCCAGGTCGAGGACGAGGAGATCGATGCGCTCAAGCTCGAATCGACCCACACGATCGACATCGAGAGCTTCGTGCCCCGCAAGGAGGTCGACGAGCGCTATCTCGACAGCCCCTACTACCTCGTTCCCGACGACAAGGTGGCGCAGGAGGCCTTCGCGGTGATCCGCGACGCCATCCGCGAGAAGGGCATGGCCGCCATTGGGCGCGTGGTGATGGCGCGCCGCGAGCGGCTGATCCTGCTCGAGCCCCTCGACAACGGTCTCGTCGGCACGACGCTGCACTACGCCTACGAGATCCGCGGCGAGAAGGAGGTCTTCGAGGACATCCCGAAGGTGGACTATCCCGACGAGGTCAAGGATCTCGCGCTCCACATCGTCGAGACGAAGAAGGGCCATTTCGAGCCCCGGACCTTCGAGGACCGCTACGAGAACGCCCTCGTCGAGCTGATCCGCGCCAAGCAGTCCGGCGCCACGGAGCTGCCGACGCCCAAGGCCGCGCCGCCCTCCAACGTCGTCAACCTGATGGACGCGCTCAAGCGCTCCCTCGCCGCCGAGGAAGGCGGCAAGCCCGCCGAGAAGGGCCCGCCGACGAAAAAGTCCGCCGGCAAGACCACCGCCGCCGCCGAGGCGGCGGCGCCCGCGGGCAAGGCGGCCAAGCCGGCGCCGAAGAAGGCGGCCGCGAAGTCGGCGGCGACGAGCGCGACCAAGTCGTCGGGCAAGAGCACGGGCGGGACGAGCACGGGCAGGACTTCGGGCAAGAAGCCCGCCGCGAAACAGAAGAAGGCGAGCTGAGGGCGCCATGGCGCGACGCGCGACCAAGGCGAAGGCGGCGGAGCCGAAAGCGGCGCCGCCCGGCGATCCGCTCGGGCGCTATCGCGACAAGCGCGACTTCGCCGCGACGCCCGAACCGCGCGGCCGTCCGTCGGGCCGGCGTGGAGGCAGGAAGGCCGCGCCCGCCCCCCTGCGCTTCTGCGTGCAGAAGCACGCGGCGCGCCGGCTGCACTACGACCTGCGCCTCGAGCTCGACGGCGTGCTGCTCTCCTGGGCCGTGACCCGCGGCCCGAGCCTCGTTCCCGGCGACAAGCGCCTCGCGGTCCACACCGAGGACCACCCGCTCGACTACCTCACCTTCGAGGGCCTGATCCCGGAGGGCTCCTACGGCGGGGGCGCGATGATCGTCTGGGACGAGGGCGCATGGGAGCCCGAGGGCGATCCGCGCAAGGACATGGAGCGCGGCCGGCTCACCTTCACGCTGAAGGGAAAGCGCCTCGGCGGCCGCTGGCATCTCGTGCGCACCGGCGCGGGCAAGGACCGCCGCGCCAGCGCGAAGGAGAACTGGTTGCTGATCAAGTCCGACGACGAGGCCGCCCGGCCGGACGGGGCCGGCGATGTCCTCGCCGAGGAGACCACCTCGGTCCGCTCCGGGCGCACGATCGAGGACCTGAAGTCCGAGAACGTGCTGCGCGCCGACTGGGACGACAAGCTCGCCGACCCGAAGGCCAAGCCGTCCGCGAAAAAGCCGTCCGCGAAAAAACCCGCCGCCGAGAAGACGACGAAGACGAAGCGCACCGTGAAAGCTCCCGAGCCCGGCCCGGGCGACGTGAAGGGCGCGAAGAAAGCCGCCCTCCCCGCCTTCGTCCCACCCTGCCTCGCGAGCCTCTCCGACAAGGCGCCGTCGGGCGAGCGCTGGCTGCACGAGATCAAGTTCGACGGCTACCGCCTCCAGGCCCGCATCGAGGGGAGCAGGGTGAAGCTCCTCACCCGCAAGGGCCTCGACTGGACGGCGAAGTTCGGCGCCCTCGCAGAGGCGCTCGCCGCACTCGACCTCGGAGCGGCCCTGATCGACGGCGAGGCCGTGGTCGAGGACGAACGCGGCGTCTCCGACTTCGCCGGTCTCCAGGCCGCGCTGAAGGCGGGGGACACGGCGCGCGTGGTCTTTCAGGCCTTCGACCTCCTGCATCTCGACGGCGTCGACCTCGCCGGCGCGCCGCTCGCGGAGCGCAAGCGGCTGCTCGCGCTCCTCCTGGACGACGCGCCCGCCGGCGGCCGGGTGCGCCTCTCCGAGCACATCGCCGGCGACGGCGAGGCGATGAAGCGCCACGCCTGCCGGATCGGGCTCGAAGGGATCGTCTCCAAACGCGCCGACCGGCCCTATTCCTCCGGCCGCGGCGGCGACTGGCTCAAGACCAAGTGCTCCGCCCGCCAGGAATTCGTGGTCGCCGGCTACGTTCCGGCGACGAACCTGCGCAAGGCGGTGGGCTCGCTCGTGCTCGGCGTCTACGAGGGCGAGGATCTCGTCCATGTCGGGCGCGTCGGCACCGGCTTCACCGAGAAGGAGGCGCGCGCCCTCCACGAGGCCATCGAGGCGGTCCACGCCGACGCGCCGCCCTTCGCGGAGCCCCTCCCCCGCGCCGCCGCCGCGAAGGTCCGCTGGGCGAAGCCGGAGCTCGTCGCCGAGATCGAGCTCAGGGGCTGGACGGCGGACGGGCTCCTGCGGCACGCGTCCTACAAGGGGCTGCGCGAGGACAAGGACCCGCGCGAGGTCGCCCGCGAGGCGCCCGCGCCGACGCCCGTCGACGCGACGCCGGACGAGCCGGCGAAGACGGCGAAGAAACCCGCGCGGAAGAAGGCGGAATCGATGACGGAGCCGGCCGGCGCCTATTCCGGAATCAAGCTGACGAGCGCGGACCGCGTTCTGTGGGAGGGCCAGGGCGTCACCAAGGCGGGGCTCGCCGATTTCTACACGCAGATCGCCGACTGGATCCTGCCGCAGATCGAGAACCGCCCGCTCGCCCTGATCCGCTGCCCGTCCGGCGCGCAGAAGGAGTGCTTCTTCGCCAAGCACCCCTGGAAGGGCATGGACAAGGCGGTGCTGACGCCCACCATCGGCGACGACGAGGTGATCGCCGTGCGCGACCTGCGCGGGCTGATGACGCTGGTCCAGTTCGGCGTGCTCGAGATCCACCCGTGGGGCTCGACCCTGAAGAACCCGGAGAAGCCCGATCGCCTCGTCTTCGATCTCGACCCGGGCGAGGGCGTCGGCTTTCCGGAGGTGATCGCGGCGGCGCAGGCCGTGCGCGAGCGGTTGGCGGCGGACAAGCTCGAGAGCTTCGTCAAGACGACCGGCGGCAAGGGTCTGCACGTCGTCGTGCCGATCGCGCCGAAGGTCGGCTGGGAGGAGGCGAAGGCCTATACCTCGGGCATCGCGACCGCCATGGCCAAGGACGACCCCGCGCACTACACCGACACGCTCGCCAAGAAGGCGCGCCAGGGAAAGATCTTCGTCGACTACCTGCGCAACGGCCGCGGCGCCACCGCGGTCGCGGCCTATTCCACCCGCGCTCGCCCCGGCGCCCCGGTGGCGACGCCGCTCTTCTGGGAGGAGCTCGGCCCCGAGATCGCGCCCAACCATTTCACCGTCGACAACCTTCCCACCCGCCTCGCGTACCTGAACCGCGACCCGTGGGAGGGGATGCAAGAGCTGAAGCAGACGCTGCCGCGAGCGAAGGCGGCGCGCGCCCGGCGCTAGATCACGCCGTCCACGAGCAGCACGGCGTAGAGCGCCGATGCGAGGCCCATCTGCGGCGGGCGCAGACGCTCGAAGAACAGCGGCGCCTCCGCGCGGCGCGCCGCCGCCGGGTCGAGGACGAGCAGGCTCGCGAAGCCGAGCGTCGTCAGCGCCGGACCGAGCCAGGGCAGCGTCGTCGCGAGGCTCGCGAGCGCCGCGGCGAGGCCGACGGCGAAATACCACGTCATCGTCGCGATCTGGATCGCCCGCGCCCCGCCGGGGGTGCGGAACGAGAGGCCACGCCTCACGCCGGCGAGGAAGACGAGGATCGCCGCGCCCCAGAGCACAGCGAGCTGGCGCGCGAGCGCGGCGAGCGCACCCTCCAGCACGATCGCGCCGACGACCAGGATCGCCACCGGCGCGACCGCGCCGTAGCCGAGAAACCGGCTGATCGCGGAGGGGCGCGCGCGCTCCTCGACCGAGAGGCGGCGGCGGGCGTCCATCAGGAGCGCTCCCGGGTCTCCCGCCGGCTCCGGCTGCCGGGCGCGTCCGTCGCGATCTTCGCGCGATCCGCCGGCGCCGCGTCGCCCGGGTCGGGCTCGGGCCCGGCCCGGCGGCTCGCGTTGACGCTCTCGTCCGCGAGGCCCGGCGCCTCCGCGGGCTCCGGTCTCTGCTTGCGCTTGACGTCGCCCATCGCTCAGGCCGCCGACGGGTTGACGACGGACTTGGCGAGGTCCGTCAGCGTCTCGTCGGCGCGCTTCTCCTCGTCGAGGATGGCGAGGAGCTGGTCGAGATCCTCCTGGAAGCCGAGCTGCTTCGCCCAGGTCGCGAGCGAGCCGTAGGCGGCGATCTCGTAATGCTGCAGGCGCTGGGCCGAGGCGATCAGCGCCGTGTCGCGGCACTCGGGATCGTCGATCTGCCCCGCCCATTTCTCGGCCTCGGCGACGAGCGCCGCCATCGACTGGTCGCGGTGCTCCCGCGGGTTCGCCCCGTGGCGCGTGAGGATCGCCTCGAGCCGCTCGCGATGCGCGCGCGTGTCGGCGACGTCGTCCTCGAGCATCTTGGAGAGGCCCGTATGCGTCGCCTGGCGGGCGAGCTTCGGCATCGCATTGGTCATCAGGTCCTCGGCGGAGCGCATCTCCTGCAGCTCCTCGAGGTAGAGATCGCGCAGATGGGACACGGCCATGGGTTCGCCTCCGATCGGGTGGGGTGGCGTGATCTCGGGCCAACGCCTCGACCCTCTCGGAGTTCGGGGGATCAGCGCTCCGTGAGCTTGAACTCGATGCGGCGATTGCGGGCGTAGGCCTCGTCCGTCTCGGCCGTGTCCAGCGGCTGGAACTCGCCGAAGCCGGCGGCGAGGAGCCGCTCGGGCGGAACGCCGGCCTCGATCAGATAATCGACCACCGCGATCGCCCGTGCAGCGGAGAGATACCAGTTCGACGGGAACTGGGCGGTGTTGATCGGCCGGATGTCGGTGTGCCCGTCCACGCGCACGATCCAGGGGATGTCCGGCGGGATCTCGTCGGAGAGCTCGAGGATCGCCCGGGCCATCGACTCGAGCTCGGGCTGCGGCCCGGCGCGGAGCGAGGCCTGGCCCGGTGGGAACAGCACCTCCGACTGGAAGACGAAGCGGTCGCCGACGATGCGGATGTCGGGGCGCGTGCCGATGATCTGCCGAAGCCGGCCGAAGAAGTCCGAGCGAAAGCGGGCGAGCTCCTGGACGCGCTGGGCGAGCGCCACGTTGAGCCGCGAGCCGAGATCGGCGATGCGGGCCTGGCTCTCGCGGTCGCGCTGCTCGGAGGCCTCGAGCGCGGCCTCGAGCGCACCGATCTGCCTGCGAAGCGCCGCGAGCTGCTGGTTGAGGATGTCGACCTGGTTCAGCGCCCGGCGCGTCTCGTCGCGCTCGAGGTCGAGCTGCTCGGTGAGCGCGGCGGCGCGCTCGTCGAGGCCGATTCCGGCGGCCAGGAGCGATTCGAGCCGGGCCTGCTCCTCCTCCGTGGCGGAGAGGGTCGATTGCAGGGCGGCGAGCTCGTCCTCTGTGTCGCGCCGCTGGGCGCGCTCCAGCGCCAGGAGGTCGGTGAGCTCGGCGATCTGCCGATTGAGCCGGTCGAGCGCCGTGTCGCGCCCGGCGATCTCCTGCGTCAGGAAGAACTGCCCGAGCACGAAGATCGAGAGCAGGAAGACGATGACGAGGAGGAGGGTCGAGAGCGCGTCGACGTAGCTCGGCCAGTAGTTCAGGCCGCGCTCGCGTCTGGTGCGGCGGGTCGCGAGCGCCATGGTCTCAGGCCTTCTCCGAGGCGATCCGCTCGAGCACCTGCTTCAGCTCCTTCTCGCGCTGGGCCTGAGCCTCGACCCAGTCGCGGATCATCTGCTGCTCGGCGCGCATGTGCTGGACGAGGCCCTGGATGCCCTCCGCGAGGTTCGCCATGGCCTGGCTCGTGGCGCGCCCGCCCTGCCCCGCCTCGACCGCCTGGGTCAGCCGGGCGATGGCGGCGGCGAGCTCGGGCGGCACCCCGGCGGCCGCGCCCGGCTTCGAGAGGCTCACCGGCGGCGTGTCCTCCACCGCGTAGGCGGAGAGGTGATCCTCGAGCTCGGTGAAGAACCTGTTCTGCGCCTGCCCCGCCTGCAGGTCGAGGAAGCCCACCACCAGCGAGGAGCCCAGCCCGAACAGCGAGGACGAGAAGGCGATGCCGATGCCGGTGAGCGGCGCGGCCAGGCTCGACTTCAGCTCGTCGAAGAGCACGGCGGCGTCGCCGCCGGACCGGAGCGAGGCGATGTTCGCGCCCACCGCGCCAACCGTCTCGATCAGGCCCCAGAAGGTGCCGAGCAGGCCGAGCAGGATGAGCAGGCCGGCGAGATAGCGCACGATCTCGCGGCTCTCGTCGAGGCGAGCCGCGACCGAATCGAGGAGCGAGCGCAGCGTCGCGACGGGAAGGCCGATCGGCCCGCCGCCATTCGCGCGGGAATTGACCGCCTGCGCCACGGGCGCGAGCAGGACGGGCTGGCGCGTCGCCACGCTCTCGCCCGTGTCGAGATCGACGGAATTGACCCAGCGCGTCTCGCGGAAGAGCCGCACCACCTGACGCAGGGCAAGGACGATGCCGATGAAGAGCACGCCGACGATGATGCCGTTGAGGCCGGGATTGGCGAGGAACGCCTCCCAGATCGGCTCGTAGAGGATGAAGGCGAGGAAACCCGCCAACACCAGGAAGACGCCCATGCGGACCAGGTAGATCCGCGGCGCGCTCATCGGTTTTTTGGACGCGGCCGCCATCGTGCTCCCACTACCCAGCTTCCCGCATAGGTGACCACGCGGGCGCGCGCCGTCAAGCCGAATACGCGCCTTCCGCGCCGGTGAACTCCCTCTGCGCCTCAGCCCGCCTTCGCCGCGGCGCGCACGATGCGCAGCAGCTCGCGCTGGACCGTCTCGTTTCCGGCGACGACGGACCCCTTCGCCAGCATCTGCTCGCCGCCCTCCGCATCGGCGACGAAGCCGCCCGCCTCGCGCACCAGGATGAGCCCGGCGGCGATGTCGTAGGTGTTCAGGTACCGCTCCCAATAGCCGTCGACGCGCCCCGCCGCCACGGCGGCGAGGTCGAGCGCGGCCGACCCGAAGCGGCGGATGCCGGCGACCTTCGGCATGATCGTCGCGAACTCGCGGAGGAATTCCGGATGGTTGCCATGCCCGAGGAAGGGGATGCCGCAGGCGATCAGGCAGTCGGTCAGGTCGGTGCGCGCCGAGACGCGCAGGCGGCGATTGTTGAGGTAGGCGCCCTGGCCCTTCTCGGCGACGTAGAGCTCGTCCTTGATCGGATCGTAGATCACGCCGGCGACGATCTTGCCGTCGCGCTCGAGGCCGACCGAGATGGCGAACTGGGGGATGCCGTGCAGGAAGTTCGTGGTGCCGTCGAGCGGATCGACGTGCCAGGTGTTCGCCTTGTCCCCGCCCTCGACGACGCCGCCCTCCTCCAGCACGAAGCCATAGCCCGGCCGGGCCTTGGCCAGCGCCTCGCGCAGCGTCGCCTCGGCCTTGCGGTCGGCGGCGGAGACGAAGTCGCTCGGGCCCTTGCGGGACACCTGCAGGTTCTCGACCTCGCCGAAGTCGCGCTTGAGCGTGCGCGCGGCCTTCATCACGGCGTCGACCATCACGGTCATGAGCGGGGTGCGGATCATGGCGTCTCCAGCGCCTCTCGACGGAAAGGCGGTCTCGTCGGCAGTCGTCGCCGGCACGGGGTGAAGGGTCGCGCGAGGGCAAACCACGGTGGGGGCGCGGCGTCAAGCGCGGGGCGTCGAGCGCTGGGCTGCACACCGCCGGCGCCGCGGTCCGCGCGCCTTCGCCGGTCTTCTCTATCCCGAGCTCGCCGAAAAGAGCATCCGCACCTCCGGCGGCAGCGCGAACGCCCCCACATGCACATCGGGCGCGTAGTAGCGCGTCTTCAGCCCCACCGCCTCGTAGCGGGCGCGCAGGGTCGCGAGGTCGCCCGGCGCGAGGTCGGTGTCCGAAGCGAAGCCGAGCGCCATCGGGCCGCCGGTATAGGTCGGCACGTGGGCGAGGTAGAAGGCGGCGTGCGCGAACAGGCCGGAGAACACCCGATGCGCGGCGGCGATCTGCGGGCCCTGGAAGAAGGGCACGCCCGCCTGGGTGACGAGCACGCCGCCGGGCGCGAGGCAGCGCCGGCAATCGCGGTAGAAATCCTCGGTGAAGAGCGCCGCCGCCGGGCCGACGGGGTCGGTCGAATCGACCACGATCACGTCGAAGCGCCGGTCCGTGTCGCGCACGTAGGCGAGCCCGTCGCCGACGACGATCTCGGCGCGGGGATGGTCGAAGGCGTCGGCGCAGACGAAGGGCAGATGCCTGCGCGCCGTCTCGATGACGCGCGCGTCGATCTCGACGAGGGTGACGCGCACGCCCGCGTGGCGCAGCGCCTCGCGCAGGACGCCGCCGTCGCCGCCGCCGATCACGAGCACCTCGCGCACCGAACCGTGCGCGAGGATCGGCGTGTGCGCGATCATCTCATGGTAGACGTGGTGGTCCCGCTCGGTGAGCTGGACCACCCCGTCGAGGGCGAGCACGCGGCCGAAGGAGGCGTTGTCGAAGATCACGAGCTCCCAGAGGTCGGTCTTCTCGTAATGCACGAGCCGATCGACCCGAAAGCTCTGCCCCCAGCCGTCGTGGATCGCCTCCGCGAAGCTCAGCACGAGACCATCCCGCGCTTGTGCTCCGCGAGCTGGATCTGCGCCGGCGCGAACGCCTCGCGCAGCACCTTGATCGCCTCGTGCGGGCGCGCGTCGCCGCACATGAAGATGTCGATCGCGGCGTAGGCGCGCTCGGGCCAGGTGTGGATGGAGATGTGGCTCTCCGCCAGCACCGCGACCCCCGAGATCCCGCCGTTGGGCGTGAAATGGTGGAGGTCGATGTTGAGCAGCGTCGCCCCCGCGGCCTCGGTGGCGCGCCGCAGCGCGTCCTCCACCGCCGGCAGATCGTCGAGACGCGAGGCCTCCCACAGATCCACGATCAGGTGCGTGCCCGCGAAACGCAGGCCGTCCTTCTCGACGAAATGGTCGAGGCTCTCGTCGTGCCGGGTCGCTTCCGGCTCGGTTGCAACCGCCGCAGCGATCGATTGGTTGTCGATCTTGCCCCGCTCCGCGGCGGAATTCCGATCGGTGCTCACCTCTTTGGTTTGAACGCCTGCGTCATGCAGGGTGAAGTTCATCCCCAATTCGGCGAGGCGGGCGTCTTTCAGCATCCCGTACCCCTCCAAGACCAGCAGATGAACCCAGCCAGCTGTCGTGTCGCTTTCGGGTTAGGAGGGGGGTTGTGGCAATTCCGGAGGTGGAGCGCAAGGGCGAGGGGCGGATTTTTCGCCGCGGCGGAGCCGTCGCGCCCGCCGCGGCGCACTCCGGCGGTCAGCCGACGAGACGCTCGAGATCCGCCGCCGGTCGCAGCGGGTAGCGCCGAGCCTGTGCGGCGAGATTCACCTCCAGCGTCGCCGCGGAGACCTCGCGCAGCTCGGCGTGGGTCGACGCGTCGCCCCGCCTTCGCTCGAACCAGGCCAGCACGTCGCTGAGATGCCAGAGCGAGGAGGCGCCCTCGTGTACGGGAAGCGGGAAGTCCCGATGGGCGAGCATGAGCTTGCGCACGTTCTGCCGGGACATGCCCAGCATCTCCGCGACATCGCTCAGCCCGACGAGATCCGGCTGCGCCTCCACGAGGACGGCGTCCGGGATGGCGCGCTTCACGTCCGCCAGCGCCGTCCGGACGGCCTCGACCGCGCTCGGCGCCTGCCGGGCGAACGCGAGAGCGAGGCGGCCGGGCGTCCCGGTCCCGACGAGGGCGTCCGTGCACCCCGCCTCGCCGAGGCGCTCGACCAGCCCATCGGCGTCCGCACCGACCGGAATGCGATAGTTCAGCGTGAAGCCGAATTCCCTGGCGACGTCACTCATCGGATTCCTCCTCGTCGGCGCCCCGCCGTACACAGCCATCGATTACGCGTCGGATCTGGCGTGCGTGCGCCGCCGGGTTACGCGGCGTGCTCCATACGCTGGCGATGCAGAATTCGCCGCACCGGCAATCCTCGTGGTCGAAAGGGCAGTAGATCCTGCCCCAAGCATGGCTGCCGCCCAGCTGAACGCGCCAGCCATTCGCTTCCGCGTATCGCGGTGCGGCCTCGATCTCCTTGTCGGGGTGTCGCCTGCGGCTCATCGACGTCCTCGCGAGGGTGACCATCGCCTGAGGAGCCGCTGGTTGTCAACCGACAACTCTCTCCTCCATCGTCGCACCCCGTTCCCTTCGCCGCGCGGTTCGTTATCCTGTGCGCATGGCAAGTCCGGTCGGCTACGGAGCACAAGCACGCATGAGGGACGCGATCCGGTTCACCAGGAACGGCCAGGTCCGCGAGATCCGCGGCGCGCATCCGCGCACGACGCTGCTCGACTGGCTGCGGCTCTCCGAGCGGCGGACCGGCACGAAGGAGGGCTGCGCGGAGGGCGATTGCGGGGCCTGCACCGTGGCGCTCGGGCGGCTGGTCGACGGGCGCGTCGTCTACGAGCCGGTGAATGCCTGCATCCTGCTCATCGGCCAGTGCGACGGGGCGGACGTCGTCGCCGTGGAGGACATCGCGGCCGACGGGGCGCTGCACCCGGTCCAGGAGGCGATGGTGGCGCATCACGGCTCGCAATGCGGCTTCTGCACGCCGGGCATCGTGATGAGCCTGTTCACGCTCTACGAGGAGGGCGCGCGGCCGGTGGCGCGCGAGGCGGTGAACGACGCGCTCGCGGGGAACCTGTGCCGCTGCACGGGCTACCGCCCGATCGTCGACGCCGCCCTCGACGCCTGCGCGGCGCCGAAGGACCGGCGCTTCGAGACGCATCGGGAAGCGGCCGCCCGCGCGCTGGCGGAGCTCGAGCGGGAGAAGGCGGACCTGTTCGTGGGCGACGAGGGCCGCTTCTTCGCCGCCCCGGCCTCCGAGGAGAGCCTCGCGGCGCTGCTCGCCCGCCATCCCGACGCGACGATCCTCGCCGGCGCCACGGATGTCGGGCTGTGGATCACCAAGGCCCTGATGGAGATCGAGAAGATCGTCTGGCTCGGGCGCGTCGAGAGCCTGCGCGAGGTGCGCGCGACGCCGGAGACGCTGACCCTCGGCGCCATGGTCTCGCACGCGGACGCGAACGAGGCGCTCGCGGCCATCGACCCGGATCTCGGCGAGCTGATGCGGCGCTTCGGCTCGGTGCAGGTGCGCGCCTCGGGGACGGTCGGCGGCAACATCGCCAACGGCTCGCCCATCGGCGACCTGCCGCCGGCGCTGATCGCGCTCGGCGCGACGCTGCATCTCGCGGGCGCCGGGCGCGCGCGCACGCTGCCGCTCGAGGACTTCTTCCTCGCCTACCGCAAGCAGGACCGGGAGCCCGGCGAGTACGTGCGCGCCGTCGAGATCGACAAGCTGCGCAAGCACGACCTCTTCCGCTGCTACAAGGTGACGAAGCGCTTCGACGAGGACATCTCGGCCGTGATGGGCGCCTTCCGCTTCCGGCTCGACGGCCGGCGCATCGCCGCGGCGCGCATCGCCTTCGGCGGCATGGCCGGGACGCCCGCGCGCGCGCCGCTCACCGAGACGGCGCTCGTCGGGCTCGACCTCGACGACGAGCTCGCCTGGGCGCCCGCCCTCGACGCGTTGGCGCGGGACTACCGGCCGATGTCGGATCATCGCGCCTCGGCGGAGTACCGGGCGCTGGTGGCCCGAAACCTGCTCTTCAAGGCGCTGGCGGAGGCCGCGGGCGAGGGCGATACCCGCGTCGCGCCCCGCGTCGGCCTCGCCGCCGCCGAATGACAGACCCCGCGTAGATCGTCGAGAGTAGAGAGAGCATGAATATTCGCCACCAGTTCGACGATTCCGGCCCCGATTCCGAGCCGCTGCGCCACGTGCGCAAGCCGCTGCCGCACGATTCGGCGCGCCGTCACGTCCAGGGCGCGGCGGACTACATCGACGACGTCCGCGAGCCGCAGGGCACGCTCCACGTCGCGATCGGGATGTCGCCGAAGGCGCGCGGGACGATCCGCTCGCTCGACCTCTCCGCCGTGCGCGCGCATCCCGGCGTCGTGCGCGTGCTGACCGCCGCCGACGTGCCCGGCGAGAACGACGTCTCTCCGGCCGCCGGCGACGACCCGATGTTCGCGGAGGATCGCGTGTCCTTCCACGGCCAGGCGCTCTTCGCCGTCTTGGCCGAGACCCGCGACGCGGCGCGCCGGGCGGCGCACGAGGCCGTCGTCGCCATCGACGAGGAGCGCCCGAGCGTCACGATCGAGGACGCGCTCGACCGCGAGGAGACGGTGCTGCCGGATTACGGCTTCGGCCGCGGCGAGGTGGAGCCGGCGCTCGCCGGCGCGCCGCACCGGCTGGACGGCAGCGTCCGCATCGGCGGCCAGGAGCACTTCTATCTCGAGGGCCAGGCCGCGCTCGCCACGCCCGGCGAGGAGGGGGACATCCACGTCCTCTCCTCGACCCAGCACCCGACCGAGGTGCAGCACGTGATCGCCCGGGTGCTCGGCATCCCGGACGCGTTCGTCACCTGCGAGGTGCGGCGCATGGGCGGCGGCTTCGGCGGCAAGGAGAGCCAAGCGACGCAATGGGCCGCCATCGCGGCGCTGGGCGCGCATCTGACGAAGCGCCCCTGCAAGGTGCGGCTCGACCGCGACGACGATTTCGCGCTGACCGGCAAGCGCCACGATTTCCGCTGCGACTTCCGCGTCGGCTTCGACGGCGAGGGCGTGATCGCGGGCCTCGCGGTCACGCACAACGCCCGCTGCGGCTACTCGGCGGACCTGTCCCAGGGCGTCGTCGACCGCACGATGTTCCACTCGGACAACTCGTACTATCTCCCGGCGGTGCGCATCGATACGCGCCGGCTCCTCACCAACACCGTCTCGAACACCGCCTTCCGCGGCTTCGGCGGCCCGCAGGGCATGCTGATGATCGAGCACGTGATGGACCGCATCGCCTGGGCCACCGGCCGCGATCCGCTCGACGTGCGCTACGCCAACCTCTACCGCGCCGGCGGGAACGTCACGCCCTACGGGCAGACGGTGGAGGAGACCGACACGCTGCGCGCGCTCGTCGAGACGCTGGAGCGCACGAGCGAATACCGCACGCGGCGCGCCGGCATCGCCGCCTTCAACGGCCGCTCGAAGATCCTCAAGAAGGGCATCAGCCTCACGCCGGTGAAGTTCGGCATCTCCTTCACCTTGATGCACCTGAACCAGGCGGGCGCGCTCGTCCACGTCTACCAGGACGGCTCGGTCCACCTGAACCACGGCGGCACCGAGATGGGCCAGGGGCTCTACCAGAAGATCGCCCAGGTGGTGGCGGAGGAGTTCGGCATCGCCATCGAGCGGGTGCGCATCACCGCCACCTCGACGGGCAAGGTGCCCAACACCGCGCCGACCGCCGCCTCCTCGGGCACCGACCTCAACGGCATGGCGGCGAAGATCGCCGCGGGGAAGATCAAGGCGCGCATGGCGGCGCGGGCGGCGGAGCGCTTCGGCGTGCCGGCCGAGGAGGTGTCGTTCCGCGACGACCGGGTGTTCGCCGGCAACGAGAGCCTGACCTTCGGCGAGCTGGCGCGCGATTGCGTGATGCACCGCGTCCACCTCTCGGAGGCGGGCTTCTACAAGACGCCGACCATCTCCTGGGACCGGGCGAACGCGACGGGCCGGCCGTTCCTCTATTTCGCCTTCGGCGCGGCCTGCTCGGAGGTGCTCGTCGACACGCTGACCGGCGAATACAAGGTCACGCGCGTCGACATCCTCCACGACGTCGGCAAGTCCATCAACCCGGCGATCGACATCGGCCAGATCGAGGGCGGCTTCGTGCAGGGCATGGGCTGGCTGACGACGGAGGAGCTGGTCTACGACGCCGAGAGCGGCCGGCTGCGCACGCATGCGCCCTCCACCTACAAGATCCCCGTCGCCTCCGACGTGCCGGAGGATTTCCGCGTCGCGCTCTTCCCCAACGCCAACCGCGAGGAGACGATCTACCGCTCGAAGGCGGTGGGCGAGCCGCCGATCATGCTGGCGAACAGCGTGTTCTGCGCGCTCGCCGACGCGGTGCACGCGCTCGCTCCCGGCGGGGCCGTGCCGCTCGACGCGCCGGCGACGCCGGAGGCGGTTCTGCGCGCCTGCGAGGCGCTGCGCGGCAATCCGCTGCCGCCGAGAGCCATCGGGTGACGAGCGCCTATGCCCGCCTCGCCGATCTCGTCGCCGCCCACGGAGCGGCGGCGCTCGTGCGCGTCGCGTCCGTGCAGGGCTCCGCCCCGCGCGAGGCGGGCGCGGCCATGGCGGTGCGGCCGGACGGCGCGTTCCACGGCACGATCGGCGGCGGCGAGCTGGAATGGCGCGCGCTGGCGGAGGCCCGCGCGGCGCTCGCCGAAGGCCGCGGGAGGCTGCGGCGGCTCGACATGCAGCTGGGGCCCGATCTCGGCCAATGCTGCGGCGGGCGCGCGATCGTGACGGTCGAGACCTTCGACGCGCGGGACCTCGCCGACCTGCGGACGATGGCCGAGGCCGCGGCGGAGGGGGTGCCCCTCGCCGCGCGGATGGACGAGGACGGGCGGGTGGCGCGGGCGCCGACATCTCCCCGCAGGGGAGGTGGGCCGCGCGAAGCGCGGACCGGAGGGGACGAGGGGCGGCATCATTCGCCCCCACCCGTCGGCCCTGCGGGCCGCCGACCTCCCCTGCGGGGAGGTATCGAGACCCTTGGCGACGCTCTGACCTGGCTCGAGGAGACCGCTCCCCGCCCCACCCCGCTCCTGCTCTTCGGCGCGGGCCATGTCGGGCGCGCGCTCGTCCTCGCCCTCGCACCCCTGCCCTTCCGCGTACGCTGGATCGACGGGCGCGCAGACGCCTTCCCGGCCCACGTCCCCGCGAACGCGACGGCGGTGCACACCGACGAGCCCGGGCTCGAGATCGCGCAGGCCCCGCCCGGCGCCTTCGTGCTGGTGATGACCCATTCCCACCCGCTCGACCTGGCGCTCACCGCCGGGGCGCTGGCGCGGGCGGACCTCCCCCATGTCGGGCTGATCGGCTCGGCGACGAAGCGCGCGCGCTTCGAGAAGCGCTTCCGCGAGGTGGGCCTCGACGAGGCGCGCATAAACGATCTCGTCTGCCCGATCGGGCTCCCCGGCATCGGGGACAAGGACCCCGCCATCATCGCCGCCGCCACCGCGGCCCAGCTCCTCCAGGCCCGCGAGCGCGCGCTCGCGGCCGCGCCTCCAATGCCCGTTGCAGGACCTTCCGCATCATGACCGACCGCGACGCCGACCGCCGTTTCCTCGCCCGCGCCGTGGCGCTTTCGCGCGCGCACATGGAGAAGGGCGAGGGCGGGCCCTTCGGCGCGGTGATCGTGCGCGACGGGGAGATCCTGGCCGAGGGCTGGAACGAGGTCACCTCGGCGAACGACCCCACCGCCCACGCCGAGGTCTCCGCCATCCGCCGCGCCTGCAAGGCGGTGGGCGATTTCTCGCTTCGCGGGGCGACGCTCTACACGAGCTGCGAGCCCTGCCCGATGTGCCTCGCCTCCGCCTTCTGGGCCCGCGTCGACCGCATCGTCTACGCCAACACCCGCGCGGACGCCGCGGCAATCGGCTTCGACGACGCCTTCATCTACGCCGAGATCCCCAAGGACCCGGGCGAGCGCGCGCTCCCCGCAGAGCACCTGCCGCTGGAGGAGGCCCGGGCGGTGTTCCAGGCGTGGCTCGCGAAGCCGGATCGGGTGGAGTACTAGACCCTCACTCCGCCGGCGCCGCCAGCTTCGGCGCGCGGGCCAGCACCGTCTCCCTCCCCGCCTCCGGATGGCGCGGCACCAGGAAGGCGAGGGTCAGCGATGCGCAGGCGATCCCCGCGCCGATCAGGAAGACGATCGAGGGGTCGGTGAGCCAGATCACGCCGAAGGTCACCGGCATCGCCACCGCGGCGATGTGGTTGATGGTGAAGGCGACGGAGGCGGTGGGGGCGATGTCGGCGGGGTCGCCGATCTTCTGGAAATAGGTCTTCTGCGCGATGGTGAGGGTGAAGAACACGCCGTCGAGCACGAACAGCGCCCCCGCCACCAGCGCAGAGCCGGTGAAGGCGTAGCCGAGGAAGACGACGACGAGCACCACGTTCTCGGCGAGGATCGTCGCGCGCTCGCCGAAGATCCCGATCGCGCGCCCGAGCAGCGGGGCGGCGACGACGTTGATCGCGCAGGTGACGAACAGCAGCTGGGCGAGCGCGCTCACCTCGTAGCCGAAGCGCTCCACCAGCAGGAAGGCGCCGAAGGCCATGAAGATCTGCCGGCGCGCGCCGGACAGGAAGGTGAGCGCGTAGTAGAGCCAGTAGCGCCGCCGCAGCACGATGCCCCGGTTCTGCTTCGTCTCGCCCTCGAAGCGCCGGAAGCCCGCCATGGCGAGGAGGCCGAGCGCCACCGTCGCCCCGCCGGCGATGAGGAACATCGCCTCGTAGGTGGGCGTGATCAGCATGAAGGCGCCGGCGATGCCGCCGTATGCGACGAGCTGGGCGGCGGCGTTGGCGCCGTAGATCTTGCCGATGCCGCCCGGCGCTTCCTTCTTCGTGAGCAGCTGGAGGGAGAGCGCCTGGTTCGCCGTCTCGAAATAGTGGAAGCCCACCGACATGATGGTGGTCGTGAGGATCAGGCCCCAGAAAGACGGCAGGTAGCCCGTCATCGCGACGCCGACGCCGAGCATCAGGATCGAGAGATAGGCGAGCGTCTGCTCGCGCATGATCATGAACAGGAAGGCGGCGGTGAAGGCGAGGAAGCCCGGGATCTCGCGCACCGACTGCAGCACGCCGATCTGGAAGCCGTCGAAGCCCGCCGCCTCCTTGGCGAAGTTGTTGAGCAGCGCCTGCCAGCTCGCGAAGCCGAGCCAGTTCACGAAGGCGAGCGTCATCAGGAAGACGACGGGCGAGGCGAGAAGGCGTCTGTTCGGCACGGGCGGGTTCCGGGACGGCGAACCTGCACCGAACGCCGATTTCGCGCGTTCGTCAAACGGCGAAGCCGCCCGACGCGTCTGCGCGATCCCGCCTTGCGCTCGATCAACGAGGCCGGGGCGCGCCGCGGCTACGCTTCGAACCGATACGAACGAGCGACCCGAGGAGCCCCCGATGTACAAGACGATCCTGGTCCCCGTCGACCTCGCCGAGCCGCAGACCTCGGAGGGCGCGCTCGCCACCGCCGCGCGCCTCGCCGACATGGGCGACGGCACGGTGCGGCTGATCTACGTGCGCCCGCTGATGCCGGTGACCTACATGGAATACGTGCCGGCCTCCTTCGAGGAGGACCAGCAGCGCGAGGCCGAGGAGAAGCTCGGCGACATCGCCGCGAGCGTCTCGCTGCCGAAGGAGCGCGTCTCCGCCGTGGTGCGGCTCGGCTCGATCTATCACGAGGTGCTGCAGGAGGCCGAGGATTGCGGCGCCGACCTCGTCGTGGTCGGCTCGCACCGCCCGACCATGGCGACGTACCTGCTGGGCTCGAACGCCACGCAGATCGTGCGCCACGCCAATTCGTCGGTGCTGGTGGTCCGCTGATCGGCGCCGGGCCGCCTCGGCCCTCGGCCCTCAACCCTTGGGCGCCAGCGTCTCCGGCGGGTCGTCGGGGGCGAAGGCGCGGGGCTTGTTGTGGCGCACCAGCGGCTCGAGCTGCCAGACGCCGACGAGCCCGATCACGGCGGCGGCGATCGCGATCGCCGTCTCGCCGACGAGCCAGACCTGCCAGGCGAAATAGGCGAGCGCCACGACGATCGCGACGGCGAAGACGGAGATCAGCGCCCAGATCGGCCACGGCCGCCCGGCGGCGAAACGCGCCTGCGGCGCCGCCTTGGCGATGCGGCGCAGCAGCTCGCGCAGGAAGCGGCCGTATTCCGCGTCCTGTCGGCGCGCGTCGAACATGGAGCGGAAGGAGATCGACGTGAACACGACCGTTCGCCCGTCGTCGAGCCTCAGCTTCGTGCGCAGGGCGCCGGGGGCGAGGGAGCGCGCCTCGTAGGACAGGCGCACCTCGCTGACGCGCTCGAGCGGCAGGCGGTCGACGCGCCCCATCCGCTCGACCTCGAGCGCCTTGCCCTTGAGGCGGAACGCGACGGGAAAGCCCACCGGGCGCGGCGCCTGCGCATAGGCGAAGGCCTCGCGGGCGGCGGCGTCGGGCAGTGCGGCGTCGGACGGGGCGGGTTCGGGCTTCCGGCTCATGCCGGTTGAATGGCGGGAGACGCGGGGAAACGCAAGGGCGCCGCCGGCGGATCGCGCCTCAGCCGGGCAGCCGGCCCGTCGTCGCGAGCGCGATCAGCGCCTCCATCCAGGCGCCGCGGATCGCGTCGCGCTCCAGGAACAGGCAGTGCTGCGCGTCCGGGTAGGTGATCACCCGCGCGGTCGGGATGCTCTCGGCGACCAGGCCGTGCAGGCCGGACTTGGTGAAGGCGTCCTTGCCCGCGGAGCCGATCAGCACCGGCACGCCGATGCGCGCGAGGCGCTGCGGCTCGACCACGGTGCGGGCCGAGCGGATGAAGCTGCGCCCGAAGCCCCAGGTCGCCCCGCCGACGCGCAGCGGCGGGTTGATCTCGGTCCAGCGGGTGAGGATCGCGGCGCGCTCCGGGTCGGTGGAGAGGAACGGCCGCAGCTGCTCGCGGCGCTTCGCCTGCCCCTCCCACGGCCCCGCGCCGAGCGCGTAGGCCTCGCCGAAGCCGAGCGCATTGACGATCTCGACGACGATCCGCGTCGGGCCCGGCGGCAGCGGCGAGTCGACGCCCACCGCATAGGCCGGCGCCGAGAGCGCGGCCGCGTCGGCGATTCCGGGGACCTCCTCCAGGAAGCGCGTGACGAGCTGGCCGCCCATCGAATGGCCGACGAGGGTGAGCGGCCCCGGCGTCTCGGCGGGTAGAACGATCGTCTCGAGGAAGCGCCGGAGCGCGGCGACATGCGCCTCGAAGCCCCAGGCATGCGCCTTCTCGGGGTCGGCGAGATAGCGGCCCGAGCCGCCCTGGCCCGGCCAGTCCATGGCGAAGACGGCGATCCCGGCGGCGAGCAGGTCGCGGATCGTCTCGAAATAGGCCTCGATGTACTCGGTGAAGCCCGGCAGGATCACCACGGTCGCCCGCGGGGCTTCCGGCGCGACGGCCGCCCAGCGGATCGCGAGTCCGTCGGGGGCGTCGAAGACGTCGAACGCGATCCCCGGCGGCGCGGTGAAGCGCTCCTGCAGGTTCCGCGGGACGACGACGTCCTTCATCCGCCTCGGGCCCCGACCTCGTCGGCGAGGAAGGCGGCGAGGTCGTCGGTGATGTAGTTGATGTGCGGCTCCTCCACCGCCTCCTGCTCGAAGGCGTCGCGAAACGGGTCGACGGTCTTCGGCACGACGAGGGTCGTCGTCATGCCGAGCTCGTGGGGCGCGCGCAGGTTCTTGGCGATGTCCTCGAACATCGCCGCCTTGGCCGGATCGACCGAGAAGCGCGCGAGGAAGATGTCGTAGGCCTCGCGGTTGGGCTTGGGCGTGAAGTTCGCGTCGGCGAGGTCGAACACGTCCTCGAAATGGTCGAGGATGCCGATCTTCGCCGCCACCGCCTCCGCGTGCCTGCGCGAGCCGTTGGTGAGGATGAGCCGGCGACCCGGCAGCCGCTCGATCGCCGCGCCGAGCGCCTCGTTCAGCTCGATGTGGCGGTGGTCGATGTCGTGGACGAAGTCCATGAAGGCGTAGGGGTCGATGTCGTGCTCGGTCATGAGCGCGCGCAGGGTCGTCCCGTACTTGTGGTAGTAGTGCTTCTGCAGCGCCCGCGCCGAGATCCCGTCGATGCCGAACAGGTTCGCCACGAACAGCGTGATGCGGTCGTCGATCTGCGGCCAGACCTGCGCCTCGTGCGAATAGAGCGTGTTGTCGAGATCGAAGATCCACGTCTCGACGTGAGCGAAGCCGCGCGCGTCCGGGGCGACGAAATGGCGATGGCCGGCCTGCGGCGCGGAGGAGGAGGCGATGTGTTTCATGTCCCGACGAAAAAGGGGCCGGTGCGGCCCCTCCTCAATGTAGCGCGGACGGCGGCGTTTTGCGAGGGCGGGGGTTCGCAGAGGTGCGAGGGCCGCGCACCCTCGTCATCCTCGCGTCCGGCGGATCAGCGTGCCCGCGCCGTGGTCGGTGAACAGCTCGAGCAGCACCGCGTGCGGCACCTTGCCGTCGAGGATCACCACCGCCTCGACGCCCTGCTCGATGGCGTAGATGCAGGTCTCGACCTTGGGGATCATGCCCCCGGTGATCGTGCCGTCGGCGATGAGGCGGCGGCAGTCCTCCACCGTCATCTCCGGGATGAGCTGCCTGTTCTTGTCGAGCACGCCCGGCACGTCGGTGAGCAGCAGCAGGCGCTTGGCGTGCATGGCGCCGGCGATGGCGCCCGCGAAGGTGTCGGCGTTGACGTTGTAGGTGTGGCCCTCGTCGCCCACCGCGACGGGCGCCAGGACGGGGATCAGCTCCGACTTCAGCACGGCGTCGAGAACCGCGCGGTTGACGTGATCGGGCTCGCCGACGAAGCCGAGGTCGACCACGCGCTCGATGTTGGAATCCGGATCGACGATGGTGCGCGTCACCTTGCGGGCATGCACCATGTTGCCGTCCTTGCCGCACAGGCCGATGGCCTTGCCCCCCTCGGCCGCGATCCAGCCGACGATCTGCTTGTTGATGGAGCCGGCGAGCACCATCTCGACGATCTCGACGGTCGCCTTGTCGGTGACACGCAAGCCCGCCTGGAACTCGCTCTTGATGCCGAGGCGCTCGAGCATGGAGCCGATCTGCGGCCCGCCGCCGTGCACGACGATGGGCTTGAGGCCCGACTGCTCGAGCAGCACGATGTCCTCGGCGAAATCCTCCGCCGCCGCCTGGTCGCCCATGGCGTGGCCGCCGTACTTGATCACCACGACCTCCTCGTCGTAGCGCTGCATGTGCGGCAGCGCCTGGACGAGGATCTCGGCGCGCTCGAGGGCGGAGGGCGTTGGCTCGGTCATGGCGGCATCTACCTCAGGCTGTGACATCTCGTGTCGGCGTGCGTGTCTAATCTGAAACGGAGATCAAGGGTAGCCCTTTCCTCCGACGGTTTTGCGACGGATCAGCGCCGCAGGAAGGCCGCAACCCCCAATACGATCCACCCGATCATCAGCAGAACGCCGCCGGTGGGCGCGGCGTTGGCGAACATCGCCCGGCCCGCGAGGGCCCGCAGGGCGAGGTCGCCCGAGAACAGGGCGAGCCCCGCCACCAGGACGTAGCCCGCGAGCAGCGCCGCCTTCCGGCCGACATGCCCGCCCAGGACGAGCGCCGCGAGCCCGACCAGCGTCGCGGCGTGGAACAGCAGGAACGAGGCCGAGACCTCCAGCGTGCCCGCGCCCGTCAGGTGCGTCGCCATGGCCGAGAAGGCGACGCCGAGGAGGCCGGCGAGCGCGCCCAGCGCGAGAAGCAGGCGTTCGGCCATGGCGTGTCAGGCCTCCGGCCGGGACGGCGGCGCCGGCAGCGCCACGCCGCGCTCGGCGAGGAGCCGCGCGATGGCCCCACGCAGGTCGGCGACGCCCTCGGCCGTGCGCGAGGAGGTGACGACGATCTCGGGATAGGCCGCGGGGCGGCGCGCGATCTGCTCCCTCGTGCGGGCGATCACGGCGTCGAGCTCGGTCTTCTTCGGGGCGTCCGCCTTGGTGAGCACCACCTGGTAGGACACGGCGGCCTTGTCGAGCATGTCCATGATCTCGGCATCGTTCGGCTTCGGGCCGTGGCGCGCGTCGACCAGCACCAGCACCCGGGCGAGGTTGGCGCGCCCGCGCAGGTAGTCGCGCACGAGCTGCGTCCAGGCCGCGACCTTCTGCTTCGACACGGCCGCGTAGCCGTAGCCCGGCATGTCGACCAGCGTGAACAGGCCGCCGACGTCGAAGAAGATCAGCTGCTGCGTGCGCCCGGGCGTATGCGAGGTGCGCGCCAGCGTGTTGCGCCCGGTGAGCGCGTTGACGAGGCTCGACTTGCCGACGTTGGAGCGCCCGGCGAAGGCGATCTCCAGCCCCTCCATGCCCGGCAGGGAGTCGGACTTGTCCGCCGCGGTGCGGAAGGCCGCCTCGCGCGCGAAGATCTTGCGGCCGGGCTCGGCATAGTCCGGCTCGGCGAGCTCGGGCGCGGGGGAGGTGTCTGGCGTGTCGCTCATGGCGGTGTTGATGGGGGATGCGCGCGCTTCGCGCAAGGGGAGCACGACAGAGGCCATGTCGCTCGGTCAAGGCGGCTGCGCAGAAACGCCCCGTGCCTTTCCCCCGCGGCTCGGGTAGGAGGGAAAATCCACGGGACGGAGAGGAGGCGCGCGGGTGGGAACGTTTCTCGGCGAGCTTCGCGGCGGCTTCGCGAAGATGGCGCCCTCGCGCTTCCCCTACCCGAAGTTCGCCGCCGCCCTCGGGCTCGGGCTCGTCGGCGGATACCTCTTCTACCGCGCGAACCTGCCGCTGCCGTGGATGCTGGGCCCGATGACGGTCTGCACCCTGGCGGCGCTGCTGCGCCTGCCGATCGCGGCGCCCGCCGTGGTGCGCCCGCCGATGTCGGCCGTCATCGGCGTGATGCTCGGCGCCGCCTTCACGCCGGACGTGCTCGGGCGGCTCGACGAATGGGTGATCTCGACGATCGGCCTCGCCTTCTTCGTCGCCGCCGCCGGGCTCGCCTGCGTCGTCTACTTCCGCAAGGTCGCCCGCTTCGACCCGACGACGGCGTATTTCTCCGGCATGCCGGGCGGGCTCGTCGAGATGGTGATCGTCGGCGAGGCCAGGGGCGGGGACGGGCGCACCATCGCGCTGATCCATTCGGCGCGCATCCTCCTCGTGGTGATGACGCTGCCCTTCCTGGTGCAATGGGTCGAGGGCGTCTCGCTGGGCGCGCGCGCCTCCGCCGGCCCCTCGATCTGGGACGCGCCGCTCTCGGCGGAGGTCTGGATCGTCGTCTGCGGCTTCGCCGGCGCGTATCTCGGCCATGTCCTGCGCCTGCCCGCGGCCGTGCTGCTCGGGCCGATGCTGGTGAGCGCGCTCGTCCACGTCACCGGCATCAGCGGCTTCAAGCCGCCGGTGGAGATCGTCGCGGCGGCGCAGGTCGTGCTCGGCGTCACGATCGGCGCGCGCTTCCTCGGCACGCCGCCGCGGGAGATCCTGCGCATCCTCGTGCTCTCGGTGGGCTCCACCGTCATCCTCCTCGCGCTCACCTTCGCCTTCGCGATCGTGGTGGGGCGGGTGATGGGGATCGGGACGGTGCCGCTGATCCTCGCCTATTCGCCGGGCGGCCTCGCCGAGATGAGCCTCGTCGCCATCGCGGTGCAGACGGAGGTGGCCTTCGTCGCGGCCCACCACATCATCCGCATCGTTTTCGTCATGGCCGGCGCCGCGCCGGTCTTCGCGCTGATGGCGCGCATGCGTCGCGGGACGTGAGACGCCGGCCGCGGATCCGGCACGTCCCGGCGCGCGTATGCGCTTCGTGGTTCGCGAAGACGAGGTGGCGACGGTGAAGACGGCGTTGGTGACGGGCGGGGCGAAGCGGATCGGGCGGGCGATGGTGGAGCGCCTCGCGCGCGAGGGGTATCGCGTCGCGATCCATTGCCACGCGTCGGTGGTCGAGGCCGAGCAGCTCGCGCAGGCGATCGGGGGGGCCGGCGGGCGCGCGAGCGTCGTGCAGGCAGATCTCTCCGACGCCGAGGCCGTCGCCGGCATGATCGAGGCGGCGGCGACCGCGCTCGGGCCCCTCGACCTCCTCGTCAACAACGCGAGCGAGTTCGAGGACGATCGGATCGAGACCCTCGATCTCGCCCGCTACCACCGCACGCTCGCCGTCGATCTCACCGCGCCGCTGATCCTGGCGCGCGACTTCGCCGCACAGCTGCCGGCGGAGGCGGAGGGGCTGATCGTCAACGTGCTCGACCAGCGGGTCTGGAAGGAGACGCCGTTGTTCTTCTCCTACCAGATCGCCAAGTCGGCGCTCTGGACCGCGACGCGCACCATGGCGCAGGGCCTCGCGCCGCGCATCCGCGTCAACGCCATCGGGCCGGGCCCCACGCTCGCGAGCCCGCGCCAGGGCGACGCCGATTTCGCCAAGCAGGCGGCGGCGACGCCGCTCGAGCGCTCCTCCTCGCCGGACGAGGTCTGCGCGGCCCTGATGTACTTCCTCGGCGCCCGCAGCGTGACCGGCCAGATGCTGGCGCTGGACGCCGGCCAGCACCTCGCCTGGGAGACGCCGGACGTCGTCGGGATCAGGGAGTGAGCGCGATGGCGGAGACCAGCCGGCCGTAATCCGGCTCGCCGCGATGGGTGGCGCGGCGGTAGGAATAGAACCGCGCCTCCTCCGCGTAGGTGCAGCGCGCGAGGTCGTGCGCGGCGCCGATTCCGGCGCGGGCGAGGCGCGCGCCGATATAGCCCGGCAGGTCGAACTGGAGCTTTCCCTCCCGCGCGCCGGGCGCGAAGAACCGCTCCGCTGCGGGGTCCTCCGCGAGGGCGGCGTCGCGCAGCTCCGCCCCCACCTCGTAGGCGGGCTGCGAGATCGTGGGCCCGAGCACGGCGGCGATCCGCTCGCGCCGCGCGCCGAGGCGCTCCATAGCCGCGACCGTCGCCTCGACCACCCCGCCGAGCGCGCCGCGCCACCCGGCATGGGCCGCGCCGATCACGCCGGCTTCCCCGTCCGCGAACAGGACGGGCCCGCAATCCGCCGTGAGGATGGCGAGCGCGATCCCGGGCCGGTCCGTCGCCATGGCGTCGGCCTTCGGCCGCGCGTCCTGCGCCCACGGCGCCTCGACGACGACGACGTCGGGCGAGTGGATCTGGTGCACGCTCACCAGCGCGTCCGGCGCGACGCCGACGCGCTCGGCCATGCGGGCGCGATTGGCGAGCACCCGCGCCCGGTCGTCGCCGGAGCCGAGCCCGCCGTTGAGGCTCGCGTAGAGCCCCTCGGACGCGCCGCCCTCGCGGGTGAAGAAGGCGTGACGGATGCGCGGGTCGCGCGACAGCGCCTCGGACTGGATGAGCATGCGGTCCTCTTCGTCGTCAGCCGAAACCCGGGCTCGCCGTCAGGCCCGGATGCGTGACGGCCATGGCCTTGAACAGGACGCCCATGTCGTCCTCCCCCTCGCCGGCGAGGCGCTGGAGCGCGCCGCCGATCTCCTCCGCCTGCTTCGCGCTGGCGCGGGCGGCGAGGGCGCGCGCCCGCGCCTCGATCCCGAGCGCCTCGAGGAAGGCGCCCTGCGTCACCGGGCCGTGGACGAGCGCCCCCGCCTCGCGGGCCGCGGCGGCGAGCTGGGCGAAATCGACATGCGCCGTGACGTCCGCCTCGCCGGGATCCTCCAGCGGATCGGCGAAGGCGTGGCGGCGCACCGCCTGGAGCGTGTCGGCGAAGCCGGTGCGGGCGTGTCCGTAATCGATGGCGAGCGCCGCCCCGCCCGCGGCGACGATCCGCCCGGCCAGCGCGCGCATCACCGGAATGCCGGCCGCGGCGATCTCGAGCACCTGCCCCTCCGGCGCGTCGTAGGGGATCGACGGATCGGCGTCGGGCGACAGCCCGAAGGCGAGGCGGTCGTCGGCGTCGAGCCCCACGAGCCGCTCGCGCCAGGCGCCGCGGTCGCGCACCAGCTGGCGCACGGGCAGGGCGTCGAAGAACTCGTTGGCGAGCGCGATCAGCGGCAGGTCCGGCACGGCCTCGAGGCCCGCATGCCACGCGATCCGGCCGTCGGGGACGCCTGCGAGCGTGGCGCGCTGCTTCTCGCGAAGGATCGGGCTCGTCTCGACGAGATGCACCTGCGCCGCGTCGAGGAAGCCGGGCGCCACCCGCGCCGCGCGCAGCGCGTCCGCCATCAGCGTGCCGCGCCCGGGCCCGAGCTCGACGAGGGCGAAGGGCGACGGGCTGCCGAGATCCATCCACGTCTGCGCCGCCCACAGGCCGACGAGCTCGCCGAACATCTGGCTGATCTCGGGCGCGGTGACGAAATCCCCCGCCATCCCGATCGGGTCGCGGGTCATGTAGTAGCCGAGCCTGGGGTGCCCGAGGCAGAGCGCCATGTAGCGCGAGACGGGGATCGGCCCTTCCGCCGCGATCATCGTGCGGATCTCGCGCTCGAGCTCGGTCATGCGGATGGCGCCTCCCTGTCCACGGCCGCGCCGCGCCGGGTTGCGCCGGTGCGGGCGATCAAGACCAGCACGATACCGCCGAGAACGAGCGGAAGCGAGAGCAGCATGCCCATGGTCACGCCGCCCGAGAGCGCATCGACCTCGCGCCCGAACAGGAAGCCGAGCTGAGGGTCCGGCTCGCGGAAGAACTCGGTCGCGATGCGCGCGACGCCGTAGCCGATGCCGAACACGCCCGCGAGAAGGCCCGGCTTGCGGAAGCCGGCGACCGCCACCGCGATCAGCATCACCGCGAACAGGAGAAGCCCCTGCCCCGCCGCCTCGAACAGCTGCGAGGGATAGCGCGGCACGTCGCCCGCATAGGGGAAGACGACGGCGTAGGGAAAGTCCGGCGCCGGGCGGCCCCAGAGCTCGCCGTTGATGAAGTTGGCGATGCGCCCGAAGAACAGGCCGATGGGCGTCACCACGGCGACGAGATCGAGGATCGGCAGGAACGGCAGGCCGCGCGTGCGGGCGAACAGGATCATCGCCACCACGGCGCCGATCAGCCCGCCGTGGAACGCCATGCCTCCGCGCCAGACGGCGAGGATCTCGAGCGGGTTCGCGAGATAGGCCTCGACGTTGTAGAACAGCACGTAGCCGATCCGCCCGCCCAGGATCAGCCCGATCGCCACCCACACGACGAGATCGTCGATCGCGACCGGCGTCGGCCGCTTCACGCCGCCCCACAGCCGGTCCGCCCCCGCGAGCCGCCGCGCGCCCCACCAGCCGAGCGCGAGCCCGGCGATGTAGGCGAGCGCGTACCAGCGGATCGCGATGGGGCCGATCGCGACGGCGACCGGGTCGATGTCGGGGAAGGGCATGCGTCGCTCGCCTGTCTCGCCCGGAGGGGCGCGGGTCCGAATCGGATCGTCGGGACGTGGCGGGTTTCGGCGGGGGCGTCAAGGGTGGGGCGCGGCGTGATCATCGGGTGCCGGCCCCGTTGCGTCCCGCGCCGGCGCGCGCCATGTAACGGAGCGCGGCCATCCAGACGCCGCGCGACACCGAACACGGCGCAGACAAGGACGGCGACCCATGAACCAGAACCGCATTCTCGACGACCTCTCCCGCCTGTTCTCGGACGCGGCCGGCGCCGCCGGCGGCGTGCGGCGCGAGATCGACGCGGTGATGCGCGCCCAGCTGGAGCGCATCGTCAAGGACATGGACGTGGTCTCCCGCGAGGAATACGAGGCGACCCGCGAGATCGCCGTAGCCGCCCGCGAGGAGGCCGAGAAGCTCGCCCTCAAGGTCGCCGACCTCGAGGCGCGCATCGTCAAGCTCACCAGCCGGCCGGATTGAGCGGCCGCGCACCTCCTTCCGCCCCCTGAGTCAAACCGCCGCGCACGCCGTTCCGCTTCGGTGTGGACAAGCGGTGAGCGGACTCTTGTCCGTTCGGGCCGAATCTTCGACGGTCGAACCACTTTGCAAGACGGGAGTCGGGCGCGTTAAAGTCGAGAGCGAGGTGATTCGCGGCCCCCGGGACGGATTCGTCTAGGCGGCGCCGCCGATTCACCGTCGGCATCGGTTTGCGGCTGCGTATTCGCCCTCACTCCTCTCGGCACAGACGACGTCTCGACCCTCTCTCGCGCCCGGGCGCCAAGCGGAACGACATGACCGAACTCCTCCTCATCGACACCGATCGCACCGAGCATCCCCTCGACGTGGTCGAGCGCGTCGCCACCTCGCGCGACTGGACCTTCGACCGCGCCGAGCTCGACGAGATGTCGGTGGCGGTGCGCGGGGCGCAGGCGGACTACCAGGTCGCGTTCACCTGGATCGAGGACGTCGAGGCGCTGCACGTCGCCTGCGCCTTCGACCTGCGGGTGCCCGAGCGCCGGCGCGGCGAGATTCTGCAGCTCGTCTCGATGATCAACGAGCAGCTCTGGGTCGGGCACTTCGATCTGTGGGCCGGCGAGGGCGTCGTCATGTTCCGCCACGCATTGCTGCTCACCGGCGGCGCCGAGCCGCGCCGCGAGCAGTGCGAGATGCTGATGCGCGCCGCGGTCGAGGCCTGCGAGCGGCATTACCAGGCCTTCCAGTTCGTGATCTGGGCCGGCAAGCCCGCGCGCGAGGCCCTCGACAGCGTGCTGTTCGAGACCGAAGGTGAGGCCTGATCGGCTCGTCACCCGGAGGTCCCTCATGCCCGACGTCGGAATGCCCCGCAGCCTCGCCCTGGTCGGCGCGGGCAAGATGGGCGGCGCCATGCTCGAAGGCTGGCTCGACACCGGTCTGCCCGGTCCCGCCGTGAGCGTCTACGACCCGCAGGTCTCCCCCGCCATGACGGCTCTGGCGGAGCGCGCGGGCGTGATCCTCAACCCGCCGGACGAATCCCGCGTCGCGCCCGACGTGCTGGTGCTGGCGATCAAGCCGCAGATGCTGGAGGGCGCCGCGCCGGCGATCCGGCCGCTCGTCGGGGCGGGGACGCTCCTCGTCTCGGTGCTCGCCGGCAAGACGGTCGCGAACCTGCGCACCGCCCTCCCCGAGGCCGGCGCCGTGGTGCGCGCGATGCCGAACCTGCCCGCCTCCATCGGCCGGGGCGCGACCGGGGCCTACGCCAACGAGGCGGTCGACGACGCCCAGCGCGCCGTGGCCGACGCGCTGTTGCGCGCGTCCGGCCTCGTCGAATGGGTCTGCGACGAGGGCCTGATCGACGCCGTCACCGGCGTCTCGGGCTCGGGGCCGGCCTACGTCTTCGCGCTCGTCGAGGCCCTGGCCGAGGCCGGCGTCGCGGC
Organism: Salinarimonas sp.; assembly: GCF_040111675.1. Lineage (NCBI taxonomy): Bacteria > Pseudomonadati > Pseudomonadota > Alphaproteobacteria > Hyphomicrobiales > Salinarimonadaceae > Salinarimonas > Salinarimonas sp. The sequence goes on along the minus strand of NZ_CP157794.1, from coordinate 1,098,144 downwards.
GGGGCTGCCGGCGGACCTCGCCATGCGGCTCGCCCGCGCGACGGTCGTCGGCGCCGGCGCGCTCCTCGGCGAGAGCGATCTCCCCGCCGAGACGCTGCGCAAGAACGTCACCTCTCCGGGCGGCACGACGGCGGCCGGCCTCGCCGTGCTGCAGCGCGACGAGAACGGCCTGCCCGCGCTGATGCGCGAGACGGTCGCGGCGGCGAAGCGGCGCGCGCAGGAGCTGTCCGGCTGACGGCGCGCCGTCGCGCCGCGACGGAAAAAAGCCGCCGCTTTCTTGTAACGTCCGCCGTCTCCGCTCCGTATACTCTCAGAGCGAAACGAGAGAAGGACGTCTCCATGCACCGCGCCCCGTGGCGTCACACCCGCCGGACCGCCGTCGCCGCCGCACTGCTCCTCGCCGCCGCGCCGGCCCTCGCGCAGGGAGCGCCCGAGGTCCGCGACTTCGCCGACATCGCCGAAGCGGCGCAGGGGCAGACGGTCTACTGGAACGCCTGGGGCGGCGATCCCGCGACCAACGACTTCATCGCCTGGGTCGATCGGGAGATGCGCGCTCGGCACGGCGTCTCCGTCGTTCACGTCAAGCTCTCCGACACGGCCGAGGCGGTCACCCGGGTGGTCGCCGAGAAGGCGGCGGGGCGCGACGAGGGCGGCGCGGTGGATCTCGTCTGGATCAACGGGCCGAACTTCCTCGCCATGAAGGACCAGGGTCTGCTCTACGGCCCCTTCGTCGAGGCGCTGCCGAACTTCGCCCTCGTCGACACCCAGGACAAGCCGTCCAACGTCGTCGACTTCACCGTGCCGGTGGAGGGCCTCGCCGCGCCCTGGCGCGTCGCGCAGGTCGCCTACCTGTACGACGCGGAGCGCTCGGACGCGGCCGCCCTGCCCTCCTCCGTCCCCGAGATGGCGGAGTGGGCCGCGGCGAATTCCGGCCGCCTTACTCACCCGACGGCGCGCGATTTCCTCGGCGCGACCTTCCTGAAGCAGGCGCTCTACGAGCTCGCGCCGGACCCGCGCGTGCTGCAGGAGCCCGCGACCGACGCGCTCTACGAGGCCGTGACCGCCCCGCTCTGGTCCTGGTACGACGAGATCCGCCCGCACCTGTGGCGCGCGGGCCGCGAGTTTCCCGAGAGCGGGCCGGCGCAGAACCAGCTCCTCGCCGACGGCGAGATCGACATCGCGATCACCTTCAACCCGGCCGAGGCCGCCGCCGGCGCGATCCAGGGCCGCCTGCCCGAGACGACCCGCGTGTTCTTCCTGGAGGAGGGCACGATCGGCAACACCTCCTTCGTGGCGATCCCCTACAACGCCGCGAACAAGGAGGGCGCGATGGTGGTCTCGAACTTCCTGATGTCGCCCGAGGCCCAGGCCCGCGCCCAGGACCCCGCCCATCTCGGCTCCTTCACCGTCCTCGACCTCGCGCGGCTCTCCGCGGACGAGCGCGCCGCCTTCGACGTCACCGACACCCATCCGGCCATGCCCGCCCCGGAGGAGCTCGTCCGCGTCCTCCCCGAGCCGCACCCCTCCTGGATGACCCGCCTCGTCGAGGACTGGGAGCGCCGGACCGCGAGGTGATGGGGGGCTCGGGAGGCTGTCGCGCACATGGCAGTCGACGCACATGATCGCGTACCCATGACCGCCCGCCCCGATCCCCTGCGCCTCGCGCCGGGCCTCACCCTCGCGCTGTTCCTCGTGCCGATCGGCGCGGGGCTTCTCGGCACGCTCGCGCCGGCCTTCGGCGTCTTTCCGGCGCTCGGCGAGACGCGGCTCTCGCTCGACCCGTGGCGGGACCTCGTCGCCCAGCCGGGCTTTTCGACCTCGCTGCGACTGACGCTGACCACGGGCTTGCTGGCGACCGCCCTCTCCCTCCTCTTCGCCTGCGGCTTCGCCGCGCTGGCCTCGACGCACCCCGGAATCGCGCGCCTCGAGCGCGCCCTCGCGCCGCTCCTGGCCACGCCCCACGTGGCGGTCGCCATCGGCCTCGCCTTCCTGATCGCGTCGTCCGGCTTCTTCGCCCGCGCCGTCTCGCCCTGGCTCACCGGCTGGGAGCGCCCGCCCGCCTTCGCCATCGTGCGCGACCCGGCGGGCCTCTCCTACGTCGCGGGCCTCGCGGTGAAGGAGACGGCCTTCCTCGTCCTGATGGTGCTCGCGGCTCAGGGCCAGGTCCGCGCCGCGCAGGCGCTGGCCGCGGCGCGCGCGCTCGGCTACGCGCCGCTCGCCGCCTGGGCGAAGGTCGTGCTGCCGGCCGTCTACCGGCAGATCCGGCTGCCGGTCTACGCGGTGCTCGCCTTCTCGCTCTCCAACGTCGAGATGGCGCTCGTGCTCGCGCCCGGCACGCCGCCGCCGCTCGCGGTCCTCGCGATGCGCTGGTTCACGAGCTACGACCTCGCGCTCTATCCCGCCGCCGCGGCGGCGGCGACGCTGCAGCTCCTCGTCGTCGTCGCCGGGATCGGGGCGTGGCGCCTCGCCGAGATCGCGGGAAAGCGCCTCCACCGCGCCTGGTGCGCCCGCGGCGCGCGGGCCGGCCTCGCCGGGCCGGCGCTGGCGCTCGGCGGCGCGGGGGCGATCGGGTCGGGCGTCCTGGTGCTGGCCGCCATAGCCGTGATGGCGCTCTGGTCGATCGCCGAGGGCTGGCGCTATCCGGACGCCCTCCCCCCCGCCGTCTCGCTGCGGACCTGGACTCGCGCCGCGCCGACCATGATCGATCTCGTCGGCACCACCGCCCTCGTCGCCGCCGCCGCGACCCTGATCGCGCTCGCCCTCACCCTCGCCTGCCTCGAGAACGAGGCGCGGCGCGACCTGAAGCCCGGCGCCGGCGCGCTCTGGCTGCTCTACCTGCCGCTCCTCGTGCCGCAGATCGCCTTCCTGTTCGGGGCGCAGGTGGCCCTGGTGCGCCTCGACCTCGACGCCACCCTCCTCGCCGTGATCTGGGCGCACCTGCTCTTCGTGCTGCCCTACGTCTTCCTCTCGCTCGCCGACCCCTGGCGCGCCCTCGATCCGCGCTACGCCCGCATCGCCGCGGGGCTCGGGGCGAAGCCGTGGCGCACCTTCTTCGCCGTCAAGCTGCCGATGCTGGCGCGGCCGATCGGAACCGCGTTCGCCGTGGGTTTTTCCGTCTCCGTGGCGCTCTATCTTCCGACGCTCTTCGCCGGCGCGGGACGCATCATGACGCTGACCACCGAAGCCGTGACCCTCTCCTCGGGCGCCGACCGGCGCGTAGTAGGCGTCACCGCCTTCCTCCAGGCGGCGCTGCCGCTCCTCGTCTACGCCGCCGCGCTCGCCGGCCCGGGCCTCCTCGCCGCCCGCCGGGGGAGGGTCGCCGCATGAAGGGCCTCGTCCTCGACGACGTCGCGATCGCGCTCCACGGCCGCCCGCTGGTCGGCCCCCTGTCGCTCGAGGTTCCTCCGGGCGAGGTGGTGACGGTGATGGGACCGTCGGGCTCGGGCAAGTCGACGCTGCTCGCCTTCGTCGGCGGCTTCCTGCCGAAGGTCTTCGCCGCGCGCGGGCGCGTGCTGCTCGACGGGCTCGACGTCACGCACATGCCGCCGGAGAAGCGGGCGGTGGGCATCCTGTTCCAGGACGACCTCTTGTTCCCGCATCTGACGGTAGGCGGCAACCTCGCCTTCGGCTTGCGCGCCGGCGTGCGTGACAAGGCCCGGCGCCGCGCCATCGTCGAGGAGGCGCTCGCCCAGGCCGGCCTCGACGGCTTCGCCGATCGCGACCCGGGGACCCTGTCAGGCGGCCAGCGCGCGCGCGTCGCGCTCATGCGCACGCTGCTCGCCGAGCCGCGCGCGCTTCTCCTCGACGAGCCCTTCGGCAAGCTCGACGCGGCGCTGCGCCAGGAGGTGCGCGCCTTCGTCTTCGCCCGCGCCCGCGCCCGCGGGCTCCCCACCCTGATGGTCACCCACGACGCCGCCGACGCCGACGCCGCCGGCGGGCGCGTGGTCGCGGTGGGGTGACACGCGCGGCGCCCGGGCTCACGCGGCGCGGGACCGGGCCATCGCGCATGCGCACGAGCGCATGCCCCGAAGCGCGCGGACGCTGGTCTCGTCGTCTCGTCGAAAAAGGAACCGCCGGCCTACTGCGCCGCGGTCGCCGACGCGCGCTTGCGGCGCGGGGCCGGCGCGAGGCGCTCGGGCCATTCGTGCGGGAGGATGCCGGTCTCGGCCACGGCGCGGGCGAAGATCGCCTGCGTGACGCGCGCGTCCTCGAGCGCGTCGTGGTGGCGGAACGTCAGCCCGAAGCGCGCGGCCATCTTGGCGAGGCCGTAGCCGGGCAGCCCCGGCCAGGCGCGGCGGGCGACGGAGACGTTGTTGATCCAGATCGCGTCCAGCGCCGGCAGCGCGCAGGCCGCGCAGGCGCGCTCCATCGCGGTCTTGTCGAAACCGCCCTGCTGCACGACGAGGCGGCCCGTCAGGCGCTCGCACAGATCGGCGTGCAGCGCCGCGAAGGACGGCGCACCGGCGACGTCCTCCGGCCGAATGCCGTGGACGCGGATGTTCCAGTGGGAAAAGGCGCAGGCCGGATCGACCAGCGTGACGTGCTCCTCGACGACGACGTCGCCCGAGACGCAGACGATTCCGATCTGGCAGATCGAGCCGCAATCGGAATTCGCCGTCTCCACGTCGAGCACGCAATAATCCACGAATCGCCCCCGGGCTCGCGCTGGCTGGACCGTCTGCCTAGCCTGGGCGGGCCCGGGGAAACAAGGGAGACGCTAGGCCGCAGCCGTCACAGGTCGACCTTCGCCTCGTCGCCCGGGCGGTGGGGCGGCTTGCCGGTCATCGCCGCCTTGGCGTAGCCGTAGGCGTGGAGCATGGTCGAGGACGGCGCGTCCCAGTACTCGCCGTATTCCGGCGTGACCTTGATCAGCGCCAGGTCCGGGTCGTTCTTGCCGTTCGGGAACCAGGTGCGCATCGTCTCCTGCCAGTGCTCGTGGATCACGGCGCGATCGCGCACGATCTCGGCGTGGCCGGAGATCGAGACGTAGTTCTGGTCGTCCGGCTCCGAGAAGGCGAGCCCGACCTTGTGGTCGCGGCCGATCTCGGCGGTCTTGGACGAGTCGAGCCGCGTCATGAACCAGAGATCGCCGTTGGCGTCGGGCTTCTGCGTCCACATCGGGCGCGAGCGCAGCGAGCCGTCGGCCTCCACCGTGGTCATCATCGCCACGCGGATGTCCTTGATCAGGTCGTAGAGCTTCTCGCGGGCCTTCGGGTCGGTATGCATGGAAGTCTCCCGTTCGGGTGTGATCCGTCCCCCGGAAAACGGCTCCCCGCCGCGTTTGGTTCGGTCCCGGTCTTGCGCACCCTTGCGCCGCCGCGCCGCGGGGCCCTACATCAGCGCGACGAGACGAATGCGAGGGAGCGAGACGCCGTGACGACGAGAGAAGAGGTCCTGCAGGCGCTCGCCGCCGTGAAGCTGCCCGCGAGCGGGGAGAGCCTCCTCGCCTCCGGCCGCCTCTCCGACGTGGTGGTCGAGGGCGGGCGGGTGATGTTCTCGATCGCCATCGACCCGACGGAGGCCCAGGCGATGGAGGGCGTGCGAAAGGCGGCCGAGGAGGCCGCGCGCACGGTCGCCCGCGGCGGCACCGTGCTCGCGACGCTCACCGCCGACCGGCCGGTGCCGAAGGGCCCCTCCTCCACGCCGCCGTCCCGCGCGGGCGTCCAGCCCGGCCGGCCGGCGAGCCCGCCGCAGGCGAAGACGCAGGGGATTCCCGGCGTGAAGCACGTCATCGCCGTCGCCTCAGGCAAGGGCGGGGTCGGCAAGTCGACGACGGCCTGCAATCTCGCGCTCGGCCTGCGGGCGCTGGGATTGAGCGTCGGCATCCTCGACGCCGACATCTACGGCCCGTCCATGCCCAAGCTCTTCGGCCTGCACGGCAAGCCCCGTGTGCTCTCGGGCCGCACGCTCGAGCCGCTCGACGGCTACGGCGTCAAGGTGATGTCCATCGGCTTCATGGTCGAGGAAGAGACGCCGATGATCTGGCGCGGGCCGATGGTGATGTCGGCCATCACGCAGATGCTGCGCGAGGTCGCCTGGGGCGAGCTCGACGTGCTCGTCGTCGACATGCCGCCGGGCACCGGTGACGCGCAGCTCACCATGGCGCAGGCGACGCCGCTCGCCGGCGCCGTCATCGTCTCGACGCCGCAGGACCTCGCGCTGATCGACGCGCGGCGCGGCGTCGCCATGTTCAAGCGCACCGAGGTGCCGATCCTCGGGATCGTCGAGAACATGGCGACCTTCGTCTGCCCGCATTGCGGAGAGACGTCGCACATCTTCGGCCATGGCGGGGCGGCCGACGAGGCGGCCAAGCTCGGCGTGCCCTTCCTCGGCGAGGTGCCCCTCAACATGACCATCCGCGAGACGTCGGACGCGGGCCGCCCGGTGACGGCGCTCGACCCGGACGGGCCGCAGGCGATGGTCTATCGCGGCATCGCGGAGAAGGTGTGGGAGGGGCTCGCGGGCGGGCGGGTCCGGGCCGCGCCGAAGATCGTGTGGGAGTGAGGCGATAAACTTCGCTGGCGCGAGGCCACGTCTGGTGTCTTGTCTTGCATCCTGCCTGTCGGGAGGATGCCGTGACGCCCCGATCCGCCGAGGACATCGTCCGCCTGGGACAGAACCCCTACGCCGACCTCAGGGAACTCCTGCTTTACGTCGAGGTGGACGAGCCGGCGTCCGATCCGTTTCGACCGGCGATCAGGACGCGCCACCTTCACGCCGGGCTTCTCGACGACGTGGTCGCTACGGGGTTCGGCGGCATCGAGACGGACCTGATCCGGGCGGAGCGTAACCAGCGCCGGCGCGTCTTCGACCGCGAGCGGGCGCGGGACCCGCGCCGGCCGGTGGTTCTCTGCGAAGGCGATTCCTGGAACCAGCATCCGCTCCTGACGGACATCGTCGATTGGATCGCCAAGGCGGGCTATCTTCCCGACTGCCTGAGCGAAGCCGGCGACCTGCTCTCACGCATGACCGAAGCCGGGGCGGAGCTCGAGGAGGCCCTGTCGCGCGTCGACGACAGCTACGTCGCCTTCGTCTTCTCCGGCGGCGGCAACGACATCCTGGGGACCGAGATCGGCCCGGACGGGCGCAAAACGTCCGTCCTGCGGCGCCTGCTCGCCCCGCCGTCGCCCGGCATGAAGGCCGTGGATTTCGTGAGAACCGGCGAGGTCGATCGGGCGCTCGCGACGGTGCGCGCGCGGTTCGAGACGCTCATCCGGCTCGTGCGAAGCCGGGCGCCGGCCCTGCCGATCGTCCTGCACGGCTACGACCACGCCATTCCCAGCGGCGCCTTCCTCGATCTGCGCTTTCTGTTCCGGGGACGCTGGCTCGCCGATCCGATGCGCGAGCACGGAATCGAATCGCACAGGCTGCAGCGCGAGATCGTCGCCGCGCTGGTGAATCGCTTCTACGAGGAGGTGCTGCTTCCGCTGGCGGGATCCAGCGTCGCCGTCGCCGACCTGCGCGGGACGAACACGAATGTCGGCGGCTGGGCCGACGAGATTCATCCGAGCTCGTGGGGCTTCCAGCCGGTGGCGGAGAAGATCATGGGTCACATCCCGGCCATAGCCCCGACGGCGGTCGTCTAGGCCCGCCGCATCGCGGCGTAGCGCGGCACCGGCTCCGGGCCGTCCTGGCGGTCGACGCGCAGGCGGCGCACGCGCAGCTCGTCGATCGTCAGCGACTGGATGTGGCCCTGGCGCAGGGCCATCCTGTTCACCGCCATGCGATTGATCGCGAGCGCGCCGATGGCGAGCGCGCCGACGGCGCAGGCCCCCACGGCGAACGCGCCGATCGCGGTGGCGCCGACGCTCGCGGCGCCGAGGCGGCGGGTGCGCCGATAGGGGCGCGCGGCGGATGCGGCGTGCTGCACCGCGACCCGGGCGCGGCGGCCGGAGAACCCCTCGTCGACGCGATCGTAAGGGTAGGCGGGGGGACCGTCCTCGTAGCGGCTCGACATGGCTGGCGCTCCTGTGCCTCGTCTCTCGCCACCCCAACGGCGACGCCCCCCGGCGCGTTCGACGGCGCCGGGGGGCGTTTTCTCACAGCCCTTGCTGCGTCACGAACTTCGTCGTGACATAGGCCTCGAGCGCCTCGACGCCGCCCTCCGAGCCGTAGCCCGAATCCTTCATGCCGCCGAAGGGCGTCTCGGGCAGGGCGATGCCGTGGTGGTTGATCGAGACCATGCCGCTCTCGATCCGCGCCCCGAGCGCCGAGGCGCGCTGGGCGGAAGTGGTGTAGGCGTAGGCCGCGAGCCCGTAGGGCAGGCGGTTGGCCTCCTCGAAGGCCTCCTCGTCGCTCGAGAAGCGGCTGATCGAGGCGACCGGCCCGAAGGGCTCCTCGTTCATGATGCGCGCGTCCTTGGGCACGTCGACGAACACGGTCGGCTCGTAGAAATAGCCCTGGTTGCCGATGCGCTTGCCGCCGGTCTTGAGCGTCGCGCCCTTGTCGACGGCGTCCGCCACGAGGCTCTCCATCGCCTCGATGCGCCGCGCATGCGCCAGCGGGCCCATCTTGACCTCCGGATCGAGGCCGTTGCCGACGGCGAGGTTCTTCGAGATGTCGACGAAGCCGTCGACGAAGCGGTCGTAGACGGCCTCGTGCACGAGGAAGCGCGTCGGCGCGATGCAGACCTGGCCGGCGTTGCGGTACTTGTTGGCGGAGAGCACCGAGAGCGCCTTCTGCACGTCGGCGTCCTGGAAGACGATCGCCGGCGCGTGGCCGCCGAGCTCCATGGTCGCGCGCTTCATGTGCGCGCCGGCGAGGGCGGCGAGGTGCTTGCCGACCGCGGTGGAGCCGGTGAAGGAGATCTTGCGGATCACCGGCGAGGGGATGAGGTATTCCGAGATCTCGGCGGGCACGCCGAAGACGAGCTGCAGCGCGTCGCCCGGCACGCCGGCGTCGAGGAAGCAGCGCACCATCTCGGCGCAGGAGGCCGGCGTGTCCTCGGGGCCCTTGAGGATGATCGAGCACCCCACCGAGAGCGCCGCCGCGACCTTGCGGACGGCCTGGTTGATCGGGAAGTTCCAGGGCGTGAAGGCGGCGACGGGGCCCACCGGCTCCTTGATCACCAGCTGGAGCACGTCGCCCGCGCGCGGGGGGATGACCCGGCCGTAATTGCGCCGGCCCTCCTCGGCGAGCCAGTCGCAGGTGTCGGCGGCGCCGTTGGTCTCGATGCGCGCCTCGTAGAGCGGCTTGCCCTGCTCGATCGTCATGATCGTCGCGATCGCCTCGGCGCGCTCGCGCAGCAGGTCGGCGGCCTTGCGCAGGGTCTTGTAGCGGTCGAAGGCGCCGACCTTGCGCCAGGCCTCGAAGCCCCGCGCGGCCGCGGCGAGCGCCTCGTCCAGATCCGCCGTGCCGGCCTTGGGCAGTTCGCCGATGGTTTCGCCGGTCGCCGGGTTGACGACGGGCAGCGTCTCGCCGGAGGCGGCGGGGCGCCAGGCTCCGGCGATCTGGAGGGCGAGCTTCGGATAGGCGACGTCGGGCATGAGCTGTTTCCTCGCGCGTGTGTCTCGGTCTTCGCCGCATGGTCTAGCAAACCCCCTCGCCGGGCGCGAGTGGCGGGGGCGCACAGACGGGCAAACGGGAAGCGCGGATGCGCCGAGGGGCCGCGCTTGTCATATGTTAGGCGCTCTGACACAACGCGAGGCACGTGTCCCTCGCGCGAAGGAGCGCTCTCATGTCCCGTACTTTTCAGACCCCCGGCCGCTCGGCCGTGTACGGGACGCGCGCCATGGTCGCGACCTCGCATCCGGCGGCCTCGCTGCTGGCGGTCGAGACCTTGAAGCGCGGCGGCTCGGCGGCGGACGCGGCGCTCGCGGCCTCGGCCCTGCTCTGCGCGGTCGAGCCGCACATGACCGGCATCGGCGGGGATTGCTTCGCGCTCGTCGCCGCGCCGGGCGAGGCGCCGCGCGCGCTCATGGGATCGGGCCAGGCGCCCGCCGGCGTCGACCGGGAGGAGGCGGTCGCGCGGGGGCTGACGGAGATCGCCGACGACAGCCCGCTCGCGGTCAACGTGCCCGGCGCGGTCGACGCCTGGACGAAGCTGCACGCCGCCTACGGCCGGCTGCCCTTCGCCGAGCTGATGGAGCCCGCCGCGAAGGCGGCCGAGGAGGGCTACGCCGTCGCCCCGCGCGTCGCCTTCGACTGGGCGAGGCACGCGCCCCGCCTCGCGCGCCATGCCGAGACGGCGGCGCTCTTCCTGAAGGACGGCGGGGCCTTGCGCGCCGGCGACGTGCATCGCCAGCCGGCGCTCGCGCGCACGCTGCGCGCCATCGGCCGCGAAGGCCGCGCCGGCTTCTACGAGGGCGCGGTCGCGGAGGAGATCGTCTCCGTGCTGCGCGCCCGCGGCGGCGCGCATACGCTCGACGACCTCGCCGCCTGCGAGGCCGTCTGGGCGGAGCCGATCCGCTCGTCCTTCGCCGGAATCGACGTCGTCGAGACGCCGCCGAACGGCCAGGGCGCGACGGCGCTCCTCATCCTGAAGGCGCTCGAGGGCTGGGACGTCTGGCGGGCGGCGCGCGGGCCGGAGCGGCTGCGGCTCTACGCCGAGGCGACCCGCGCCGCCTATCGCCTGCGCGACCGGGCCGTCACCGACCCGGCCGCGATGACGATCGGCCTCGACCGCTTCCTCGGCGCGGAGGCGGT